>NZ_VOZI01000026.1:0-33896 GCF_013419835.1 Acinetobacter sp. YH12052
TTATAATCAGCGAAGAATTCAAAAAGGCTTGGATTTTAAGACACCAAATCAAATGGCAGAAGACTTTTATCGGTTAGCTGCCTAGAATCTCCCAAGTGAAAGTCTCCTGCTAATTCAGCACACATCAAGATGCACTAAAAGATGTACTAAAAATTCATAAAGACTTATTAAAAATTATTCGTCTTCGCCAAACAGATGCCCCAATCTATCAACTCATGATCGATTATTGTATGGAGAATGCAAAACTCTTTAATGAATACAGTAAACGAATCACCCTGTGGTTAATTAGTCTCTTTAAACCACCTCAAGAAGATATAGATCTGCTAGCTCAGAGATTTGATTTTTGCGCTACAATTTTTGCTAAAATCATTTCCAACAATAGCCAGTTAGCCAAAAGCTCAATTTACACATACTACACTCGAATTGGTGAGCCTTGGCTAATCTATTCTTTACAATATCAATTTTCTGAGGACGATGAAGAAACACGCCTGCAAAAAATATATGCACAGATTTATCAAAATAACTGTATTGCTGAAAGTCTGCTCGAAGATACTGTTAAAAAATCGGCTGCTCAAATTGTAAAAACACTCAAACGTTTTCATCAATTTCAAGAACAACTATTCGATGCCCCAGCATTCACTTTAGAGACGCTGGATCAACAAACCAGACCACGCACACGTATTATCAGCCCAGTCACATTTCAACTGTTAATCAAAAAACTTCAACAAGCACATCTACAAAATATCATCTCTCAACATGACTATGAAAATCTTAGTCTTATTTATACGCTTGCTTACAGAACTGGGATGCGAATTAATGAAATGATTGGTTTACGTATCAAAGATACTGAAGGATTAAACAGAATATCATTATTGGTCAAGCCATATGGGTCAGAAAAAATAGGCAATGAACACAGATTAAAGACTGACAGCGCGCAACGTAGCGTGCCCGTGTATTGCTTACTCAAAGCATCTGAGTATCAACAATTTCATCAATATGTTGTCAAACAGCGGTTAACAAAAAAACCGAATGATTATTTATTCAGTCAGTTCAATGAGAATAAGAAACTCAGCCAGCACATGCTGACTGCACCCTTTAAAAATTTTATGGATCAGTTATTCAAGCAACATCACTATACATTTCATTCATTTAGACATTCTGCAGCAAATCATTTAGCATTAATTTTTAAATGTGATTATCATTTTTTGTCTGATAGCCTCACAGACTATACGGAAGTTGAATATAATCAGCTCAGGGCTGAGTTATTACGTAATTCAATTGATCAAAATCATTGGATTATCATCGCACATCTTTTGGGGCATCTCGAACCCATCGAGACCTTTAAAAGTTATATTCATGTAGCTTACTTTATTGCAGGTTATCAATTTTCCAAATATCGCCCATTACTAAGCAATGGTTTGGTTAAGAAAATGCTGGGGATAAGCAATTCAACACAAGAGTTACATTTTCTAAAATCGCTCAATGATCAGTCTGAATTCAATTTTGAAATGCATGCTACAACGCTCTGTAAACTCCTTCTAAACAATCAAGAAAAATGGATAGCGAGCAATGCTCACACACTACATGCAGAATTAGAGGTAAATCAAACGCAAGAACATTGTATTTTTGACTATTTTGTCGCGACTCCAGAATCTAAAATCGATCTTGATCTATTTTATAAGGCACTCTGCTTATTAGAGTTATACAAATATGATACGGAGCGCGTAGCACAAGAACTTTGCCTATCTCATGAGCTCATCAAGTATTGGTATGACAATGCAATCCAACTCAAACAACTTAAATCTAGAAAAAACAATCCAAGACTTTTTCATATAACCGAACTGCAATACATCAAACCGTCAATGATTGATACTAATGAGGACCTTTTATTGGTCACACATTTTTTTAACTATCTACAAGCCTGCTATCAAAAGTCACCTGAAAATATTAGGTATGTCTTAGAATTCTTTATTAATCACGTAACTGCTTCACATACAGGTTTACATTCAACGCGGAAAAATATTCAGAATCTGGAAAAATTCTACTATGCGGCCAAAGATCTGTTTCCTGCCAACATGTGGCATTTACTTGGAATAGATATGGTTAATTTTTTAAACAAAGAAATTACGCCGAATCTACTCAAACTTGCCAAGGCAAATCAGAAACTAGAAGGTTACCCAACAACAAAAGAAAATAATGCACGCTTACAGCTATATTCCTTAAAACAAGGCAAAGCACTACCGGCTTTTAAATTTTGTTTACATCTGGCTTGCATTGGTAGGCCTGCTCAATTGCAGTTAGAAATAAAATGACTTCAATAAATCATCGTAACGGATACTGCTTAACTCTCGTGCTACACCTAAGTTTTAATGGTGAGTGTCTGTTTTAATTTTTTTTGGGGGTTATACAGTTAATTAATGCTGATAAAAGCCTAGGCTGGCCATATATAATTCCATCAACCTGATTTTTTACCATTCGGTTTACCTAATTAATCATCACAAAATTATGTTGGTGATAATTTGGTAAATTTTTAAAAACTTATGTGACCACAATTAAACGATCTTAATAAAAATTAATTCCAATAAAAAATATTTGAAAACGTAAGTTGTTTATTTCATTGTACTTATATACACAGCAATTTATACAATTTAATATATATTATGTTGGTGACTATTGCCAATATCGGGCTTTGGATTTTGATGCTGTATTGATTGAATTTAATGGGGAGGATGATCATGTTCATTTATTAATTAATTACCCACCAAAAGTTGCTATTTCAAATTTAGTGAATAGCTTAAAAGGTCTATCTAGTCGCCACCTTAGAAAAGACTTTCCTGAAATTAAAAACAAACTTTGGGGTGATTCTTTATGGTCGCCAAGTTACTTTGCTTCAAGTTGCGGTGGTGCGCCATTAGAAATTATTAAACAATACATCGAGCAACAACAATCACCTCATTAGAATTAAAAATCGAGCCTTATATCACCTCCATAAATGAGGGTGTTTTACGGCTCATTGGATAAATAAACATAAACGTCGACTACTCCCAGATCATTTAGCAACCGTACGTATTGAGCATGAATCTGCATCAACGCAATACATCTGTGGGTGCACACTGCGTCGTATCGGCGAATATCAGTGAAAAATTGAATTTCAGACCAGCGCAGTTCTATAAAGAACAGCATGTGCGTGGTAAATGGGTTTGTGATCAATGTGACACCCTGACTCAGCAAACGATGCCTGCCTATGTGATCGATAAATGTATTGCGACACTTGAGTTACTTAGCCATGTGCTGGTATCCAAATATGCTGATCACTTACCGCTGTATCGTCAGCGACAGATCTTTCTGCGCGCAGGTGTAGATCTATCTAGATCCACCCTGTCAGATTGGATTGGTCGCTGTGGTGTAGACACTTGAACCTCTGGTCAATGCCTTAAAACAGGTGGTGCTGCAGCAAGGGGGTGATCTATGACTTTCAAGAAACCGTTCAGGTCTGCATGCAGAAGAATTCCTGAATGGCTGGCAGGGACATCTGGTCTGTGATGATTACAGTGGTTATAAAGCACATTTCAAATCAGGTCAGATCATTGAAGTAGGTTGCATGGCACATGCATGTCGTAAATTCCATGAACTGCATATCACTGGGAAAAGTCAGATTGCTGAACAGGCACTGGTGCTGATTCAGAAATTGTATGCGATAGAAGCAGAGTTAAGGCACAAGACCGACGGTACAGCGCAACAACGCTGCGAATACCGGCAACGGCATAGTCAACCAGTGATGCAACAACTATATGAATTGCTCAACCAACATCATCTGATGGTGCCATCAAGCTCTACCACCGCTAAGGCAATCAATTACACTCTAAAGCGCTGGCAAGCCTTAAGCCGCTATTCAGATGATGGTAATCTATCTATTTACAATGATTTGGTGGAGAACCAAATGCACCCTTGGGCTTTAAGTCGTAAGAACTGGTTGTATGTTGGATCACTGCGCAGTGGTCAGCGAGTTGCTAACATCATGACATTGATCCAGTCAGCAAAGTTGAATGGTCTAGATCTGTATGCCTATTTAAATGGTGTACTGCAAAAGTTGCCGACATACAAAGTGATCCAAATTAAAAGATTGGCATAGAGTTTAGAGGACACTTACAAATCAATGGTATCGCCAAGTTGATCGTCATCATCTTTAGCTAAAACGGTCTTTAGCTTATCATTTGTGGCTAGACGCAACAGCATCAAATATCTAGCTTAAGAAGCATCTCAGAGTAAATTTTTACAACAAAGCTAATAAGCTTAGGCTATTTTAATAGTTTTCATGATCCGCTGCTTTATACAAAGGCTATAAAAATATTTAGTAATTTTTTATCTAAATTACTCTATATACTTAAAACTTGGTTGATCTCCCTATCTTAACCACACCATTTTTTGAGCACTGAAAAACTTTTTTCTGCAAAAATATATGAGGAACAACAAAAGTGTAAAATCTAAAAATAATATCTATTCTTTTAACTATTTTTCATTCAGCTATACACACAGATATTTTGTACGCAGATTCAAATCTCAAGTGCAACACATTTGTAGTTAGTTGAAAAAGTTAGGTGTATTCATAGAATCATTAGACTTTTTCAACCCGCAATTGGAAAGCACACAATGAAGAAATACACCCAACTTTCTCAAGATGAAAGATACGAAATTTATGCTACTTTGAAAAGTAAAAGTTCAATCGCTACCCTTGCTCGGGAGTTAGGACGTTCACGATCAACCATCTACCGTGAATTAAAAAGAAATACTGGGCAACGTGGATATAGAGCTCAACAGGCAGCTAAATTTGCAAGTCAAAGACGGTACCGTCCTTCATCATCAATGACAGCATTTGCCTTCGCTTATATTGATTATTTGATTGGTTTGGACTGGTCACCAGAACAAATTTCAGGTGCTTTAACACAACGCGGTTGGCTGGATGTACCTTCACATGAGTGGATTTACCAGTACATTTATCAAGATAAATCAAAAGGTGGTAAACTTCATCTACACTTAAGGCATCAGAAGAAATATCGAAAACGCGGTTACAAAAACACGGATCGTAGGGGGCAAATCATTGATAAAACAAGTATTCACTGCCGAGACCAGGTCATTGATCAACGACAACGTTTAGGAGATTTCGAAGGTGACACGGTGATTGGTAAACATCATAAAGGTGCTTTATTGACTCTCGTTGATCGAAAGAGCCTGTATGTACATATTGTTCATTTAGGGTCAACGAGAGAATCCTCTCAAACGATTACTTGTGCATTAGATCGTTTACAAATGAGCCATGCTTATAGTGTGACATTTGATAATGGCAAAGAATTTTCCGAACACAAAAGAATTACTGATGCTGGCATAGAGACGTATTTTGCTGATCCTTACAAGTCTATTCAGCGAGCTAGAAATGAAAATACGAATGGTTTAATCCGTCAATATCTGCCAAAATCATCATCGTTTGATGACGTGTCAAACGAACAAATAGAGCAGATAGAATTTGCACTCAACCATCGTCCTAGAAAAACCCTAGGTTGGTATACACCGAGTGAAGTTATGTCTGGTTTTTATACTGTTGCACTTGCCGCTTGAATCCGCCGTATCCAATTTTCTTAGTACTTGAATTCTTCAGTGATACATTAAAAAATGTGTAGCAAGTTGCTACACTTTTCCTTAGACAAGCTCTTTACCAAAAATATCATTCAGCCTATCACGAATACTTTGTACAAATTCCGGATTATTTTTTAGTTTATGCTTCATATTACGTTTAAAGTCATTCAAGCTCATACCAACTTCAGCAAAATCCATTTGGAATAAAGTGTCATTAATAACAATATTTGCTTGAGAGTCAGTGAGACAACCAATTTTTTTAAACCACTTCTTGAACTGCGAATACTTTTCATCATTATTAAAAATGTACCAGGAACGTACATTCGTATCGAATTTTGCCCCCAATTCTTTTACTAATGCATTCTCTTCAAATGGAACATCAAGATAAATTTTTTCAATTACAGCAGTTTCATTTAGTGTTTTATCAGTAATACGCTGATGCAGTTTAAAATTCACCCCCACAATTGGGCGCCCTTTTTTTATGGTTTCATACTCTAGTTGTAGATCTGTATTTTCGTTAATTTCTGCAACTATTTTATCTAATACATAGCGTCTAAAATCTACCCAGCGATCATATTTAGTTTCATTAATATCAATCAGAGCTTTCAAGTTTTCTAAAAGCATTGGGACTTCATAACTCTTTTGGCTTGCGTACTTGAATTCATTTTTAATGAAATACGTATAAAGACTCATACTAGCAACAGAATCCAAGGCAAACAGATGTTTCAATTGATAGGTGGTGAAATTCCCCCCAGCCAACTGCGTGAAATACGGTAACACCTCACTGGTAAAACGAATCTGAATGGCATTTTTAGAATCATCTTCCCATCTTAACTCACGGATAATAGGAACGACAGAATGTACTTTTTTAGTCTTTCTCTTACCATCATCAGTAGGTTCCTCAATAATAAAATGAGCCACCCTAGATGAAAGTTCTTTATAAATCCGGTCTATTGCAACATTAATCGAATTGCGTTTATTCAATCCTAGTAAATCTGCCAAATCATCCTTATACAGATAAATATAGGTTTGTTCTGTGATTTCACCATTTACCCTATTTTTCTCACTATAATTTGCAACAGCCATTGCATATAGGAGCGCCTTATATTCATTGGCTGATAACTCAATTGGGCGAATTAAGCGGTTACTAGTGCTAACAACGCCATTATGACGAATATTGCCTATACAGTAAGGAATATGATTCAATTCTTCTTGCAATGATTCTGATTCTGTCATAACCGTGATATTTATATATTTAATTCTATTTTTATATACAAAAGTGGAAAAACTTTCAAGACTTTCACCACAAGAATCTAAGAGTGGAAGGCTTGTCATCAGAAATATGCATTTTTGACGATTTATTGTCCTTAAAGTGGAATGAAATATATTATTTCCACCATATAGTGACAGACCTTCCACCTTTAGCTCTAAACTAACAGTTCAAAATACCCATTTTCACTTATTTCTTCCAAATTTAGGTATGCTATGTCAGATAGAAACCTAGATGTGACAAGGCTTCCACCTTTCATTAGATTTGAAAGGTATAAATGAATAGATAATCATCAGGAAATATCCAATAAAAAAAATTTATCCACAGGGTGCTAACACATAGTGACAAACCTTCCACCCTTAAAGATTGTTTAGCCAACTTTATCAACAAATTAAGTATTTATTTTTGCAAGAGTTTTTTAAAAAATATAACCTTTTTAAAAATAGTAGTGACAAACCTTCCACTCTTGTGACAAACTTTCCACTTTACGGTGACAGACCTCCCACCTTTGAGTGACAGACCTTCCACCTTTGAGTGACAGACCTTCCACCTTTGAGTGACAAACCTTCCACTTTACGGTGACAAGCCCTCCACTTTTAAAATTATAAGCATTTGTTTTATATAGCAAAAAAACAGTCTTAATTATTAATTAGCTAAATAAATAATTATACTAATTATTAATTAAGCTAGCTTATTTAAAAATTAGTTTTTTAAGTTGTTTTACACCTAAATAAATAAGATTTATAAATTTAAAAACTATAGTATGATGAGTGAAAGTTATTTATATTGTTAAACATTCAAATACGGAAGCATCTGACACGTATGTCTGCAAAAATTATTACGGTTGCTAACCACAAAGGTGGATGTGGCAAAACAACGACCGTTGTACATCTAGCCTCTGAACTTGCAAATCTTGGCAATAAAGTTTTAGTCATTGATTTAGATCCTCAAGCAAACGCAAGTTTACACATTGGGATCCAACATCCAAGCGAAATTGTTGTTACTTCAGCAGAATTACTCGTTGGTGATATTTCATTATTAGCTGATGCATTACAAGAAGAAACAAACTTTGAAAAAGTATCATTAATTTATGGCTCATTAAATTTAGGAAAAACTGAAGACCAGCTTAAAGAAGAAGCTCCTCGTCCTTCAGAAGAATTAAGCATCAAGCTAGAACTGTTAAAAGATCTTTACGACTTCATATTAATTGATTGCCCACCTAGTCTTAAACTATTAACCAGTAATGCCTTAGCATCATCAACACATGTCATTATCCCTATCGAATCTGGATCACAATATGGACTGTATGGGGTAACAGATCTTTTAAACCATCTTGAAAAGATAAAACGTATTAATCCAGATTTAGAGCTTTTAGGCGCTTTACTGATTAAACATGATGAACGTCAGAATGTTTGTAAATTGATTCGGGATGAAGCTTTAAAACAGGTTGGAAAAATTTTACAAACTACCATTCCTCAAAGTACTAAAGTTAATCAAGCAGCAATTCTGCAACAGCCACTTTTGAAAGTAGAAAAAAATTCAAAAGTACGTAAGGCTTTTGAAAGCCTTGCTTATGAAATTGTAGCGAAAGTTTAAACCTGAGAGTATTATGGCAAGCACTAAAGAGCTTTTAGCTCAAAAATTGAAACAAAATACAGAAAAACATCAGCAAGCACAGAAAGACAATATTAAAGAGCTAAAAGAATTTAGACGTAATGTTCCTATTGAGGATATCAGTCGCAGTCCCAACCAACCGCGTAAAGTATTTGAAGATTCTCAATTAAAAGAACTGGCGGATTCTATTAATGAAATCGGCCTTTTGCAGCCCATTACAGTGCGTAAACTTGATAATCTGAAATATGAACTGATTGCAGGCGAGCGACGCTTACGGGCGCATCAATTACTCGGCAAGTCGGTGATTGAAGCCATTATCATTGATGCTAATGATGAAGAAGCATCTTTGTTAACCCTAGCTGAAAATTTAAAGCGTCAAGATCTGACAGATTATGAAATTTTTATTGGTTTGAACTCACTTGATGAAAAGTTGAAGAAGAACAAGCAACGTTTAGCTAATTCATTGGGTTTAAATCGCGAAGATATGTACAAATATCTATCGTATGAAAAGCTGCCTAAAGCAATGTTGAATGACCTGGATTTGGAGCCAGGTCTAGTCGGTCGTACTGCTGCAACAGCGTTCAAGAAATTTTTATCGGATCATATAGAGCAACTTTCGGAGGCGGAAACAGCTTTACTCGGTGCTTGGGAGAAATTAAAAGAAAAAAAACTGGAGCAAAGCAAAGTTACTTCTTATGCTGAAAAACTATTGAGTCAAGATCCAGAAAAAGTAACCACGACATCAGTGGTAAGAAAAATCGAATATGATGGTAAGGTTGCTGGAAATATCAAACTGAATCAAAAACAGCTCAATATCTCTCTTAAAATTTCAGAAATTGATGAAGCTAGTCTTTTACAACTAGAAGATTTTTTAAAACAGCTTATTCAGAAAAGTGAAAAAGTGTAGCAACTTGCTACACTTTTCAGTTTGCTCATAAAACTCTCACACTTACGTGAGAATTTTTTATAATTATCACATGCGAAAAATTATACCACCCAAACTGAAATTGATATGGTTACGCTAGAAGAGTTTATTCCTAAAAATTATCTTATACGTAAAATAGACAAAGCGATTGATCTCAATATCATTCATGAACGTGTCGCGCATCTATATTGTCCCGATAAGGAGACTGTTGAACGAATTTTGCCGTTGCAAAATAATTACAGGGTCTCTGTTATGCAAGTAACGCAGCAATGTTTACTGTCAGTTACAGCACAAAACTTGAAGAAAATCGCCTTGCACTTATCGAAGTTAATTTTTATTGTATTTTTTAGCCATCAATACGCTTAAAAATAAATCACTATGAATAAGCGATAGAAGTTTAGAAAATACCCCCACTTTAACGATCGCTAAAGTGGGGTTTGTGATTAGTCTGAAAAGTGTAGCAACTTGCTACACTTTTTTAATACTTAAATTGTACGACAAGAAATGACGTATCAATACTTACACACGAGCGTATTATTGGGTACTATTGGTTTAACTAAAACTAGATAACCTATTCATTGCAGGACAATTCCATGGCACGTACTCCAAAGCAAACCAAACAAGAACCCATTGAGGTCATTCTTTGGAAAGCTGCAGACAAACTTCGTAAGAACATTGATGCTGCTGAGTACAAGCATGTAGTCCTTGGTTTGATCTTCCTCAAGTACATCTCTGACTCATTTGAAGCTCACTACAACCTATTGGTTGAAGGTGAGGGAGAGTTTGCAGGAGCTGATCCTGAAGATCGTGATGAATACACTGCATACAACGTCTTCTTCGTTCCTGAGATCGCACGTTGGTCATACCTGTTAAACCAAGCAAAGCAAGTCACCATTGGTAAGATTGTAGACGATGCAATGGAAGCCATTGAGAATGAGAACCCTCAGCTCAAAGGTGTACTACCTAAAGTCTATGCACGTCAAAATCTCGATCCTACGAGCCTAGGTGAGCTGATAGACCTCATTGGTAACATTGCCCTAGGTGATGCAAAAGATCGCTCTGCCGACGTTTTAGGACACGTATTCGAGTACTTCCTAGGTGAGTTCGCTTTAGCTGAAGGTAAGCAAGGTGGGCAGTTCTACACGCCTAAATCCATCGTGAGCTTATTGGTTGAAATGCTAGAGCCATACAAAGGACGTGTATTCGATCCTTGCTGTGGTTCAGGTGGTATGTTCGTACAGTCTGAGAAATTCGTAGAATCGCATCAGGGTTTAGTGGACGACATCTCCATCTATGGTCAAGAAAGTAACCAGACAACTTGGCGTTTGGCCAAGATGAACTTAGCCATTCGTGGCATTAACTCAGAGCATGTGAAATGGAACTCTGAGGGTTCATTCCTGAATGATGCACACAAAGACCTGAAAGCGGATTACATCATTGCTAATCCACCATTCAACGTCTCTGATTGGAGCGGTGAGCAGTTAGTGGGTGATGCTCGTTGGTCTCTAGGTACACCACCTGCAGGCAATGCGAACTTCGCATGGATGCAACACTTCTTGTATCACATGAGTCCTAAAGGTCAGGCAGGCGTTGTGCTTGCTAAAGGTGCATTAACCTCTAAGACCAGTGGTGAAGGTGAGATTCGTAAAGCCTTGGTTTCAGAAGCCAATGTCATCGACTGTATTGTGAACCTACCTGCCAAGCTGTTCCTGAACACACAGATTCCTGCTGCTTTATGGTTTATGCGTCGTGACCGTGTTAACTCAAGCCAATACCAAGATCGTAGCAATGAGATTCTGTTCATTGATGCTCGTAACCTAGGTCATCTGATTAACCGCAGAACCAAAGTCTTGTCTGATGAAGATATTAAGCTCATCACAGACACTTACCACAATTGGCGTAACAAGGGTGGTGAGTATGAGGATGTTGCAGGCTTCTGTGCATCTGTACCACTTGAGAAAGTCGCTGAGCTTGATTATGTACTGACGCCAGGTCGTTATGTTGGTTTAGCTGATGATGAAGATGAGTTCGACTTCAAGGTACGCTTTACAAGCTTAAAGGCAGAGTTTGAAGCACAGCTTGCTGAGGAAGCCAAGCTAAACCAAGCCATTGCTGAGAACTTAGCAAAGGTGGTTGTATGAGTGAGTGGCAGGTTGGGCGATTAGATAGCTTCTTTACCCTAAAACGTGGTTATGACTTACCAAAGCAATCTCGTGTTTCTGGTAGTGTTCCCATCATTGCTTCTTCAGGTTTTGCTGATTTTCATAATGAAGCCAAAGTAAATGAATCAGGTGTTGTGACGGGCCGATATGGAACCATTGGTTCAGTTTTTTTCAGTGATGTACCATTTTGGCCATTAAACACATCTCTTTATGTAAACGACTTTAAGGGGAATGACAAAAAGTTCATCTACTACTTTTTGCAAACATTGGATTGGGAAAAATTTAGTGACAAAAGTGCGGTGCCTGGAGTTAACCGTAATGATGTTCATCAAGAAGAGATATGCTTTCCGTCTCTCCCTGAACAAAAAGCCATAGCCTCAATCCTTTCATCATTAGATGACAAGATCGACTTACTGCACTGTCAGAACAAGACTTTGGAAGCCATGGCTGAAACACTGTTTCGTCAATGGTTTATTGAGGAAGCGAAAGAGGATTGGGATGATTTACTAGTAAGTGATATAGCTACTCATATCAAAGACAATGTGAACCCATCAAAAGATCCTCTTAAGACATACTATCATTTTAGTTTGCCTGCTTTTGATTCAGGAGAAAAGCCTACTATTGAATTGGGTGCGGAAATTCTGAGTAATAAGTACAGAGTATGTGAGAACTCAATTTTAGTCTCAAAGCTGAATCCAAGAGTGCCTCGTATATGGTTATTAACTGATGTCAAAGATAATTATGTATGTTCAACAGAGTTTCAGAATTTGAAGCCTAAAGTAGGATCTCATTTAATGTTCTTGTATAGCTTATTCAATTCAAGAGATGTTATTGATGAATTAGCAATGAGTGCTTCGGGAACCAGTGGCAGTCATCAAAGGGTTAAGCCAGAAGATATGTTAAATATCTCTTTTAAGACTCCAAGTTTAGACTACCTTGAAGAGTATTCGCTGTTGATTACTCCTTCGATGCAAAAGGTTTCATCTAACAAGAAGCAAATCCAAACACTTGAACAACTACGAGATACCTTGCTTCCTAAGCTGATGAGCGGCGAAGTCAGAGTCCAATACCAAACAGAAGAAGTTGCATAACATTTGAGGTGAAGTCATTTGATGGCTTCACCTTTTTTACATTCAGGGGGCTGAATTGAATAAAAAAATTATAGGGGCAATCATTGCCTTAGTCGTAGTGATCTGTGGCTACTTGTATGCTTCGCCATACATTGCCATCAATAACATCAAGAATGCTGCACAAGTAGGTGATAGCGAAAAGGTGTCCAAGTACATCGACTATCCAAGTGTGCGTCAGAGCTTCAAAGATCAAATGAATGCCATGATGATGAAAGAGATGGCAACCCATAAAGATGATGGTTTCGCAGCACTAGGTGCCATGCTTGCATCTACCATGGTAGACAAGATGATTGATGGTTTTGTCACACCTGAAGGGATGACCATGATGATGCAAGGCAAAGACCTTAAAGATGCAGCACATTCATCACAGGGAGCATCAACAACAGAAACCAAAGAAGAAGATCAAGCAGAGTACAAAACTCGCTATACCTCATTCAGTGACTTTGAGGTTGTGATCCAACATCCAAATGATTCCAAAGCCGTCACTGTCAAAATGGTTCGTGATGGTTTGAGTTGGAAAGTGAATAAGATCGCTGTGCCGATGGATTAAGTAAAAGAGAACAAAGAGGAAAAACAGAATGATAAAGCGCATGATTCAAATGGGATTTGGCTTGATTGCTGTAGTTAGCTTTGCTGCAACCGTTCAAGCAGCACCGGCTAAATTCAATCATAGCGGCATACAAAAAGGTAAAGTCATAGAAACCTGTTATCACTCTCCTTGTTCAGTCGCCAAGTTTGTCTCTTACAAACAACTGAATAAGACAGCGACTGAATCCAAGATTCAAGTCACCTTGCTGGGCGGTAGTCGTGAGTGGGAAGCCAAGAAAATTGACTGGAATAGATCGCCACATAAAGTCACTGTGAATTGCTCATACCAACGACCAACAGTTCAGATTGGTTCACAAAAGACTCTGATTCCACTCAATGATGGTTTAGGTGTTCCTGGAGTACTGATGGTAGATGCTGAACTCTATCTATATGTTTGCCATAAGTTTGAGGGCGCTATTGAGAATGCTGTGCAGAAGTATGGCTATAACGTGCAGGACGATGAATAAGGTTTCTTAGCTTTACATCATATAAAAAATTAATGAGTCCAGGTTATATGGATAAGTTTAGGGGGAAATAATCAAGTGACTAAGATGACCGAATCAGACATTGAGCTGATGGCGATAGAGCAACTAGAGGGATTGGGCTATACCTATGTGTATGGACCTGAGATTGAATCGAAGGGCACTAACCCTCTACGAAGCTATAAGCAGGTCATCTTGGAAGACAAAGTGCTTGATGCATTACAACGCTTAAATCCTCATTTAAGCCAAGACAAATGTACTGAAGCACTAAAGCAAGTCACCAATATTCAATCCCCTGATCTACTCAGTAATAACCAAGCATTCCACCGACTGCTCACTGAGGGCATTAACATTGAGGTGAGCAAAGAGGGTAACACTCAAGGTGAGTATGCTTGGTTGATTGACTTTGAGAATCCAACCAATAACGAATTCCTTGTCGTCAATCAAGTAACCATCAAAGAAGATCGCTGGACAAGACGACCAGACATTATCTTGTATGTGAATGGCTTACCCTTGGTGGTCATTGAACTCAAGAATGCAACAGACGAGAATGCCACTGTAGAAGGCGCATACAAGCAAATACAGACCTATCAAAGCCAAATCCCTAGCTTGTTTACCTACAATGCTTTCAACGTCATCTCTGATGGTTTAGAGGCGAAAGCAGGTACTGTCTCAGCAGACTACAGTCGCTACATGGCGTGGAAGACAAACAATGGTCAAACCAAAGCCAAGAAGACACAAGCACAGCTAGAAGTCCTGATTCATGGTTTACTGAATCCAGTCACACTACTCGACATGATTCGACACTTCATTGTCTATGAATCAACGAAGCACGAGGATACCAATGGCTTAATCACCATTAAGACCATCAAGAAGATGGCTGCATATCATCAGTACTATGCAGTGAATGCAGCAGTCCTCTCGACTATTCGTGCGTCTGCAGTGAACTCGGACTCGAAATCAGCAGAAGTTGCCATGCAACATCAAGGTAGAAGTAAGCTCGAATTGGTACAGCAACAAGCAGTCGGTGACAAGAAAGCCGGTGTGGTATGGCATACCCAAGGCTCAGGTAAGTCTTTGTCTATGGTTTTCTACACAGGCAAGATTGTCTTGGCTTTGGATAATCCAACAGTCGTTGTGATCACAGATCGTAATGATCTAGATGATCAGCTCTTTGGTACATTCGCTGCATCAAGCCAACTCCTTAGACAAACACCACGACAAGCAGACAGCCGAGAAGAACTCAAAGAGTTACTCAAGGTGGGTTCAGGTGGCGTGATCTTCACCACCATCCAAAAGTTCCAACCGGATGATGGCACTAGCGTCTACGAGCAACTGTCAGACCGAACCAACATTGTCGTGATTGCAGATGAAGCACATCGTTCTCAGTATGGCTTTAATGCCAAGGAAGTCGATGTCAAAGATGAAGATGGCAAGGTTGTCGGTAAACGTACTGTCTATGGTTTTGCCAAGTACATGCGTGATGCACTTCCTAATGCTACTTACCTTGGTTTCACAGGAACACCAATTGAGAAGACGGATGTAAACACACCTGCAGTCTTCGGGAACTATGTAGATATCTATGACATCTCGCAAGCAGTGGAGGATGGTGCAACTGTTCGTATCTTCTATGAAAGCCGCCTAGCTAAGATTGCCATCAGTGAGGAAGGCAAAGAGCTGATTGAAGACTTTGATGACCAGTTTACTGAAGATGACTTAAACCAAACTCAAAAAGAACGTGCGAAGTGGGCAAGAGTCGAAGGTTTGATCGGCAGTAAAGAACGTATCAAAGCCATTGCAAAGGACATCGTAGAACACTTTGAGCAGCGTCTTAAAGCCAATGCAAACCAAGGCAAAGGCATGATCGTCAGCATGTCTCGCAGGATCGCTGTAGACCTTTACAACGAGATTGTAAAGATCAAACCAGAGTGGCACAGTGATGATCTGAATGATGGTGTAATCAAAGTTGTGATGACTGCCTCAGCTTCAGATGGTGAGGTGATTGCTAAACATCACACTACCAAGCAACAGCGCCAACGCTTAGCAGATCGTATGAAAGACAATGATGATAAGCTCAAACTCGTTATTGTTCGTGATATGTGGCTGACTGGTTTCGATGCCCCAAGTATGCACACCCTTTACATCGACAAACCAATGAAAGGTCACAACCTCATGCAAGCGATTGCACGAGTCAACCGTGTCTACAAAGACAAGGCTGGTGGCTTGGTTGTGGACTATCTTGGTATCGCATCTGACTTGAAAGAAGCCTTATCGTTTTACTCAGAAGCAGGTGGTAAAGGTGATCCTGCATTGGTGCAGGATGAAGCTGCAACGATCCTGCAAGAAAAGCTAGAAGTGCTTGATGGCATTTTGCATGGCTTCAACTACCAAGAGTACTTCACTGCAGATACTTCTCGTAAGCTCAACATCATTTTAGAAGCGGAAGAGCATATCCTTGGTGTAGATCAAGGAGAAGGGAAGACTCGCTTCCTGACAGCAGTCACAGCGATGTCACAGGCATTCGCATTAGCTGTACCTCATCCACATGCTATGGAAGCTGCACCAGTGGTGGCATTCTTCCAAGCAGTCAAAGCACGTCTTGCTAAGTTTAGTGATGGTACAGGCAAGATTTCTGGCTTAAGTAATGCTGAGCTTGAAGCCAAGGTAAAGCAAACCATTGACCAAGCTCTAGTCACAGAGCAAGTGGTAGATATCTTCGATGCTGCAGGGATTCAGAAACCAGATATCTCGATTCTCTCTGATGAGTTTATGCAGGAGATGAAAGACTATAAGCATAAGAACATTGCGCTTGAAACACTTAAGAAGTTACTTGGTGATGAGATTAAGGTACGAGAGCAACGCAGTGTCACCCAAGGTAAGAAGCTCATGGATATGTTGATTTCAGCAATTAAGGGTTATCAGAACAAGGTACTTACTGCAGCAGAAGTCATTGATGAACTGATCAAGTTAGCTAAGACAATTCAGGAGTCAGACAAACTGGCTGAAGAACTCAACCTGACTGAATACGAATATGCGTTCTACTCAGCAGTAGCAGACAATGACAGTGCTCGAGAATTGATGCAGAAAGACATATTGAGAGAACTTGCAGTCGTACTCACTGATTCTATTCGTAAGAATGTGACTTTGGATTGGACGATCAAGGAAGCTGCTAGAGCAAAGTTAAGAGTCATCGTGAAGAGATTGCTGAAGAAGTATGGCTATCCACCTGATATGGCTTTATTGGCTACAGAAACTGTATTGGAACAGGCTGAGCAGTTGGCTGAAGAGCTTTCCAGTTCAAAAGAATAGGGTACAGATAGTGTTCAAAAAGACCGCTATATTAACCATAACCAAGGGGGCATTTTTACACTGCTGCTAACAAGGACAACCCTTCACTTATACTAGCTCAAAACTGATCTGACAGTTCCCCGTTTTTTATTGTGCCTGTCAGGTTAAATTTGGGCTAAATTCTTATCAGCCCAAATTCGTTTTCCATTAAGTAAAGTTTCAAATGGGCTTCCTGTTTGACATCTTTTGGGAATAGTTTCGGATATTTTGTTGTTCTAACTTTTCATGATGCTGTTGAATTTAGTCCAGATCTCATAAAACATTGTATAACTGAAACGCTGGAAAACCTATTTAGCAAATTTGGGGTGTAGTTTCCACTTGAAATAATTCAATTAAAAATAAATGTATGTATTTTATTTATTTTTTGATATATTTCAGTTTAACCTAAAAACGACTAGTGATAGTTATAAAAAGTTGTGCTTAGAAGAATCTTTATTATTTTCAGAGGTTTACTTATGAAAAAGTTAGTAATCTTATTATCAATGTCGACGGTTTTTTTATCAGCTTGTGGTAATAAACATGACAAAATGGTTGGCTACTGGCAATTAGAAAATGTGCAAGGAAAGCGCATTATGCAAATTTTTAAAGAGGGTAAAGATAGTTATATTCTTAAAGAAAATGTGGTTGCTCGTAGTAATGTGGTGAATGGTAAAGAGGGAAGTTCTCTCGTATTGGAAAAAAAAGATGATACTTTAGCGGTTAATAATGGTTTAGCTGCTATGCCCTTACATTTATCTGATGATGGTCAAACATTACGTATTTCTAAAAATCAGTACAAAAAAGTAGATGAAAATTTTGTCAATAAAACAATAGAAAATATTAAAGTGTGTCATGAAATTGAAACAGAATATCGGACTAAAGTTAAAGAACTACCTATTTTTACTCGTGACCCTGCAATTCAAGAGCAACGTAAAACGTTGGCTGAGTCAACTACTAAAAAAATGCAAGCCATTGAAGATTGTAAATTTGGTATCTACTGATAATTACACTATTTAATGAGGGTGTAAATAATTCTGTGTAAATGTGGTTTTAAAAATACTTGGTTACACGTTCATCAAACATGATACTAAAACGATTCATGGCAGCTTTCCAATTCTGAATGGGCATCGTCCATTTTTTGCTTGCTGCCATAATCGCTAAATATACCACTTTTTTCACAGATTCATCGGTTGGGAAGATTTTTCTTTTCTTGGTGGCATGGCGAATGACACTGTTCAAGGATTCAATTGCATTGGTGGTATAAATCGCCTTGCGAATGTCCATTGGATAGGCAAAGAACGTGTTGAGATTCGACCAGTTGGCAAGCCATGATTTACTGATTTGAGGATATTTATCGTCTCACTTTTGACCAAATTCATCCAGGGATGACATACAATCGATACAGCGCATCATTATTATTGAAAATGGTGCCATGATGAATAGGGTATTTGATTGGTATATGCAGTTGCCTCTTGAGTGGCAGTCGAGCCTGTTTGTCTATCGTGGGCATGGGGCCAACATTAAAACAGTAGTTAAATTATTAGAACAAGTATCGGATAACTGCTTGTTGGCATTTTATGGTGATCTTGATCCGTATGGGATTAATATTGCCTCTCATTTTTATAAAATACGTCCTTTAGCCCTGATTGTGCCTAGTATCTGGCAGGAGATCACAGTCACTCATATCGACAACAATGTGAATAAATTCTTGAAGCAGATCGTTCAGACTAGGGATATTGCATTTGATCAAGCTGAACCTTTGATTTTAAGAGAGCTATTTCATCATGTTGATCCTAGCCAAAATAATGGACAGTACTTCCCTCTAAAGATAACGTAACGTTAACTTTGGAGATCCAAGAAATGGCCAAACGTTTTAATCCCAAATTTAAACAGCAAGCAATTGATTATGCACTTTCAAACTCACACGAGCCTACAGCTGCAATCGCCCAGAAATTAGGTGTGGGTTATTCAACTTTAGACAAATGGATTCGTGAAGCCAATCCAGTGGGTTCAAGCAAACGTCAACTTTCACCAGAACAACAGCGGATATTGGAATTAGAGAAAGAAGTCAAACAGCTTAGGGAAGTCAATGACATCTTAAAAAAAGCGCATGTGTACTTTCTGACAGATCATGCCAAGAAAAGTACACGGTAATTCAAGATCTGGATGTGAATGAAGTCACTGTATCTTCTGTCTGTAAATGCCTGGGTGTCAGCACTTCAGGCTATTATGCCTGGCGAAAGCGCCAGACCAATCTAGCGCAGAAATATAATGATTTAAAAGCCGTATATTGGCAGCATCATGCACGATTGGGTGCACCTTCATTGGTACATGACATGCATGATTTAGGTTACAGCATGAGCGAACGAACCGTTGGAAGAATGCTTAAAAAGCTTGGTTTACGTAGCAGGATTGCACGTAAATACAAGCATACGACTGATTCAAACCATCGTTTGCCTACAGCACCTAACTTGTTAGATCGTCAATTTACGGTCAATGAACCCAATAAGATCTGGACAACAGATATTACCTATATCCGTACTAAGCAAGGTTGGCTGTATTTATGTGTGATGCTGGATCTATTCAGCCGTCGTATTGTCGGTTGGCAAACCAGCTATCGAATAGACCGTCAATTGGTATGTGATGCGTTTCATTATGCAATGGCTCGTCAGGGGTATCCAATGGGTGTCATGGTACATTCGGACCAAGGCTCACAGTACTGTAGTCGTGATTTTAGGGCGCTATTATTGACGAATAACTGCGTTCAAAGTATGTCACGCAGGGGAAACTGCTGGGATAATGCAGTGACCGAAAGCTTCTTTCATACATTGAAAGTTCATGTGGTCCATGGCAGTGTATTTGCCACTCGAAAAGAAGCGAATGCTGTCTTGTTTGACTATATTGAGATTTATTACAATCGAATCAGAAGACATTCTGCAAACGGCTGTTTAAGCCCAGAAGCCTTTGAACAGAAATATTTCAAGAATTTAGAGGGATTTGTTGTCCACGATACTGTCTAGGATCAAAAACTAGATCACCTACCTGTATATCTTCGATTTTTTTCCAAATTCTCCGTGGTAAATTTAGATCCCTCTGTACACGCACTAGAGTACCCGCAATAAAACACCCAGTAAGTGCTGGTATTTCTTTCAATTTATCACCCATAAAAAATGTCCCCTATTATTTGTTAATGATAATGTATGACTGTTAATTTTTTATCGTTCAAATTCTATTCTATTTAACATAATCAATATTATACGAAATGCTTTTGTAACTCCAAAATAGAAATGTCCGGTTTCTCCAAAGTAAAAATGTCCGCTTTTAGAATATGCGCTGTTGCAATTTTCTTAGCGGACGGTTTGATATGTTGGTGTCTATGTCGGATAAAGAACTTAAACGATTGTCGGTCTTGCAAGAAATCTGTGATCAACGCATAACCCAGCCCCAGGCTGCTCAGCTACTTCATATTTCAGAACGTCAGATCAGACGTTTATTGCAAAAATACAAAACTCAAGGTCCAACTGCATTAGCCCATGCTGCACGTGGCCAAATCAGCAATTCCAGGCTTCCTGAAGAGCTCAGACTCAAGTGCCTCAATCTGGTCGCTGAACAATTCCATGGTTTCGGACCCACTTTAGCGCATGAAAAGCTCACCACCGTTCATGGCTTTGATATTTCAGTTGAAACACTGCGTTCCTGGATGATTGCAGCAGATCTGTGGATTCCTCGCGCCAAGCGCCTGAAACGCCCGTATCAGCCTCGTTACAACCGGGATTGCTTTGGTGAACTGATCCAAATTGATGGCTCACACCATGACTGGTTTGAAGGACGCGCTGCTAAGTGCTGTTTGCTGGTGTTTATCGATGATGCGACAGGAAAATTGCAGCATTTACGCTTCTGTGAATCAGAATCAACCTTTGACTATATGATTTCAACACGTTTATATGTCGAACAGCACGGTAAGCCTTTAGCGTTTTACAGCGACAAACATTCAGTCTTTAGAGTGAATCAAAGCAGCAAGAAAGACACCAAGATTACCCAGTTTGGACGTGTACTCAGCACCCTCAATATCGATATCATCTTCGCCAATTCACCACAGGCCAAAGGCCGTGTAGAACGGGCGAATAGAACGCTTCAGGACCGTCTGATCAAAGAAATGCGCTTGGAAGGCATCTGTTCGATTGAGCAAGCTAATGCCTGGCTACCCTGCTTCATTGAGCAGTTCAATCAGAAGTTCGCCAAGATGGCTTTTAATCCTAAGAATCTACATCGGCCTATCACTGAAACAGCCGAAGAATTAGATGATATTTTTACTTGGCGTGAACCCCGCAGAGTCACCAATAGCCTGACGATTACTTATGATAAATGCGTATATCTCCTGGAAAACACCGAAGAAAATCAAAGGTTGATCGGTAAGTATCTTGAGTTCCTGGAATACCCGGATGGTACTGTAGCCCTCATGCATGATGGCCGAAAGATCAATTACAGCCTCTTCGATAAATTAAGTCAGCTGAATCAGCGAGAGATTGTTGAGAATAAACGGTTGAGTGCTGTTCTGAATCATATCCAACAACAGCATGAAGAACTGGAACAGCAAAACAAACGTAATCGTTCTCAAAAGATGCCAAGCAGACGTGCACAGAAAACAGCGATTGAACAACGAAATCTAAATCCTGTGCTTGACTTGGAAATGTCCATATAGGACATTTCTATTTGGTTATTAGGTAGGACATTTCTACTTGGGAATAACAGCTTTTTAAATTGTGTTATAATTCCATGTGTTGATACTAGTTTTATAGCCCATTCACCCTCGAATGGGCTTTTTTTATGATTGTTCACGTTCCACGATCAATAACTGAACAATGTTCCACAGTTTTATTTAATGTTGCTGAACAATCAATGGATACCAGTAAAGCCCTTTAGGTCTTCTGTTGCTTCAAATATAAAGTCTCTACGATCAAGGATTAGACAATCTTTATTGTGTCGTCTGATTGATCTTGTGGCTTTGCTAATATCATGGCAATCCCAAGATTTGGGATAATACTTTATTAAAGAACGGACAATCTTGTTTTTATATTCTGAGTTTTCTATAATCTTAATTATGTTACATAATCAAGATTGATAATAAAAATGACGCAAAATAAGCATGGTGGTGCACGCAAAGGTTCTGGCCGTCCTTTTGTCTATAACGAACCGACCAAGGTCATTCGGGTGCCAGAGTCTCGTGTATTGGAAATCAAGAAATACCTGAAAAAAAATGACACTCCAAAGTTTAACGATATTTCCTCTATTAGATTGCTTGAGACAAAAACACATTATGAGATTCCTGTTGCTTTGCAAAAAGTGGCTGCAGGCTTCCCTTCCCCTGCTCAGGACTATATCGATAAGACCCTTGATCTAAACGAGTTTCTTATTCAAAACCAACAGGCAACCTTTATCGTTGAAGTGGAATCCTTATCCATGCGTGATGCAGGGATTGATCTGAATGACAAGCTAATCGTTGACCGTAGTATTGAAGCCAAGCATGGGGATATTGTTCTGGCATTGATTGACAATGATTTTACGATTAAACGTTTGATGATTGAGGGTAATCAATGCTGGTTACAGGCGGCTAATCCTGATTTTGCTGATATCCATTTGAAAGATAATCAAACCATGCTGATTTGGGGTGTGGTTACCAGTGTGATCAAGAAGTTCAGATGAGCAGTTACGAGCGGATTTATGCCCTGATTGATATTAACAACTGCTATGTCAGTTGTGAGCGGGTATTTAATCCCAGTCTAAACAATAAACCTGTGATTGTGCTCAGCAATAACGATGGCTGTGCTGTGGCAAGAAGTAATGAAGCCAAAGCGCTGGGCATCAAAATGGGCGTTCCTCTCTTTCAAATACAAGATATTGTTCAGCAACATCAGGTCGTGGTGTTATCCAGTAACTATGCTTTATATGCTGAAATGTCCAAGCGTTTTCATTCAATTTTGGCTAGTTTTGTTGCGCCACATGAACAGGAAATCTATTCAATTGATGAGTGTTTTTTAGACCTGACCAGTTATGCACAAAATTTTGACTTAACTCAGTATGCGCATCACATGAAACAACGATTGTTGGATTGGATTGGCTTACCCGTCTCGATTGGTATCGGTCGTAGTAAAACCGAAGCCAAAATGGCCAACCATCTTGCCAAAAAAAGACAGGGTTTCAAGGGTGTGTGTAACTTACTCAATATGGATTTCCTAGATCAGGAAATGCTTTATTCAGACATTGAGGTCGGTGAAGTTTGGGGCGTTGGTCGTAAGTTAGTTAAAAAACTAAATGCCATGGGAATCTATTCGGTGCTAGATTTAGTGATGCAAGATGCTCATCGCATGGCGAGCCTTTTTTCTGTGGTAATGCAAAGAACAGTATTGGAGCTGCAAGGTGTTTCTTGTATGCAGTTAGATGATGCCCCTCCCCCCAAACAGCAAATCATAGCAAGTCGTTCATTTGGTGAAAAAGTTACCGAGCTAGATGATCTCAAAGAGGCTATGGGCAAATATGTACAGGATGCAGTCATACGTTTACGAGCAGACGCTTCCTTATGTGGATGTGTCATTGCTTTTGTGCAATCGAATCCTTTTGATTCAAAGGTTCCCTATTACAGTAAATCGTTGGCTTTTGAGTTTCCTGAACCGACGGATTGTGTTTTGGATCTGATTAAAACAGCCATGCAACTGCTGGAACACATTTATAAATCTGACGTGAAATATAAAAAGTGTGGTGTAATTCTGACGGATTTAATTGCTAAGCAGCGCTTTACTCCTGACCTGCTGACAGACCACAGCCAGCGTGAAAGTAATGAAAGCCTCATGCAGACTTTAGAAGCGGTAAAGGCGAGATATGGGAAAACTAAATTAGCTGTTGGCAGCTGCTACTTACCACAACGAAAGTGGTCAATGAACCGTACTCATTTGACCCAGAACTATTTTAGCTGGCAGGGATTATTAAAGATCGGCCATTAAATTCATTAGCCCCACCTATTTGGTTTAAGTCAGCTTAATGAAGAACTCGACACATAAGCCGACACAGGCTTGATCTTCAGTCAACCATTTAACAACGTAAGTATGTTGTTTGGGATCCATGTAACACCTATAGAGGAAAAGGTGGTTAGTAATAAAACTCTGCTCAAGCAAATTTATTGGGTTAACTGTCAGTTTTCACCATCTCATGTCCTTTATTTCTAGAACATTCTAGACTTTTCTCGACCTAGAATTTTTATTCTTTAAAGGTGTCATTCAACGCCTGTTGCACAGCATCAATACGTAACTTACAGGCTTTATAGGCAGTCATGGACTCTTCAACGATCGCCATCAGGTTATCAATATCCGGTTCTTCCTGAGATTCAAGAAATTCGGCATTTTTCTTGAGAATTTCATAACCTTTCTTGAAACTTAGTTCTTCATTGTTCATGTGCGTTTACCTGTGTCACGGTGGCATCAATGGTGCCATCCTTAAGTTCAATCTGTAATTCCTGGTCAGTAATCTGCTGGATGGAACGGATAGCTTTGCCTTGGCTACGGACAATTGCATAGCCCTTGGCCATCACATTACGAGGATTCTGTAGCAAGGTTTCCCTCATCAATGACTCCACCTGCTGTGAAGCTAGTTTAATCTGTTGTTGAGCAAGATACTGAGTATCACTTTTAAGCATATCAACGCTACGCTGGGCTTCATTGATCTGGTTCTGTGTCAGAGTTTTGATAGTTTTCAGATACTGATCACTCTGGCTCTGGTAGGTGATCAACTGGTGCTGTGACAGTAGCTTGATGGTCTGCAAAGCAGTACTAACTTCATTGACTCGCTCCACAATCAGGTTACGGATCCCTGCGATCACTTTACTCGGGGTATCAAAGGAACGGTGTGCAATTTCATCCAAAATAGTGCGGTCTTTCTCGTGGCCAATACCGACCCAGATCGGCACAGTTCTTTTACACAGCAGTGCGGCCAGATCATAATCATTCAGGTAAGCTAGGTCATTCACGGCTCCGCCTCCACGGATGATCACAATAAGGTCTGGTGCTATCGAGTAATCTTGAGCCCACTGTCTTAAGGCACTACCCAAAACCTGAATGATGCTGGCAGAAGCCGTATTACCCTGAAAAGTTGCTGAATGATAAACGAAATGACAGACACCAGCCTGAGCCAGGGCATCCGCATCTTTTTTAAAGTCACCTAACCCTGCAGCATTTTCCGGTGCAATGACCAAGACATTCTGAATATCAAAGGGTACCGGCAACTGTTTATTGTTATTGAGCAGGCCTTCCTCAGTCAGTCGCAGCAGAATCTGCTGATAGCGTTTGGCGATGTCTCCTAGAGTAAAGCTAGAGTCGATATCTTCGATATTGACCGAGAAGCCATATTGCGGATCAAATCTAGCTTTGACCTTGATCAGTACATTCAGGTCTTTCGACAGTTCAATACCACTTTCTCGTTCAAACTTTAGAATTATTTTTTGTGCCGTAAATTTCCAAATGGTGCCTTTACAACTAGCGATCACCTTATGGCTTTCTTCATCTTTCTCAGCCAACTCAAGATAATAGTGACCGCCTTTAATACTTAAATTACGGATCTCAGCCTTGACCCACACTGCCCCATCAAAAGTCAGCTGGATGACTTCCTGTACAGTGGCAAGGTATTCACTAAGGCTGAGTTGTTGACGTTCTGACATGATGTAAAGGATAGCTAAAATATAAGGAGGTAAGATTTAACCCAATATTGATCAATTCTACTGCAAATCAGATGAGTTTATTGCAATTTTGAGAAATGTATAAGTTCTTCTTAGACACCTAGAGTGATCATTGAGATTTTTAGTTTAATTATACTTTTATATTAAAATAGATATATAATCAATAAAATCATTATATTTTACTATTTTAATAAAATTATGAAGCAATACTGTACACTGCAAATCTACCAAGACTATGAATGGCATGACTGTGCTTTGGTTGAGGTTACGGATGATCAAAATGCTGGATGGCAGGCAGCTACACGTACATCATATTTGTTCGAATATGCTATTTCATATATGGATCTAAGAGATGGTCATGCGCTTGCTTATGACTTACCGGTGAACGTCCAAAATAGATTGGAATCAACTTGGCCAGCATTTCTTATGGATCTATTACCTCAAGGATACGGTCGCAAAGAATTACTAAGACAGCTTGATTTTTCTGAGAATGTTCAGGAACAAGCGGACTGGGCGCTTTTAAAAGCAGGCGCAGGAAATCCAATTGGGAATCTGCGAGTCAAAGAGGCTCATGAGTGGTTACAGAGTCATTTCCCAAAGCTGCAAAATCAGGGATTTAGCCTAAGCAAAATTATTGAACGTAAAGAGAAGTTTATTGAATCGCTCGCATCTTATGGACTTTTTATTGCCGGTTCATCTGGTATTCAGGGTGAGTGGCCAAAATTGTTGTTAACACAAGGTTATGATGATCTTTTCTATCTAGATCATACTCTTCCAGATGATCAAGTTAAGCAGCATTGGTTGGTTAAATTTAGCCGCGGCAGTGATCAAAATTTGAATAAAATCCTGATGAACGAAGCTTTGTATATGAAAGTCGCTCAGTACTTGCAACTACGTGTACACCGGGATCTTGAGCTACATGGCAAGACTTTGTTTATTCCAAGATTTGATCGCAAAGTAATTAATGGCAAAGTTGAAAGAATTGCTCAGGAAAGCCTTGCATCTCTAGGTGGGAAGGCGGGCTTTGGGGTTAGAATGACCCATAATCAAATATGTACCCTGCTTATGGAGGCTTGTACCGAACCAAAGCAGGAAGTATTTGAGTATTTGAAGCGTGATCTCGCAAATGTTGCCTTAGGCAATAAAGATAACCATACTCGCAATACAGCAATCCAACGCTTCAATAATGGTAAAATTCAGCTCACACCATTATTTGATTATGCGCCAATGTGGTTACATCCTGATGGTATTGCACGTACTACTCGTTGGGAAAGAGATGATCATGGTGGTATGCCACTTTTGAGTTCTGTGATTGAGCAGATAGCTGAAAGCACTTCGATTGATCCACAAGAAATTAAAACTTTATTAATTGAACAGTTACCAATTTATCGGGGACTGTTAGAAAAGATGCAGGCTCTTCAAGTAGCGGATGAAATTCTGGAAAATAGCCAATATCGAATAATCAATATTTGCCAGCAGTTGGAGGAGATCAGCCATGGATAAACGTTTTAAACCATTGACCCCTATTCAACAAATGGAAAAAAGACTATCTGTGCTTGAAACCATCAATAATCATCCAGACTGGTCTTTTTATCAAGTTGCTCGATTTATTCGAACAGAGCTACATTTAACACTGAATGATATGGCTAAAATTACTAAGATTGCGCCACAGACACTGCAAAAAATGGAGCAACCAGGGAGCAATCCTACTTTGAAATCCATGCAGAAATTACTCGATACTTTCGGTTTACAATTACAAATAAAAGTTAAATGATTTTTAATTCTGAGCCATCGGTTTTTCTAAAATCTTATCCGTTTAAGGATACAAAGAGGAAATAAACAGGCTCTAGGTTGTTTTATGATTATTTTTAGACAAACGACTCCAAAACCTTATGTAGCAAGGGTTTTGTCTCTACAGTAATTAATTTGTTTTTGAAAAAATGGAGTAGAGTGTTTGAAATATGAATAATCGAATTCGGTTTCTGTAAGCACAGTAATTTCATCTGCATGTGCTTTATATTCATCTATATTTTCGAGTAATTCATCCTCTGAGAATGGGAGTTTTTTTTGATTTTCAGTGTCGTTCATAGAGTCATATCCTGAGAAGTTATTTAGATCATCATAAACCAGACATTTTTAATGGTGAGAATACAGACACTTTAAATGGTTTCTAACACAAAAAAGGGAGCTTATAGCTCACTGCTGTCCCATAGTTTGATTTAAATAAAAAAACCTGAGTCTGAATCGTTAAAATATAAGTGCGAACCAACACTTTAACGACCAAGGACTCAGGTTTTGTCATATCAGAATACCGTATTTCATCAATTGATTAAACCCATACTCCGACAAGATTTTGAACGTCTTGTTCAAATACATCATGTCGGTCAGAAATTTAGAGCCGCTTCAAGATGGGATCAGTTCATTGCCATACTGATGTCTCAACTTTCCTGCAGACAAAGTCTGCGGGATATTCAATCTAATCTAGAGTGTCAACAAGAAAAGCTGAATGCTCTCGGAGCAAAGTCTATCACCCTCGCAGTACACTGGCTCGAATCAATCAGGAACAGCCTGCAGCCTTGTATGAACAGCTATTTTACACCTTGCTTAAATCTTATGAACACTCAAAAGTAGCTCATAAATTCCGCTTTAAGAATCCCTTATATTCCCTGGATGCCAGCCATATTGATCTGTCATTTTCCTTATGTGAATGGGCCAAAGTGCATGAATCCAAAGCCAGCATGAAACTTAGCGTTGGCTTAAATTACAGCAATACCATTCCTGAATTTGTGGCGCTTGGGGATGGCATTGAAAATGATATGGTACAAGGCAGAGCATTCAAATTTCCTGCTGGCAGTATTGTCGTATTTGACAAAGGATATATTGATTATCAATGGTTTGCCCAATTGACTCATCAAAAGGTCAGTTTTGTCACCCGATTGCGCCCAAAGACAGTTTATCAAGTGAAATCTAGCCGCAGCGTATTAGCATCTAAAGGTATTATTGCGGATGAATGGATTGAATTAAGTAGTGCTTATGCAAAGAAAAGAGGTGCTCCCAAATTATTAAGACGTATAGAATTTTATGATACCGATAAGAACAGGACGTTTGAGTTTCTGAGTAATAACTTTCATCTGGCAGCATTAACGATTGCTGCAATTTATAAAGACCGTTGGAAAGTGGAGCTGTTCTTTAAAGCACTTAAACAGAATTTAAAATTAAAGTCATTTCTAGGCCGAAGCCGTAATGCCATACAAACTCAAATTTGGATCGCGTTAATCGCCTATTTGCTGGTGAGTTTCGCTCAACATCTGGGGAAAGAAGGCTGGACAGTGCAGCGCTTACTCAGAATCATTCAAGTGAATTTGTTTGAAAGAAAAACGTTAAAAGCTTTATTCTCACCCGATAAAATCCCCATTAAACAAGAGGAAGCTTATTTAAGCTTCCTCTTGTGAAAAATTGTGGGACAGCAGTGGCTTATAGCTACCTTTTTTATCGTTACACATTAAATCCTATATGTTTTCCTGTTGGAAGCTCCACATCAATACGGAGCTTACCACCCATTGCCTCAACATACTTTTTCATGGTTGAAATCTTTAAATCATTACCACGATTTTCAATTGCTGAAAGTGATGGCTGTTTTATTCCCAAAGTTTCAGCAAGTTCTTTTTGGGAAATCTCTAACTCTTCTCGAATAAGATGGAGCTGAGTCTCTAACAGTAGCTCATCAGCCATTTTTTTAATACGTGCTTGGCTCTCTGGAGAGCGACTAACCAATAATTCCTGTAAGGTTTTAGCCATTAGATTGTTCTCCTAGGGTTGAGAGATGAAGTTCGTATTGCTGTTCTGCAATGTCCAGCATCTCTTTTATAGAAACGCTTTTTACCGCCTTTATCACCGATGCAAAGCACAATGGCCTGTCGTAATGGATCAAATGCAAAAAAGGCTCTAAGTGGTTTACCTCTATGCTGAACGCGTAGCTCTTTCATATTGGTAAATTTAGAGTCATACACGGTATCCACTAAAGGGCGACCTAAGCTAGGTCCCTGCTGCTGTAGAACGACCAAAGCTGCGAGGACTTTCTCTTGTGTTGATTCATCTTGCTGCTCAAGCCACTCATTAAACAGATCTGTTGTGATGACTGTCCACATATCACAACCAAAATATAGATTATAGTCTATATTTTATAGTGAACTTAGTCAGTTTTCAAATGGTAATAAAAAACCCCGACATCCTGTCGGGGTTTTTCGTGTTTGGTTGCAAGGTATAACTTCTGTCGTACCTAACCATCCTTGTGCTGATCTTTCTTATTCTTGTTGTTTGGAGCTTCCTGCTTTCCTTGACTACATCATAAGAAATAAAGCTTTGATCAGCTAGAAGCAGATTCCTTAAATTACTGTACGTCAAAGCGTACAAAAATGGCTTAAAAATAGCCCCAGAGTTATCCCCATAAATTGTGGATTTTTTTCAGGTTGAAAGCCTTATAGATTGTAGGTGATTTTCTGTTTTGAGTGTTTTTTGAGCAAAAATGTTGGCAAAAAATATCAAAACCGCTCATAAAAAAGCCGACTTGTTTCAAAATCGGCTTTTTGTGCATTTTTAGATTTTTCTGGTTTTATTAAGTATCTGATATTTATATTAATATACAAGTGTATTGCGTATAACCACCATTATGTTAAATGGAATAATTTTTATATATTTAGAAGTGAATCAAAGGAATTTGTTTATAATACTTTTAATATAAGTTACTTACGATTTTTTTCATTAGAAAAGGTAATAATATGTCCACAGGTAAAATTGAAAGAGTTGAACAGTCTAATCTGTTAAATCATGATGCTAATTCAAAATGGCTTCCAATTATTAAAAATCTAAATCCTATGAATGCTATTTCTGAAGCTTATGCCAAAACTTTAGCTTACCGAATTGAAGTGAAACGATTAGATGCTGAAATTACAAGAGTTAATAAACAAGCTGAAATTGCCTTAACTGCCATTGATAAGACATATCAGATAAAAATGGAAGAATTAAGCCATCGAAGAATTGCAATAGAAGGATTTTTTAAAACAGTTCAAGATGAATTACATAATAAACATCTAGAACGAGTAGAAATTTTAAAAATGGCTCAAAATGCACAAAATGCAGCTTTTGACCCTAAATATACTCTTGATGAGAAAAAAATGTATTCAGAAATGCTGATGCAATTGACTGCACAAATCCCTCTTCTTGGTCAAAATGCAAGTGTAGAGTTGGCAAATCTGGTTCAAGCTCTTCCTAAAGTAGAGATCGCATCAAAGTTATTGGAAAATTAATATGTGGTTTATTGTCCCTATTGTTGCTCTAGGTGCAGGCCTAGCATATTTATATAATTCAGTTACTGAGGAAGAAAAACAAGCAGAGGCATCTTGGCAAAGGAAACGTCAAGAGGTTGAACGAACTTTAGATGATCATAATAGAAATATTCGAAATTATTTAGAAAGTAATAGAAGCATATATGAGTATCATAAGATGGTAGATTATCACTATTCTTCGGTACAGATTGCCAATGTTGCTTATGATTTGATGAATAATTCTAAGACTTCACTTAGAGGAATTAATAACCTAATTACAAAGACAAATAAACATAGGAGTGATCTTCAGAAACAAATAGAAGCAGCAAAGGAGGAAGGTAATAAGAACGTGCTTTTTGAAAAAATAGAAGAGATTAAGGTAGTAAATGCTATACGAAAAACGCAATTCGAAGAAAGGGATACTATCAAGAAACAAACTGAAGAGTTTTATCAAAAAGTTAAAGAGTTGAATAATCAAACTTCTAATATTAAAAATAAAATAAAATTAAACTGTGGGCAAAAAGGTCGTGATTGGTATGAACGATTGGAAATGAGAAAGAAGCTGAGAGCATAATTAATATTAGTTAAGATTTCCTAAAATTAACATAATACACGTTATACGAAGCCAAAAATGGGGGCATGCAGCTCCCATTTTTAGTCTTTTATCCGCTTTTTTGCTTCATCATAAACAATGCTATCAGCTCGTTTTCCAACGGTAATTAGCAAAATAACTACCTGATCATCTTTGACCTGGTAAACAAGTCGGACACCAGCTTTTAATAATTTTATTTTATAGCAGCCTGCAAGATCACCTTTAAGCATATTCTTTGGAATATGTGGTTGCTCTATTACCTTAGCTAATTTTTTCTTGAATTGATCTCGTATAGCACTAGGAAGCTTTTCCCATTTTGCAGTGAAGTCCTTATGACGTAAAAGCTTATAAGTCATCTAATGTGACTTCCTCGAACATCTCTTTAGGATCATTAACACGTTTGCTAACAAGAGCTAATAAATCAGCATCTTCCTCTGAGAGTAAAGCTTTTTGTACTGGAAGCTTTCCAGTCGTAGCAATATATTCAAGAATATTAGTAAAGAACTCAGTAGGTGCAATTCCTTGTTCTTTAGGATGGAATAAGACTTTTCTTTAAGGGCTTCATCGACCCTGAAATTAACAGTAGCCATCATTTTCCCATTTATTGAATGCATGAGAATATTGTAATGCAATATGCATTACAAAGATAGTTCGTATAACAACCACTATGTTAAATGGATAGTTGTTTAGTGGGAAAATCAAGTTTTTGAAATTTCAAATTGAAGTTTTTTCGTTCAATTAGTAATTGTAATTTATATTCTATTGAATAACTATTTCATAACTTTTCCTATCATATTTGGCTGCATACGTAGCTACTTCTTGATTAATCTCTTTATGATTTTTATCTAAATATGAAAAGATTATTGAATCCTCATTGTGCCGCTCGTAATTGATGGCGTATTTATATTCTGAATAAGGATAAAGAGTACCTAAGCTATAAGTTTTTTGAGCACTAATATAAGTTACTTTAAGGTCTGTAATTGGATAATCAGTCTGATTTTTAATAAAAATATATCCATCTTTTTCAAATGGCTGGCATCCTATAAGTAGAACTAATGTAAGACAGTAAAATAGGCTATTCTTCATTTTGGTAGTTCTTCAATTGGTCTTATGAGTCGATTAATAACTATAACTTTTGAGGTATCACAGCTATGATCTACTTCAGTTATCCAAGAATAATTATTTTTTTCTAGAGGATAGGATTCTCCGCCTCCATATGCTGCTTTATCACCTAAAAAATAAGTATCCGAATCTACTTTTAGGCTCTTAGTTTCCGTATCCCAATCTAGAGTTTTTGTAGCAAAAATTGGCAGAACTTTAGAGCCATCAGCATGTTCTAGGTATAGGCATTTACCTTCCCTAATAAGCTTAGCTTCACTATAACTTGCATTATCTGCTCCCCCCGTATATTGAATACGTGGAACAACTATATTTGATTCAATTTTTTCTGTAACTGGACTGCAGGCTGCAAGTAAACTTAATAAAATAAATTCTAATCTTTTCATATTAAAGGAATTTTTTGAGAAATTAATAGAGAAATTAAAGCAAATTATTCCAAAAGGCTCTGATTAAAAATTGTTAAAATTAGTAGATATATGAGAGGAAATTATGAAAAATTTTTTATACTTCAATTGCTTATCTTTTATTTTTACTTATTTATCTTTGTTTTATCAGAAATATACATTAGTGGATCGTATAGTTGTAGACAAGCTTGGAAAAGTTAAAGTCATTGGAGGAGGATTTCCCTTACAGTTTTTAGTAGATGGTGAAGTATCTCCAGGTGGGAGTATAGCGCTAGATCCTTTAAATATTATTATAGGAATAGATCAATTTATCTTCTTATATTTTATTTTTGATTATTTGTTCTGGATAAGTGTTTTATTTGCTTTTTACATAATTTTGAAAAGGTACAAACTAAAACAGATTTTCTAAAATTAACATAATACACGTTATACGAATTCCCAAGGCATGGCTTTTAGTCATGCTTTTTTTATCAAAAGAGTATACCTGAATGATAGCGAGCCAAATCGCATACAATATCTATCATTAGACTTAATGCAATAATTAAATGATAGTATTATCATTAATCTAATAGAATTAAGATTAAATGATAGAAATGAATACACGTA
>NZ_VOZI01000027.1:0-30803 GCF_013419835.1 Acinetobacter sp. YH12052
AAACCTTCAAAATTCTTGCTGAGCGATATCGCAATCGAGGCAAAAGACTAGCATTAAGATTCAATCTAATTGCTGGAATTTATAACTTGGAGCTGAGTGAAAAATGACTTATGAAAGAAATCTAATAATTCAAAATAATGCTTTAAATACTGAAAAGCATCTTCCTTTCGCATAAGGTCGATGCTTTTTTTTCATAGACATGCCTTTTATCTTTTTTATTCATATAAAATTCATTTTTAATTATTTTTTATGCATAAAGATTGGCGCTATTCTTCACCCATGTTACAGATAAAGTAAAAATTATTGAGGTTCACATGAGTATTTCCGCAAAGTTAAAATTGGGTGTTATTGCTGCCGTCATCTCGACGGTTTCTTTTGGCGCAGCTGCGAAAGATTTTTTAAACGTATCTTACGACCCAACGCGTGAACTCTATGAAAGTGTGAATAAAGACTTCAGCAAATATTGGGAAAGCCGTACAGGTCAAAAAATTAATTTTAAACAATCTCATGGTGGTTCAGGCAAACAAGCGCGTGCAGTCATTGATGGCTTAGATGCTGATGTAGTGACTTTAGCTCTCGCAGCGGATATTGATGTGATTGCAGAAAAAGCCAAACTTTTATCTGCAGATTGGCAAAAGAAACTTCCACAAAACTCAACGCCATATACCTCAACGATTGTGTTCTTAGTACGTAAAGGCAACCCAAAAGCGATTAAAGATTGGGGCGATCTGGTTAAACCAGGCGTAGGTATTATTACCCCAAACCCGAAAACTTCAGGCGGTGCGCGTTGGAACTATCTAGCTGCATGGGCTTGGGCAAAACATCAAACGGGTGGTAATGATACAACGGCTCAAGAATTTGTCCGTAAGATTTATAAAAACACCAAAGTACTCGATTCAGGCGCACGTGGTTCGACTACGACCTTTGCTGAACGTGGCATTGGTGATGTATTACTAGCTTGGGAAAATGAAGCACATTTAGCGATTCGTGAACAACCGGGTAAGTTTGAAATTGTGACCCCTTCACTTTCAATTTTAGCTGAGCCACCTGTTGCTGTTCTTGAAAAAAATGCGGAGAAAAAAGGCAATCTTTATTTAGCCAAAGGTTATTTAAACTTCCTTTATTCACCACGTGGTCAGCAAATCGCAGCTCAGAATTTTTACCGTCCACGCAACGCTACAACGCTTGCACAATACACATCAGTCTTTAAGCCACTTAAACTCGTGACCATTGATAAAGAATTTGGTGGTTGGGATAAAGTCCAAAAAGCACACTTTGAAAATGGCGGCGTGTTTGACCAAATCGTTAAAGCCAACAACGGAAAATAAGACCAGTCATTGACTGAATCAGGAGAACTTGACATGACACATACAGTAATTGTCCCGGGTGTAGGCGGTAGTGAACACGCACATTGGCAATCTTGGTTACAACGTCAGCTCATGTCTAGCTCTCGTGTTCAGCAAAAAGATTGGAATCATCCTGTACTAAAAGACTGGATTAAACAATTCGTTCAAACCGTACGACCTATACAGGGTGAAATTCAAATTGTGGCGCATAGCTTTGGTTGTTTAACCACGGTGGCAGCATTGGCCTTGCATCCTGAACTGAATAAAAAAATCAAAAATTTAGTTTTGGTTGCGCCAGCCAATCCAGCACGCTTTGGAGAAAACGGCTTTGCACGCGACAGTACAACGGATTACAAAGCATTTTTTCATCAGCTAACTATTCGTGTGCCGACAACGATGTTGATTAGTGAAAATGATCCTTGGCTTGGCTTTGAAGATGCAAAACAACTTGCAGGTGCTTGGAAGCTCTACCCTGTGAATATGGGCGCTGTAGGACACATTAATGTTGCATCAGGTTTTGGACCGTTTCCTGAAATTTTCAATTACTTAATTTCAGAAAACCACATGAAACATATCAACTTTACTGATGAAAACAAGTATTTATTTCAATTTGCTTTTTAAGTACTGAGCATTAAGCTTGTCGCAAAATCATTTATTCAATTTTGCTGACCTTTTAAGTCAGCTTTTCTCATTTTGAGGAGTCATCATGTCGCAGCGATCCCGAGTGCTGCCAGGATTTGGTCTTTCTCTAGGCTTTACCCTAGCGTATTTATCCTTAATTGTGCTCATTCCCCTTTCAGCCGTATTTATTAAATCTTTAGGTATCGGTTGGGACGGACTATGGGAGATTTTAAGCTCAGAACGTATTTTAAAATCGTTACAACTGAGTTTTAGTACCGCCATTATTGCTGCATTAGTCAATGTGGTTTTTGGTTTGCTCTTAGCATGGTGTTTGGTTCGTTATACCTTCCCGGGTAAACGTATTGTCGATGCATTGGTTGATTTACCTTTTGCATTGCCAACTGCCGTTGCTGGTATTGCATTAACTTCGTTATATGCACCGACTGGTTGGATCGGTCAGTACCTTGAACCTATTGGCATTAAAGTCGCATATACCCCGATCGGTATTACCTTAGCCCTCATCTTTATTGGTATTCCTTTTGTGGTTCGTACTGTACAGCCTGTACTGAGTGATCTAGAAACTGAACTTGAAGAAGCAGCTTCGGCACTGGGCGCAAATCGCTTTCAGATCGTGACCAAAGTGATCTTACCTATTCTATTTCCTGCGCTGTTAACAGGTTTTGCTTTGGCCTTTGCACGCGGTGTGGGTGAATATGGATCGGTGATTTTTATCGCAGGTAACCAACCCTTCAAAACTGAAATTGCCCCATTGATGATCATCTCTCGCCTTGAAGAATATGATTATGCAGGCGCGACCACGATTGCAGTCGTGATGCTGGTGATTTCTTTTGCCATTTTATTCTTAATTAACTTGGTTCAAGCATGGGCAAGTCGCCGTACAGGGAGAACTGCACGATGAATACGAACAGTAATGCGCTTGCGGAAAAATTACAGTCGCGTGATGCAACGCGTGAACCGACATGGGTTCGTTATACCCTGATCATCATTGCTTTAATTTTCTTCTTAAGCTGCCTGATTCTGCCATTGGTTTTGGTTTTCGTTGAAGCCTTTAAACAAGGTGTTGGCGTTTACTTCCAAGCACTGGTACATCCAGATACATTATCAGCAGTAAAACTTACGCTACTGACAGCTGTGATTGCCGTACCGTTGAACGTCGTCTTTGGTGTAGCTGCGGCATGGTCTGTTGCCAAGTTTAATTTCCGTGGTAAATCTATTTTAACCACGATTATTGATATGCCATTTTCAGTCTCTCCAGTTATTGCTGGTTTAATGTTGGTATTGATTTTTGGTACTCAAGGTTGGTTAGGCGGCTGGCTGATGGATAACGACATCAAAATTTTATATGCCGTTCCAGCCATTGTCCTTGCTACTGTGTTTATTACCGTTCCTTTTGTGGCACGTGAGTTGATTCCATTAATGGAAGCTCAAGGGACAGAGGAAGAAGAAGCAGCTATCGTATTGGGTGCTTCAGGCTGGCAGACTTTCTGGAAAGTGACACTTCCAAATATCAAATGGGGCTTAATCTACGGCGTGATTCTATGTAATGCACGTGCAATGGGTGAGTTTGGTGCAGTATCAGTGGTTTCAGGTCACATTCGCGGCGAAACCAACACCTTACCGCTACATGTAGAAATCCTTTATAACGAATATACCTTTAGTGCTGCTTTTGCTGTGTCTTCACTATTAGCGCTCTTGGCGATTGTGACCCTGATTTTAAAAACATGGGTTGAACTACGTCAGGAACGACAAGACAAGCGTAAAGAAGATTCACAAGTTTCTTAAGGAATGACCTCATGAGTATTCAAGTAAAAAATATTGAAAAACACTTTGGTGCATTCCATGCACTTAAAAATATCTCTTTAGATTTTCCTGATGGTCAGCTCGTTGCGCTGCTTGGCCCATCAGGCTGTGGTAAAACCACCCTGCTCCGTATCATTGCAGGACTTGAATCTGCCGATGGCGGTCAAGTCATTCTAGAAGGTGAAGATGCCACTAAAGTTCATGTCCGTGAACGTGAAGTTGGTTTTGTATTCCAACATTATGCACTGTTCCGTCATATGACCGTATTTGACAACATTGCTTTTGGTTTACGCGTACGCCCACGTGCAACACGCACATCTGAAGCCGAGATCAAAAAACGGGTTACTCGTTTGCTTGATCTTGTTCAGCTTGGTTTCTTGGCTGACCGTTACCCTGCACAACTTTCAGGTGGTCAACGCCAACGTATTGCCCTAGCACGTGCATTAGCGGTTGAACCGCGTGTGTTATTACTGGATGAGCCTTTTGGTGCATTGGATGCCAAAGTTCGTAAAGAATTACGCCGCTGGTTACGTACCTTGCATGACGAACTCCACATCACCTCTATTTTCGTGACCCATGACCAAGAAGAAGCGCTTGAAGTGGCCGATCAAATCATTGTGATGAATAAAGGCAACGTAGAACAGATAGGCTCGCCGCGTGAAGTTTATGAAAAACCTGCAACACCGTTTGTATTTGACTTTTTAGGTCAAGCCAACCGTTTTGAAGGTCAAAATAGCAATGGCCTCATTCAAATTGGTGAAGACCGAATTTTGTTGCCACAAAACGCCAATGTGCCGCAAGGAAATGTCATTGCCTTCGCACGTCCGGATGAACTGCGTATTCATGCACAGCCGCAAGAAAATGCCATTCAAGCGACTTTTATACGTGAGCTTTGGATTGCAGGTAAAGTGATTGCTGAATTGCATGACCGTCAAGGCAATCTGATTGAAATTTCATTAACGGCAGATGAAGCGAAAGCGCATCAATTCCGCCCAAATCAAACGGTATGGTTAAGTGCAACGAACTTGCATTTATTTGAAAACCAAGTTGCATAAAACAAAAAGTTGGGGCCGTCATAAGCCCCACTTGCTTTTAAGGTAAAATAAAATTATGAATTTCCAACAATTAAGAATTATTCGAGAAACCGTACGTCAGAATTTTAATTTAACAGAAGCATCTGCTGCACTTTACACCTCGCAGTCTGGCGTGAGTAAACACATCAAAGATCTAGAAGATGAACTTGGTGTACAGCTGTTTATTCGTAAAGGTAAACGTCTACTCGGTTTAACCGAACCAGGCCAGTCATTATTGGGTATCGTTGAACGCATGCTCGTGGATGCTGACAATATTAAACGTCTGGCAGATGACTTTAACAAAGTAGATGAAGGGACATTGACGATTGCGACCACACATACGCAAGCACGTTATGTCTTGCCGCCGATTGTGAACCAATTTAAAAAAGAATTTCCAAAAGTTCATCTAATTTTGCAACAAGCAAGCCCTGTTGAAATTACAGAAATGCTCCTTCAAGGTGAAGCGGATATTGGGATCGCAACCGAATCGTTAACCACCGAAGATAACCTTGCAAGTGTGCCTTACTATAACTGGCAACACAGTATCATCACACCACAAGAGCACCCACTGACCCAAAAATCAAATATCACCATTGAAGATTTGTCGAACTATCCAATTATTACTTACCACGGTGGTTTTACGGGTCGTTCAAAAATTGATAAAGCCTTTGAAGATTCAGGCTTTGATGTTGATATCGTAATGTCTGCACTTGATGCAGACGTTATTAAAACCTATGTTGAACTCAATATGGGGGTGGGTATTGTCAACGATGTAGCATATGACCCAGAACGTGACTACCGCCTAAAACAGATTCCTACCGATATTTTCGGGGTCAATACCACTTGGATTGCTGTTCGCAAAGGACATTTACTACGCGGTTATGGCTATGAGTTTATTTCTTTATGTTCACCAGATGCTGACATCAAAGCGTTGAAAAAAGTCGCTTACCCAGAAGAATGATAGGCCAATTGACGAATTAAAGAGGACACCTACTGTCCTCTTTTTTTGGTAAACACATATTTTATCTAAGTTTTCTTGGCTTTATTTTTAATTTTGATTAAAATACATCCAACACAATAAAAATTAAAACCTTATTACTTCCGACCCATATTTATGAAAAATCAATTCGTCGCAGTGGCAGTCGGTATCGTCTGTCCCATACAAATCATGTATGCAGCAGGGATAGAAAACTCAGATCAATCGATCTCGGCCTTTCTTGAACCCGGAAATTATACTGAAGTCAGTTTCGCTTATGTCGATGCTCAAGTGGACGGCAAAGTTCAAAACCAAGGTTTAATCAGTGAGTTGGGCATCACTGATTTTTCTACAGGGAATCTCGCTCATCAACAATTTTCTGGGAAATTTGCACTCAAAATTCAACCGCATGAAAATATTTCTGCGGGGATGATTTATGAACAACCTTTTCATACCGACATCAGTTATCAATATAGCCCTCGCCTACCAGATGGCTCAAATATCGATATTGAAAGTGCCGATATTAACTTTAGAACGCATAACCTAACTGGACTGGTAGGCTATCAGCCGAATAAAAATTGGAATATTTATAGCGGTTTGAGCCTACAAACATTTAAAGGTGATTTAAAAATTTCTGGGCAACAATATGCTGCTCTCAATGGCTACCATGCCGATTTTAAACAAGATGAAGCGATTGGTTGGCTGCTCGGATTCAGTTATCAAATCCCTGAATATGCTATTAAAACTAGCCTAACCTATCGTTCAAAAATCAAACATGAAAATAAGACCTCTGAATCAACTTTATATTCAAATGGTCCTTTTCAATTAGTACTTGACACTCATACCTCAATTCAAACGCCACAAAGCGTCAATTTTGATTTTCAAACAGCCATTAGCCCACACAATGTTGTATATGGCACAGTTCGGTGGATTAATTGGAAAGATTTCAACATTCAGCCACCGCAGTTTAATGCCGTCCTTCAATACGCAGCACTCGATCCACAATACCGTGATTTAGCTGATATCCAATTGGTGGAATATCAGAAAGATCAATGGTCAGGAAAGTTAGGGATTGCACATCAATTGAATCCGAGTTGGCTCGCTGCTGCAGAGTTTATTTGGAACAATGGGACAGGAAATGCGGCGTCTACCTTAAACCCAAGTGATGGCTATCGAGGTTTAGGTTTAGGTATGATGCATAAATTTAACCCGAACAATTTTCTAGCGACTGGCCTGTATTATATGAAACTCTCAAAACCATCGAATACTGAAAAATCTCATATTTCAGGTCTTGCAAGTGTCTCAGACAATGATGCCATGATCTATGGTTTGAAATTTGGTCACAGATTTTAAACGCATTCTAAAAACAAAAAAACGAGCCGAAGCTCGTTTTTTTATTTCAGTAATAACTTACCAATGGTAGCTCACACCTACTTTACCTACTGGAAGCCATTCGTATTTGTCATCTTGCTCAACGTTACGTTCATGGTCAGCAAGAATTGCAGGGTCATCACCTACACCTGTCAATTTAGCCGATGGATTACCAGTGTAATAAGCACCTACTTCACCGAATACGCCCCAGTTTTTATTCAATTTTGGCGCAAAACCTAAACCTAGGTATGGAGCGATGTCATTATCATAAGACACTGTACCGTTTACTCGTGTAAAGTTTGTCTCTTCACCATCAATTTTAATTGGTGTATCACCTTTACGACGCTTATCTAACGTATATTCAGTGTCGATATAACCTACACCCGCAGCAACATAAAGACCTTGAGCCCATGGATTAGCACTTGCACCCCAAGGACGAACTTCTGCATTTAAGTAACCAACTTTGTTATCCATATCCATGTCGTATTTTACGCCATCGACAGATAAGTCATCAGACCATGAAATATCACCACCGTTATAACCTAATGCAAGGCCAACGTATGGGTTCGCAGTCCAAAGTAACGCACCACCATAACCAGTCGTACCCACTTCTAGACGAGCGCCAGTTGGGATAAGTTGGTTTTGATCAAATGCATAGCCATCATGAACTACAGAGGTATCTGCCATTGCAGTACCTGCAGCAGTAAGTAGAGCAGCTACTGTTAATAAACGTAATGATTTCATGTGTTTCTCCTCAAAATAAACTGTTATTCAGATTTTACAGACTTGTTATATGGCACATGTTAAAAGGAAACTCCGCTTAACTTTTATGCAAATTTACTGATTTTTTGTTAATTTTTGATACATTTAGATTTTAATATTGATTAATAAAGAGTTTTTGTTTGATTTTTTTAAACATAATAATGATGCTTGAGAACAATTCTGTATATTTTGCGTATTTTTTATACAAATTTTATGAAAGTGCTACATCCATCACCCTTAGTTTCTTGGTTTTAGCGCTTGCTTAATAATTAATTCCGATCCTAGGCCGATTTACCATCTATTTTTGACTCGATTTAGTGTAAAATCTTGGAAAATTTTTTTCTGGATGGAAGAACATGTCTCAGCTTTCAACAATCATTGAACAAGCGTTTGAAGACCGTGCTAATTTCACTGCAGCTGACTGTCCTGCTGAAGTACGTGCAGCAGTAGAAGAAGTGATCGCTGGCCTAGATAACGGTACATTACGTGTTGCTGAAAAAATTGATGGTGAATGGATTGTTCATCAATGGGTGAAAAAAGCCGTTTTGCTTTCATTCAAATTGAACGACAACAAACCAATGGAAGCTTGTGACTTACGCTTCTATGACAAAGTTGACACTAAGTTCTCTGACTGGACTGAAGAACAATTTAAAGCTGCTGGTGTACGTGTAGTACCACCTGCTGTAGCACGTAAAGGTTCTTTCCAAGCAAAAAATGTTGTATTGATGCCTTCATATGTCAATATTGGTGCATATGTTGACGAAGGTACGATGGTTGATACATGGGCAACTGTTGGTTCATGTGCTCAAATTGGTAAAAACGTTCACTTATCAGGTGGCGTTGGTATTGGTGGCGTTCTTGAACCACTTCAAGCAAACCCAACAATCATTGAAGACAACTGCTTTATCGGCGCGCGTTCTGAAATCGTTGAAGGTGTGATCGTAGAAGAAGGTTCTGTGATTTCAATGGGCGTATTCATTGGTCAATCGACTAAGATTTATGACCGTGAAACTGGCGAAATCCATTACGGCCGTGTTCCTGCTGGTTCTGTTGTGGTTTCTGGTAGCTTGCCGTCTAAATGCGGTAAATACAGCCTCTACGCTGCAGTAATCGTGAAAAAAGTTGACGCGAAAACTCGTGCGAAAACAAGCTTGAACGACTTATTACGCGAAGACTAAGTCTTTATTTCAGCGGAGCATTCGTGTTCCGTGGAGCCTCTATCGCTCCTCGTCTCTACGGTTAGCAATGATCGTAGAGATTTTTTGTTTTTTTATATCTGGTTAATTTTGTTATGAGTACCCTTCGATCTTCCGCTATTCCTGTTTCTGATCCGTCTGCGGGTTTACGTATTACGGAGATTTTTTATTCATTGCAAGGCGAAGCCAATACCGCAGGTTTGCCTACGGTCTTTATCCGCTTGACGGGCTGTCCGTTACGTTGCACTTATTGTGATACAACCTATTCGTTTGAAGGCGGTGAACGCCAATCATTAGAAGAAATTATTCAAACCACTTTAGATTTTAAAACTCCTTATATTTGCGTGACGGGTGGTGAGCCACTTGCTCAACCGAACGCCCTTCCCCTCATGACCCGTCTGGCCGATTTAGGCTGCGAAGTCTCTTTAGAAACCAGTGGTGCTTTAGATGTGTCTAAAGTTGACCCGCGTGTTTCAAAAGTTATGGATTTAAAAACCCCGACATCGGGTGAAGTTGCACGAAACTTGCTTAGCAACTTCGACCATTTAACAGCGCATGATCAGATCAAATTTGTGATTTGTAATCGTGAAGACTATGAATGGTCAAAACAGCAAGTTGAGCGCTATAAGCTAAACGAAAAAGTTAGCACCATTTGGTTCTCTCCGGCCTTTGCCGTTGAAAAAAGTGCTGTTCGTTTGCCTCAGCTTGCACGTGATTTAGCACAATGGATTTTAGAAGACCATCTCCCTGTTCGCTTCCAATTGCAATTACATAAATTGCTTTGGAACGATGAAACTGGTCGTTAAGTTTTAAAGAATTATTTGGAGTAATGCATATGCGCCCTCGTGCCATAGTTTTATTGTCTGGCGGCTTAGACTCAACCACTTGTTTAGCTTGGGCTCAAGCACATTATGAATGTATCGCCTTAAGTTTTATGTATGGTCAACGTTCTACAACAGAACTGGATGCTGCTCGTGAGTTAACTAAGCAGGCTGGTGTAGAACATCGTGTCATTAATATCGACTTAGGTAACTTAGGTGGCTCTGCGTTAACGGACCATAGTATTGAAGTTCCTGATCATGAACAAGCTGGTATTCCTGTAACTTATGTACCAGCGCGTAACACGATTTTCTTGTCATATGCTTTAGCTGCGGCGGAAGTTTTTGGTGCAGAAGCGATTGTGATTGGTATCAATGCAGTTGATTACTCTGGCTATCCAGACTGCCGTCCAGAGTTTATCGAAGCATTTGCCAACATGGCTCGCCTTGCAACGAAGGTTGGCGTTGAAGGAAAACCACTTAAATTTGAAACACCTCTGTTACATTTATCCAAAGCAAATATCATTCGCTTAGGTATAGAACATGGCGTAGACTACAGTCAAACGGTGTCTTGCTATCAAGCAGATGACCAAGGTCGTGCTTGCGGTAAATGCGATAGCTGCCGTCTTCGTAAACAAGGTTTCGTTGACGCAGGTGTTGAAGATCCGACACGTTACATACCGAAATAACAAGGTAGGGTTTATGAAAAATTTAAAATCAAACATTATTCTTTCTGCTGCTTTCTCTGCAGCTGCGTTGTTTGCTTCAGTTGCACACGCTGACAACGACAAGCTTCAACAAGCATATAAGAGCACTAACGTAAAATCTTCGTTAATTAATGTTTGTAAAGAAGAAACTGGCAAAGGTAAAAAACTAACTGCCGCTGAAGTTAGCAAATACTGTACTTGTGCTGTTGAAGCAGATGGTCGTTTAACCAATGCTCAAAAATGGGAAATCCAAAGCACAATCAACCAGAAGAAAAGCCCTGCAACACTCGCTTTTGTTCAAAAACAAAATAAAGACCTTCAAGCATGTTTTGGTCCTCAGTTAACAGGTAAATTAAAAAATTTAACTGAAGAAGCAATGAAATCTGCTCAAGCGAAAAAATAATTTTCGTCTTAAAAAAGCCTGCAAATGCAGGCTTTTTTATTGCTTTAAGTTCAAAGTAAATTCTGTATGATGGTCATATTTCACATACTTTGTTTAAGCCCCTTTAGGGATAAGACACGAAAAAGGAAATCTTCATGACTGAAATTAGCTTACCAAATCAAACCTTTCCAACTACCTCAGGTGAAGTTAACCTTGCGGAACTTAACAATGACTGGCTGATTGTTTACTTCTACCCTAAAGATTCAACACCGGGATGTACGACGCAAGCCATTGGGTTTTCATGCTTAAAAGATCAGTTTGATGCGCTTAATACACCAATCTACGGCATTTCTCGTGACTCGGTTAAAGCCCATCAAAACTTCACTGAAAAGCAAAATCTAAGCATTGATTTAATCAGTGATAAAGAAGAAGTGCTATGTCAGCATTTTGACGTGATTAAAGAAAAAAATATGTATGGCAAAAAGGTTATGGGCATCGAACGTTCAACCTTTATTTTCCATCATGGCAAGCTGGTAAAAGAATATCGTAAAGTCAAAGCTGCAGGCCATGCAGAACAAGTCTTAGAAGATTTAAAAGCATTACAAGCTGCATAAAATTAATGATTTGAGCCCGCTCCTATAGGAATGGGCTCAAACTTAATAAGAAGCTTCTAACTATAGCCAAATCCTAAAAACTATAGAACAATAGAGATATGGGATATTCAAAAGATTTTAAAGATAAAGTCATAGAAATTATGATTCGAGACGAAATGTCTGTGCGAAAAGCAGCACAGCATTTTAACATCTGTATACAGACGATTCAGAACTGGAAAAAGTCCACTACAAACAAACCTATTCCTGGCCGTCCAGCTAAAATTAGCAGAGAGCAAATATTGAAGGATGTTGAACAATATCCTGATGATTATCAGTATGAGCGAGCTGAACGTTTAGGAGTAAGCACTCATGCGGTATTTAATGCGTTACATGCCGCAGGAATATCGCGTAAAAAAAGACGTTAAAGCATCCTAAAGCAGATCAAAATCAACGTCAGCAATTTCAAAATCTCATAGAGTGTTTAGAAGGGAAATTGCCTCTGATTTACATAGATGAAAGTGGTTTTCAAAGTGAAAGTACCAGAACTCATAGTTATAGCCTTCAAGGAACACGTGCTGAAGGTGAATTTAACTGGCAGTTGAAGAATTGGAGTAATGCGATCGGTGCAATCATTGAAAATAGATTGTTGACAGTTGGTGTGTTTAATTGTTCTGTGAATACAGAAGTATTTGAATGTTGGATTGAACAGGATTTATTACCTAAGTTGAAAGAAAGCAGTGTTTTGATTATGGACAATGCGACCTTTCACAAAGGGAAAAGACTTCAGGAGTTGATACGTTGTGCAGGCCATTACATTGTGTGGCTTCCTAAATATAGTCCAGATTTAAATCCAATAGAAAATATGTGGTCACGAGTCAAGGCGATTCGAACTAAGTTTAGAGTTAAAGATATTGATAAATTATTTAAAGATTACTGTAATGATTTATTTGGTATTTAGCTATAGAGCAATAATGAGGCTGCAATTCCCCACATCACAACGCCAATAATAAAGTCTAAAACTTTCCATGCCTTTGCACTTTGGAAGAGTGGTAATAAACAGCGCGCACCATATCCGAGAACAAAGAAAAATACCCATGAAGCTGTAATTGCCCCAATCGCAAAATATACTGCGGTCGATTCAAACTTCGTGGAAATAGAACCAATCAGCACAACCGTATCGAGATACACATGTGGATTTAACCACGTTAAAGCCAAGCAAATCAGTACCAACTTCAATAGTTTGGTTTCATTCTTCTCACTGGGCGCTAAACTGCTCGAAGTTTTAAAGGCTTGCAGAAAATGCTGTACCCCATAAACTGCTAAAAACGTTGCGCCCAAATATTTCGCTGCATTGACAATTTCCGGATGACTTTCAACCAATTGGGAGAATCCGAGCACTCCCAATAAGATGAGTATCGAATCAGAAGCAGCACAAATAGCGCAGAGCCAAAAGACATACTGCTTTTTTAACCCTTGCTTGAGAATAAACGCATTTTGCGCACCAATCGCGATAATTAGGCTAAATCCAATTGCGAGCCCTTGCATATAACTGTGCAACATTTTTAACTACACTTTCAAAGCTTTAAATGAATCTTGCTATTATCTAAGCTTATTGCTAAAAATAAGTATTTATAAATAAATATCAATATAACTAAGTTTTTCTTAGTTTATGTAATTTCTAATACTCGTAGGTGACTCATGTTACAAAGCAAACATAGTGAAGCATTTCTTGCGGTTGCAGAAACAGGAAGCTTTGAACAAGCGGCACTGCGTTTAAATATTACGGCATCTGCGGTCACGCTCAGGCTACAAACCTTAGAAAAGAAATTAGGTCATGTGCTCATTGTGCGTGAACGGCCCTGCCGCCCAACACTCGCAGGCCAATCTTTATTGCATTATTTACAACACAGCAAATTACTAGAACATAATTTTCTGCAAAATCTAACAGGACAAACGGCGAATGCTTTCTATCAAGTCAATATTGCAACCAATGCTGACTCACTTGCGACATGGCTGCTTCCGCTACTCAAAGATCTCTTAATTGAAGAAAAAATCGTGATTCATTTTCAGGTCGATGATCAGTCACAAACACATCATTTATTAGAAGCAGGACTGGTCAATGCCTGTGTCACAACAGAATCAGAAGCCATGAAAGGCTGCGTCGCAGAATATCTGGGTGAAATGCATTATCGCTTTGTAGCAACCCCTGATTTTATACAAAGATGGTTCGGTCAAGGCGTGACGCGAAATGCGTTAAGGGCTGCGCCTGCACTGATTTTTAATGAGAAAGATGACCTACATACGCAATCGATTCAGAAAAATTTCGGACTCAATCCTTCACAATATCCACATCATTTCATTCCCTCTTCAACGGCATTTTTTGATGCCATTACGATGGGCTTGGGCTATGGATGGTTACCCGACTATCAAAGCAAAGACTTATTGGCAGCGGGAAAATTGATAGAGCTTTCAACAGAACTCAGTATTGATTTAGCCTTGTATTGGCATCACTGGAACCAACAATCTGTTCAATTACAAAAATTGACTGCTGTTGTGCTGCAACATGCCAAAGATCATATGTGTTAAACCCTGTAAGACTGCGGTTATTCAAGCCGCCATTGGCCTTTGAGCTGTATCAATACTTGCTCACCAACACCACCCAGTGCTTTACGCATACCAAAATCACTACGCTTAATGGTTGCTAAAGATTGAACATCCAACACTTTTGGATTTTGCGGACTTGGGGTAAGTGTAGTATCGAAGATCACAGGCTTAGTGATGCCACGAATGGTGAGATCCCCTCGAATCATATATTTCGCATAAGCCACGGGTTCGATTTGTTTACTGACAAACTTCACTTGCTTAAATTCAGCGGCATCAAAATATTCACTTCCCAAGATTAATCCCTTTAAGCTTGGGTTACTAAAACTGATGCTATCTACATCTAACACCAAATGAGCTGAACCTTTATGTGGAATTTCAGGATCAAACTTAAGGTTCGACTGAACCTTATTAAAGCGCCCTTCAACAATCGACAGCCCCACAGATTTAATGCCAAATGTGACCTGACTATTAGGCGTTAGCGTCCATTCAGCAGCATGTAGGGGAAATACGCAACATAAAGCGAAGGCTCCCATATATTTTGCAAACGTTTCCTGACGCAAACTCATGTTTTTCTCCTGAATAAAACACAGCCTAAAAGCACTACAATGTTTATTTTTTTACTCCATTGTGGTGCTAGAACTTTAGCGTTTTTTTATAGCAGATTTGTTTTATCCTGAGTCATAAATTTGTGTTGAAGTTGTTTATAAATGTCTGTCTGTTGAAATTTTTGCAAAAAATCAATGGTACCTTGAGGAAAGGCATCTCGTTCAATTTCACCACGAAAATACGCTTCACGTACTGGTGTCGCTGAAATGGCTCCTTCTAGACTATCCAGCTCAACCATTTCCCACTCGGGGAAGAATTTTAAATAATAAGAAGAATCATCTTTAAAATGCCCGATCAAACCGACTTTTGCATTCGTTTCAACTACATCATTTACCAAAGATTTGACTAGCTTTTGCCATTTTTCATCGTTATATACATCAATCACATGCACAAACTTGATTCGCTTCTGATCTTGCTCTGAAAAATTCGACAAGATCATTCGCTCACGTTCTGTCGCTAAAAATGGATTTTTGATATTACGTTCATTTTGCGCCGAACCCAGTGCTAAAAGCACATATTGACTTTGTTGCAAGGCAATTTTAATGGTTTGCAGATGTGCTAAATGGAACGGCTGAAAACGCCCAATGAAAACCAAATAATCAAATGTATATTTCATATCAAATCAAACTTTTTATGAACTGAGCAGTTGTGCCACAGGCTGAAATATGCGACATAATGTCGAGCATAAAATCAAAACGAAACTTTTACGCAAGGATAGTACGATGACACTGAGCTGTATTCAACAACCCCATGAACATTTGAATGCGAATTTGGACAATGGCGTACTGACCTTAGCCATTAACCGGCCTCAGGCGAAGAACGCGCTGTATACAGAATTATATCTGTGGATTGCAAAAGCATTAGATGAAGCTGATCAAGATACTTCAGTGCGTGTAGTTGTACTCCGTGGTCAAGATGCAGACTTCAGTGCGGGCAATGACATGCAAGATTTTATGAAATCTGCTGCTCAAAAAGGACAAGCTCCAGCTTCTGAAGGCGCGCCGTTCATTTTATTAAAATCTGCTGCTCAATTTTCTAAGCCGCTGATTGCTGCAGTTCGCGGTGTTGCCATTGGGATTGGTGTTACGATTCTGCTTCATTGCGATCTTGTCTACAGCGACAATACTGCCCTATTTCAAATTCCGTTTGTGAGCCTTGGTTTATCACCTGAAGGTGCATCGAGCAAGCTTTTGGTTCAACAAGCAGGCTACCATAAAGCAGCTGAATTACTCTTAACCGCACAGAAGTTTGACAGTGCGACAGCGCTTTCAGCGAATTTGGTCAATAGCATTGAAGACGATGCTTATGCGACAGCTGCGAAAAAAGCAGCACAGTTATCTGCACTTCCGCTAGCATCTTTGGTTCAATCAAAAGCATTGATGAAACATAATGTGGATGAAATCGTGGCATGGATTGACCATGAAGCTGAGATTTTCATGGATCGTGTTGGCTCCCCAGAAATGATGGAAGCTGTTGCCGCCTTTATGCAAAAACGCAAACCTGACTTCTCTCAGTTCAATTAATGTTTTAATGGAACTAAAAAACCACTCATATTTGGGTGGTTTTTTTCATCTCAGCCCCAATCTATTTTCTAAATTAAAAAACTGGATGTTTCCACATGACTGCAGTATCACAAACTGAAACTAAACCTGAAAAGAAACGCTACTACGAGCCTGCGCCTGAAGGCATCGATATCGAGAATTTTAAAAAAGTTGTACAAAGCCGTCGTTCTGTACGTAAGTTTACCGACAAGGCCATTCCAAACGACGTTTTAGATGAATGCTTAGACCTCGCCTTGCTTGCACCGAATTCATCGAATTTACAACCGTGGACATTCTATGTCGTTCAGAACCCTGCAAAGAAAAAACAATTGGTGAAAGCTTGCTTAGGGCAACTAGCTGCAAAAACTGCTGCTGAATTGATTGTCTGTGTCGCGCGTACCGACCGTGTAGATGAAATGGCAAAACGGAATATTTCGGAATTTCCATTTCCTAAAGCACCTGCAGCGGTACAGAAGTATTACAAGTTTATTCCTTATAACTATAAAACTGGTTACTTCAACGCCCTAGGTAACTTTAAGAAAGTTGCTTTCAAAGTTGCACGTACACTGGATAAACAATTGCCTGTAACAGCTTTTAATGAAGCAGATGCGAAACTTTGGGCGAGCAAAACTACAGCATTGGCTTGTGAAAACTTAGTTTTGGCTCTACGTGCCTATGGTTTTGACAGTTGTATGATGGAAGGTTTTGATGAACCTTTGGTGAAGAAGATTTTAGGATTAAATGCTCAGCAATACCCAGTGATGGTGATTGGTGCAGGTGAACGTGCAAAAGATGGTGTGTTCTTCCCGCAGTATCGTTTTGACCGTGAGCTGTTTATTCAGAAGATATAATTTGCTTTCAAAAGAATAGTCACAACCACAATTAGCTGCATAACTTTAAATAATAGGTAAGTCCCTTCTCCCTTCGGGATGAGGAGCATGCTCCGCAAGAGGATGAGGGGGCATAATCTGATAAATCCTCTCCCTAACCCTCTCCTTTAAAAGGAGAGGGAACTTTCATTGTGATTTAAAACTTACATCCACTATTTGAATAAACTCAAATGCCGGCTCTTCATAAGGATGACTTGCTTTTAAAGCCCTTGCGACCTCACCCGCCTTCTCTTCAGGCACGATGGTTTCCACTCGCCATTCAGGGATAGATTCAAGCTGATTCAACTCACCAATAAAAGGATTTGCTCCTTTGATAGGTTTAAATTGCCCCGTCCCTAACACTTGCCAAGCACAGTGTTCATAGTTTCCTATACCGCCTGCTCCAGCTTCAAAAACAGCTAGTTTAGTCGACTCTAGGTGAGACTCAGGTACATAATAAATCAGTTTTAACATTGGCTATTCCAGACGCTATTGTGCAGTCAGATCATTTAAAGCACTGCAAATCATTTTTAATGCCACATTATTCGATGCATGCGGATAGGTTGCATATAAACCTAGTTTCGGTAAATCCACATCTGTTTGAATGACTTTGACCGAATCATTTAAAAACTTCAGTAAATACTCGGGCACAAAACTCAGCCCCATACCCATATTAATCAAATTTAAATGCTGCATGACATTGGTCACCCACAGCATGTGATCATGTTGTTGCTGATCAAAAGGAATCAAGGCATTTAAGGTATCGTAAAACACAGGGGAAGCATTTTGCTCACACATGATGATGGTATGATTTTTTAATTCTTGAAGTTTTAAGATGCGATCTGATGGATGCAGATGTGCCGCACCAACCAAATAAATTTGCTCACTTAAAACCTGAATATTGGTGAAGTCGCCATGACTTAAGTTATAACGAGTAAAGCTAATATCCAATTCGGTATTTTTAAGTTTTTGGATTTGCTCTGTACACGTCAAGCTATGTAAATGAATTTTCAAATCAGGGATATGTTGTTTTAATTGCGCCAAAATACTCGGCATAATTTTCAATTCTGCGACATTTAAAAAGCCAATATGTATTTGATTATTTTTGGCTTGCGCCACATGGCGAGCTGCTGCTACAGCTTGTTTGGCATTTTCAAGTGCTTGCTCTGCATATTTGAGAAAAGCCTGCCCTTCATCGGTCAGTAAAACTTTGCGAGCAGAACGTTCAAATAATTGCACCCCAACTTCTTGTTCTAAATCTTTAATTTGCTGACTGAGTGATGGTTGTGCTGTAAATAGTTTTTCCGCTGCCTTAGTGAAACTCTGTTCTTTCGCCACCGTCACAAAATAACGTAAATGTCGTAATTCCATTCACTTCACTCCACACACTCACTACATCACCTGTGTCATGCAGTCAAAATACCAATAGATCTATAGTTTATATGAATATCCATTCTACTCGGAAAATCATTTGCCTAGACTGCGGACTATTCCAAGTTTGCGCTTCACATACACATGGAGTTTTGTATGACACAGCAATTCGATACCGATGTTCTGATTATTGGCACAGGGCCTGCGGGTTCTACTTTAGGTTTGGCCTTGGCAAATTACGGCATACAGGTTCAGCTTTTTACCCAATTTAATTGGTTAGCCAATAGTCCTCGTGCCCATATTACCAACCAACGTGCGATGGAAGTGTTACGTGACTTAGGTATCGAAGAACAGGTCAAAAAAATTGCAACGCCTTGGGAACAGATGGGTGAAAGCCTCATTACCACGAGCCTTGTCGGTGAAGAAATTGCCCGTATGAGTGCTTGGGGAACCGGTGACGAACGTCATGGCGATTATATTAAAGGCAGTCCTTGTCCATTGGTTGATCTCATTCAGCCGAAAATGGAAGCTTTGTTAGTAAAAAATGCGGCTGAACGTGGTGCGATTTATAATTTTAATACTGAATATTTATCGCATGTACAAGATGAACATGGCGTAACAGCAACATTCCTTAATCGTATTACTCAGACTGAATTTAGCTTACGTGCCAAATATTTAATTGGTATGGATGGTGCGCGTTCTAAAGTGCTTGAGCAACTTGATTTACCGCTTGAAGGGATCATGGCTCGTGCAGGTACAGTCTATGTAACCTTCAAAGCAGATCTCTCTCAATATGTGAAAAACCGCCCTGCTATTTTGCAATGGATTGTTAACCCTGAAGCGAGCTTTGGTGATTTGGGCATGGGTTTACTCCGTGCCATTACACCTTGGAATGAATGGATTATGGGTTGGGGCTTTGATATTTCTAAAGGCGAACCACAAGTCACCGAAGAGCAAGTCCGTGCGCGTTTAAATGCCTTCGTCGGTGCTGAAGTTGAAAATGTCGAAATTCAAAAACTGTCTTATTGGTATGTGAACCAAACATGGGCAACTGAATATTCAAAAGGTCGTGTATTCTGCGGTGGTGATGCGGTGCATCGTCATCCACCATCAAGTGGTTTAGGTTCAAATACCTGTATGCAAGATGCCTTTAACCTCGGTTGGAAATTGGCGTATGCCATCAAAGGTTGGGCTGCTCCTGCTCTACTTGAATCTTATACCACTGAGCGTGCGCCTGTCGGCAAGCAAATCGTGGCGCGTGCCAATCAATCTCGCTTTGACTATAAGCATCTCAAAGAGGTATTTGGCTTTGACCAAGGCATCACAACTCAAGCTCAAATGATGCAACGTATTTTTGCAGAAGATGAACAAGCTGCAGAAATTCGTCAAAAGCTATATCAAGCCTTAGAAATTAAAAACTTTGAGTTTAATGCCCAAGGTGTAGAACTAAATCAGCGTTATACGTCCAATGCAGTGATGGTTGAATCTGAACCTGAAGTATTTGAAAAAGATCAACAACTGTACTTACAAGCGACCACACGTCCGGGGGCAAAAGTACCGCATACTTGGTTAATTGATGCCAAAGGCAACAAGCAATCAACCTTAGATATTACAGGGCATGGTCGTTTCACCCTACTGACAGGTCTTTCAGGCAAAGGTTGGAAATATGCTGCTGAATCGTTGAATCTACCTTATTTAGATGTGATTCAAATTGGTTCCCGTGAATACCGTGATGTGTACGGTACGTGGAATGCTAAATCTGAAATTCATGAATCAGGCGCTGTCTTAGTTCGTCCAGATGGTTATGTGGCTTGGCGATACCAAGACAGTACCAATGCTGCTTTTGATTTTGAAAATACGTTGAAGGCGGTGCTGAAGCAGATTCAATTGGCTGTTTAATCAAAAAAACCACCATCGGGTGGTTTTATTAATTCAATATTTTAGGATTTTTCTTTCCTACAATGTTGTTTTTTTCTACACCTATTTCAGCTTTATCTAACAACAAGACTAAATTTTGTGTTCGCTGATTTGAACTTTTTGGCACAAAACTATTTTGACTATATCCATTTTTATAAACGCAAATCGACCAACTATATTTTGCTGGAAATATATGAATAAATTGCAAACTTTTCTCTGCAGAAAATGTAGCAATTCCTTCCTGTGTTTTTTTTAATGTAGATTCAGTAAAAGACTTGCCTTACCATGTTGTAAGATTTAAAAATACTTCTGCATCGTCCAACTTTTCATTTTGCTCATTGATAACAGTTATATTAATTTTCGGATGCTTCGTTTTTAAAATAGGAAAGCACCCACTTAACAATGTTGACGGAAACATAAAGCCTAAAAGTAAAAATATTTTTATATCTTTTAATAATACAAATTGTTTAAAGCTCATTATTAATTTTTGCAGTTTTTTAATTATGTATTAGTTTACATAAAAAACCGCCTTACAGCGGTTTCAATTGTTCAAATATTACATCTGTAAAGCATAACCCAAAACTAAAAACACCAACTGCAAACACACCACTGCACCAAAAAGCTTCCAGCCCTTTTTACGCAGCGCAGACTTATCCACTGCTGAATATTCTACTATTTTAATCATGTCATCACCTCATCATGAGTGTTGATACTGAACACGTTTAGTTATCCATCTTTCTTTTATCTTGCTGTCTTTTATCTTGCATAGTTATTGTGCATAAATTACACACTAGCATGTTTCCACAAATATAAAAGCAAAATCTAAACCAAGTTCAGTGGGAGAAATAAAAATTTAAAACCAACAAAAAACCACCCGCAGGTGGTTCAAAAAACGAAAGCGATTATATGTGTAAAAACAAGCATTCACAATAATTAATATATCTTTTGGTAAATTTTAACCATAAAAAAAGCCACCCGAAGGCGGCTCTTTTCTATGATTCATCTATCTAAGATTAACCAATAAATTTACGTGCATTACGGAACATACGTAACCAAGCACCATCTTGATCCCAATCTTCTGGTTTCCACGAATGCTGAATCGCACGGAAGTTACGTTCAGGGTGCGGCATCATAATCGTTGCACGGCCGTCTTTAGACGTTACACCTGAAATCGCTTCTGGCGAACCATTCGGGTTCATTGGGTAATGCTGCGTTGGGTTGCCTTGGCTATTGACATAACGCAAGATCACTTGATCGCCTGCATTCAATGCTGCAATGTTTTCCGCACTAGCAACCACACGGCCTTCACCATGTGCAACAGCGATAGGAAGAATCGAACCTTCCATACCTTCTAACAATACAGAGTTAGATTTTTCAACGCGTACGTTAACTGCACGCGCTTCAAACATTTCAGAAGTATTGCGGTGGAAGCGAGGCCAAGCTTCTGCACCCGGAATAAGTGGAGCAAGCTGAGACAGCATTTGACAACCGTTACATATACCTAGAGAGAATGTTTCGTCACGGTTGAAGAATTTCTCAAATTGGTCACGAAGTTTCGGGTTAAACAATACAGATTTCGCCCAGCCGCCGCCTGCGCCCAATACGTCACCGTAAGAGAAACCGCCACACGCTACTAAACCTTCAAAGTCATCAAGACTGATACGACCAGCAAGCAAGTCGCTCATGTGTACGTCTACAGTGTTGAAGCCGACTTTGTCGAATGCAGCAGCCATCTCTACATGACCATTGACACCTTGTTCACGCAGAATCACCATGTTTGGACGGCGTTCATTGATGTACGGTGCTTCGATAGGCTCGTTCAAATCAAATGTTGGTTTTGCAATTAAACCTGCATGTGATTTGTCAGCGATTAACGCATATTCTTGATCCGCAGTTTCTACGTTATCACGCAGACGTTGGATTTGATGTGACACTTCAGTCCATGCTTGCTGTAATTCAGCACGGTCTAAGCTCAAACCATTTACAGTTAAAGTATCTGTATCGTTTACAGTACCTACTACTGCAATTGCATCTTTAATTGATGATGCAGCGACTTCAGCTTCTAATGCAGCCCAATCCGCTTTGCTGATTTGAAGAACTGCACCAATTTCTTCTGCAAATAATGATTCAACGGATTGATCTTCTAAAGCCACACCTAAGCGCGAAGCAAACATCATTTCTGCAACAGTTGCAACCAAGCCACCATCGCCAATGTCGTGATACGCTTTAATTAAGCCACGGTTGTTCCAGTCTTGAACCAATGCAAAGAATGCTTTGAAGTCATCGAAGCTATCTACATCCGGCGTAACCGAACCAATGGCTTTATACACCTGAGCCAAGATCGAACCACCAAGGCGGAATTGACCTTTAGATAAATCAATACGTACAAGTACTGAATCTTCATTTTTAAGTTCAGGTGTTAATGTTTTACGAACATCAGTCACTGGTGCAAATGCAGTGATCACGCCTGACATTGGAGAAGTTACAGATTTATCGATGCCTTCGTCATTCCAAGTGGTACGCATAGACAATGAGTCTTTACCTACAGGAATTGCGATACCCAAAGCAGGACACATTTCCATACCGATGGCTTTTACGCCTTCGAATAATGCTTGGTCTTCACCTTTTTGACCTGCAGCCGCCATCCAGTTTGCCGACAATTTAATATCACTAATCTGGTCGATTTTTGCAGACATGATGTTTGAAATAGATTCAGCAACCGATAAACGCGCTGAGGCAGCAGGATTTAACAACGCAACGGGTGGACGTTCACCCATTGCCATTGCTTCACCTGTGTAACCGACAAGGCTTGTTGTTGTCACTGCAGCATCAGCTACAGGTACTTGCCAACGACCTACAAACTGATCCCGTGCAACCATACCTGTAATAGAACGGTCACCAATAGTAATTAAGAACGATTTAGACGCAACAGTTGGATTTTTCAAAACGCGGTAAATCGCATCTTTAAGATCTGTTACTTTAGCAGCATCAAAATCATCGCCTTTACGTTCAATTGTTTCATATGAACGGCTCATGCGTGGTGTACCACCAAGCATCACTTGCATAGGCATATCCACAGCTTTGTTTTCAAACAGTGGATCTTCAACCGTTAAGTGGCGCGCTTCAGTCGCTTCACCCAATACAGCAAACGGACAACGCTCACGCGCACAAAGCGACTCAAATAATTCTAAAGAACTTGGACGAATGGCCAATACATAACGTTCTTGCGCTTCGTTCGACCAGATCTCCATTGGAGACATGCCTTTTTCAAGCGAAGGAATTTTACGAAGATCAAGGATTGCACCTAACTCATGATCGTTCACAAGTTCAGGCATTGCATTTGAGATACCGCCCGCACCAACATCATGTACAGATACGATTGGGTTATGGTCTTCCATGCGCCAGCAAGCATCAATCACTTCTTGGCAACGACGTTCCATTTCGGGGTTTTCACGTTGTACAGAAGCGAAATCTAGGTTTTCACCCAACTTACCGCTGTCTACAGAAGATGCTGCACCGCCGCCTAGACCGATCAACATTGCAGGACCGCCAAGTACGATTAAAAGATCGCCCGGTTGGATTGCATCTTTTTCTACATGGTCAGGACGGATGTTACCGTAACCGCCGGCAATCATAATTGGCTTATGGAAGCCTTTTACGTCGCCATTTACATTTTGTTCAAATGTACGGAAGTAACCATTTAATGCAGGGCGACCAAATTCGTTGTTAAACGCCGCACCACCCAATGGGCCTTCAATCATAATTTGAAGTGGAGATGCCATACGAGATGGTTTGCCGTAGTTTTCTTCCCAAGGCTGTTCAAAGCCCGGAATATTCAAGTTAGAAACCGTAAAACCTGTTAAACCAGCTTTTGGCTTACCACCACGACCTGTTGCGCCTTCATCACGGATTTCACCGCCCGAACCTGTCGCAGCACCAGCAAATGGTGCAATCGCTGTCGGATGGTTATGGGTTTCCACTTTCATAAGAATGTGAGCAGCTTGGCTCTTATACTTATAAACATGGTGACCTGTTTCAGCGTCTTGTTTTGGATAAAAACGCTGTGTGTCAAAACCAACAATTACAGAAGCGTTGTCTTTATATGCCGACAATACATCTGTAGGTGATTCTTTATAGGTGTTTTTAATCATTTGGAACAATGACAATGGTTGAACTTCACCATCAATTGTCCATTCAGAACCGAAAATTTTGTGACGGCAATGCTCTGAGTTCGCTTGGGCAAACATCATCAATTCGATGTCATGCGGGTTGCGACCCATTTTTGTGAAAGCATCGGTTAAATAATCAATTTCTTCATCAGAAAGTGCAAAACCAAATTCAGAGTTAGCTTTCACCAACGCCTCTTTACCTTGACCCAAAATATCAATTGAGTTTAAAGGCTTTGGTTCAGTTTCAGAAAAAAGTGCCGCAGCATCTTCAATAGCATTGAAAACACTTTCGGTCATGCGGTCATGTAATGCTAGTTTTACTTCATCAGAAACAGCAGTTACGCCCTTCAAAGTAAACAAAACACCGCGTTCAAGGCGATGAACCGGTGTATTACAGTTGGCAAAAATGTCTGTTGCCTTAGACGACCAAGGAGAGATGGTTCCAACACGTGGCGTCACTAAAATTTGGACTTCGTCACTTGCTGCTTGGTGCAATTCAAAAGATTGACCATCGTTGAGAAGCTGTAAAGCGGATTGCTGTTGTTGCTCGTTGAGCGCTTGGTCAAAAAGGTAAACCCATTGACTTTCAATTGATTGAACAGAACTAATTGACGTTAAACGTGATAATAGTTGAGTTTTCTTAAATGAAGAATGTGCAGGTGCACCGGCAACGATAAACATGCTGATTTTGGCTCCACGGGATGATCGAAAAGACCATGCCACAATGTGACTTGAGAGAGCGCATATTCTACTGTGTATTAGTTAAATCAGCTAGATGTGAAAGTGAAATTGTAGTGCTTATATCGGGAAGTTTAGGCAATAATGCTTTTATTTTTAAATAATAAAATTGAATTTAGTCGCACAGATTAACACAAAATTATCTGATTTTTTCATTTCACCCTAAGAATAATATTCAAACTATAAAAATGTTTTATTTTTCAACAACAACTCACTTTTTAATCAAGCGTTCAAACCATATTTGAAAATGAATTTCAGGTCTAAATGTGTGAGATTTAAACCTGAAATTCATAAAAGACTAAAATCATTTCACATTTGAAATTGAAACATTTTATTTATTCAAATCTGACAATAGATGTTGAATTACATTGAGGGCTAAGTTCAGTGAGTTTACATCTACACCATCAATCGTATCGCAAGCCTTGTGATAGCACGGTGCAAATTCGAGTTCATCACCTTTCATTTGCTCATTAAATAAAATTAGTGAAGTAACGGGAACTTTCCCTAAAAATGGCAAAGTATCGCTTGCTGTTAAAGTCGTTACATCATCTTTAATCTGAATATTATTGGTTTTAAAATATTGACGCATTCTTTCTTCTAATGCAGCATCCTGCGGGTGCTTAGGTAATTGGCTCATGCTGTCTAAGATTGGCTGATAATCACTTTGTGCAAGTCCATTGGCTTTAAACTGTGCCGCCATTTCTGCAATTGATGAATGGTCACCATCGGCAATCATGATATTCGGATTCTTTGTTCCCACCATATCAACATTGATATAGGCTTGAATGCCTTGAAGCTGTTTCTCACTGAGTGATTTCACAAAAGCTTGTGAACCTGCAATACCAACCTCTTCCGAATCCCAAAAGGCAAGATATAGTGTGTGTTTAGGTTTTACCTTTTGCTTCGCATAGTCTTGTAATAATGCTAACAATACTGCAACGCCTGAAGCATTATCATTAATCCCAGGCCCCATTTTCACCGAATCATAGTGCGCGCCGACAATCACAGCGGTATCTTTGGATTGCCCTTCAATCTCAATCACAATATTTTGCCCAACGGTCTTTTCTCGATTTTCAAATGGCAACATTTGCGCGTGCAAGCCTGCTTTCTTGGCTTGTTCAAGAATATATTGTGCAGAAGCCAATCCACCTGCTGTACCTACTGCACGATTGCCACCATTTTGTTCCGCAATTTCTTCAAATGTTTGTAAATGATGCATCATGCTATTTTCTGATGCAGCAACATTTTGGTTTGGCTGCACTTTCGTTATATTTTTTTCTGTATTGAAACTTGTACAACCTGACAAAAAAAATGTCACGCCCAAACTTAGTGCAGTCAACGTAGGAAGAAATTGTTTTCTATACATTTAAATTATTCTCATTAAAAATTAAAAAATGGCATAAAAGGTAAAATTTGCCCATCTATACTAACAGCCCATTTTTAAATTTCTGTTTTGTTTTGCATTTCATTAAGGCAAATCACTCATACATCTTTTAAGACAAGTTGTGTCGCCCCAGACTAGTGCTTTTCTGCTAAGTTTGGCATTATTCAATTCAAGTAATAATTGAATAATGATAAATGACTCAAATGCGTTGGCTTGAACTTCTTTCTACAGTTCGTATTGGTAGCAATAAACACAGTTCTGAACAGGCACGTAGCCCTTTTCATAAAGACTATGACCGCATTATATTTTCGCAGAGTTTTCGACAGCTTAATCGCAAGACCCAAGTTCATCCTTTAACTCAACACGATGGTATTCACACCCGACTTACGCATTCACTTGAAGTGTCTTGTATCGGGCGTTCACTCGGCATGTTGGCTGCGGAAAAAATTAAAGATGAATTGCCAATGTGGATTTCGCCTGCCGATGTTGGCGCGATTATTCAAGCCGCTTGTTTAGCACATGATATTGGCAACCCGCCTTTTGGGCATGCTGGTGAATATGCCATTCGCGAATGGTTTGATGATGCATCACATACAGACTTTTTAAAAGATTTAAGCCCAGAAGAAGAAGCCGATGTTCGTCAGTTTGAAGGTAATGCACAAGGCTTACGTTTACTGACTAAAATTGACTATCACCCGAATGATGGTGGTATGCGCCTAACTTACGCAACCTTAGGGGCTTACTTAAAGTACCCATGGCTATCCAAAACCATTGCATCACAAGGAAATACGCCTGCCAGTCAGCGTGCCAAGTTTGGCTGTTACCAAGCCGAAAAAGACATCTTGCAGCAAATTGCAGAACAACTCGGCTTAATTCAACTCGGTGAATATCATTATTGCCGTCATCCTCTGACTTATTTATTAGAAGCAGCGGATGATATGTGCTATGCCCTGATTGATTTGGAAGATGGCATTATTCTCAATATGTTGAGTTATAACGAAGTTGAGCCAATTTTCCTTGACCTGATTGGTGATTATGGTATTCCTGCCGAACTTGCAATGACGGATACCACATGGCAGCAGAAAATTGCCGCTTTGCGTGGCCGTGTGATGAAGCGTTTGGTTGAAGAAGTAACGACAGCTTTTGCACGTCATCATAATGAAATTTTGTCTGGCCAACTTAAAGGCAGTTTATTGCAATATTGCAGTGAAGATATTGAAATCGGGATTAACCGTGCAAAAGAACTGGCTCGTGATAAAATCTTTGAACATCCGCATAAGGCAGGTTTGGAAATTATTGCACACCAAAGTTTGCAAAATATTTTGGATGCCTTTATTCCACTGACCACACCCAATAAAACTTTGAGCTTTAAAGAGCAACGATTGATGTCTATTTTGCATCGTTCAGGAGCACATTTTGGTATGTCGCATTATGACAATATTATGCAAGTACTCGATATCATCTCTAAGTTTTCAGATCATCAAGCCTATAATTTAGCGCAAGAGTTACAAGGGAATAAAGTTGGTTTCTTTTAAAGCTGAAAAAATGTGAAGGCTAGTAATTCGCTGGCCTTCACGCTAATCTCACAACAAATTGAAATTGAGCAAATAGCTCAGACTAAACTGAAATAAAGTGAATAAATGACATGATCGGATGCTTAATTGGCGAAGTGCTAGCATTGGAAGCACCAACAGTATTACTTAATGTAAATGGCGTAGGCTACGAAATTGACACTCCGCTTTCTACATTTTGCCAACTACAAAAAGGTCAAAAAGTTACGCTCTGGACACATCTTGCAGTACGTGAAGATGCACAACTGCTTTATGGTTTTAGTAACCCACAAGAAAAATTAATTTTCCGTACTTTACTTAAAGTAAATGGTGTTGGGCCCAAAATGGCGCTTGGCATTCTTTCAACGTTAAGTGTCGAAATGCTGATTCATACAGTTGAAAATGAAGATGTAAATACTTTAGTCAAAGTACCAGGTGTGGGTAAGAAAACTGCAGAACGCTTGATGATTGAACTTCGTGACCGTTTTAAAGCGATGTCATCTGGCACAGTACCAAGCAATTCAACTTCGGAGCAAATCCAATTTACCGGTAATTCTGCCGTTGCAGAAGCTGAAGCTGCATTACAATCACTGGGCTACAAACCACTAGAAGCACAAAAATTAGTGAATGCTGCCAAAGGTGACTTCACCGAAGCCAGTGATATCATCCGTGCTGCCTTAAAGTCGATGAATAAGTAAATACCTATTAAACGCAAGCCAACACTGGCAATGCTAAAGGCGACATGGATGTCGCCTGTTGAGTTGGGATACACGACGTATCCTCAACTCAACAAAAGATTTTTGTTACTTTTGATCTTTCAAAAGTAAAATAATGCCTACACAATGGTAGCAAAATACAAATCAAGATTTGAGGCTGTGCATGCAGCATCAAAATGCTCAGCTCACGAGATTAGTTTATTCAATATGCAAGACCGTCTTATCAGTGGTTCAGAAAAACCCGAAGATCACTTTGATCGTGCTATCCGCCCTGCCACACTCAAAGACTACATCGGGCAACCCGTTGTCCGCGAACAAATGGAAATTTTCATTGGCGCTGCCCGTGGCCGTGGTGAAGCACTCGATCACACACTTATTTTTGGCCCACCAGGTTTAGGTAAAACGACGCTTGCCAACATCATTGCACATGAAATGGGTGGCAATCTCAAGTCAACCTCTGGCCCAGTACTTGAGCGTGCCGGCGACTTGGCAGCCATGCTGACTAACCTTGAAGAAGGTGACGTACTGTTTATTGACGAAATTCATCGTCTTTCACCTGTGATTGAAGAAATTTTATATCCAGCCATGGAAGACTATCAGTTGGATATCATGATTGGTGAAGGACCAGCTGCCCGTTCTATCAAGCTCGACTTACCTGCATTTACATTAGTTGCAGCAACCACACGTGCGGGACTACTCACCTCACCTTTACGTGATCGTTTTGGGATTGTGCAACGTTTAGAGTTCTATTCCGTAAAAGATCTGACTCATATTGTGACTCGTTCTGCCAACTTGATGGATGTACCCATTACCAAAGAAGGTGCTCAAGAAGTTGCACGCCGTGCTCGTGGGACACCTCGTATTGCAAACCGTTTATTACGCCGAGTCCGTGATTATGCGCAAGTTAAAGGTACGGGTGAAGTAACCCAAGAGATGGCTCAACGTGCTTTGGACATGCTGAATGTCGATAAAGATGGTTTAGACACACTAGACCGTCGTTATTTATCAATGCTGCTTGAGCGTTTTGATGGTGGCCCTGCAGGTGTAGAAGCTCTAGCTGCTGCTATGGCAGAAGACTCAGGGACCCTAGAAGATGTGATCGAACCCTACCTCATTCAGCAAGGCTATGTCATGCGTACTGCACGTGGACGTATTGCCACCAATATGGCGTATTTACAGTTTGGGATGACACCACCAGAGCCGAAAGATAAGTAAACGATAATTCACTGAACGACTTCAGGGAGTTAAATGCTCCCTGCATGTTTATTTAAATTTTAAAATAAATTCAAGCCACTACAAACAATAGACTAAAATGATAAATCTTGAGAATAGAATAATTAACAAAATTAATAGCGACTACATTCAAAATCTACCATTAGACAGTGCCATTGAACACATTCCCAGAGAACAACCCATCAGTTCATTTAGCCCAAAACAAATGAGTGATTTTGAAAGCTTATTCCACACCGAATACAATTATTTTATCACTGTCGAATGTGAAAACATTCTTAGCAAAGAAACCATAGAAGTTGATGAAAATAATATTTGGGGCTGTACTAGATTAGCACTATGTTAATCGATGAAAATGAAGCTAACTAACTGTAAATTAAATAAGAAAACTCAATTAAAACTACTAGAGTTTTTCGTGCTAGGAGTGACTGCAAGAGCTGCT
>NZ_VOZI01000028.1:0-29046 GCF_013419835.1 Acinetobacter sp. YH12052
AGCAAGTAACTTGGACCAGTGTTGATCATTTAGCATTGTTCGAGGCATAGCGAGTGTAAAATTGGGTTTGGCGATTTAATTTTACTATCTCGCTATTTTTTTAATCAACAAATGTCAACAGACCCTATTTTTTTCAAAAAAAAAAGACCCCGAAGGGTCTTTTTTTTATGAGGGTTTACTCAGCGCTATTTTCTTGGACAGGACTTTCTATCAATGCCTTTTTGCCAATTGGAATTTGGCGTGGCAGTTTTTCTTCAGGAATAATACGCTGTAAGTCCACTGTCAATAAACCATTTTCATATAGGGCTTGTTGCACTTCTATATGTTCATCTAAGCGTAAAGACAGTTTAAATGTACGACGAGCAATGCCTTTATGCAGGAATTCCACAGTTGTATCTTGCGCTTCAGTTGGTTTACCTGAAATGCTTAGCACTTGATTTTCTAAGTTTAGCGAAAGTTCATCTTCTGTAAAACCTGCGGTTGCCACCACAATGCGATAGCTATTTTCAGCCGTTTTTTCAATATTGTATGGCGGGTAATTTGGTGTGTCGCTTTGCATGGCATAATCAAATAAATCGTTGAAACGATCAAAACCAATGCTACGACGGAAAAGTGGGTTAAGATTTAAACTACTCATAATTAGAACTCTCTTTAATAAGCAAAGTTGTAACAATAAGAAATGTTCAGTGATGCTTGGCATCCACTGTTCACTAACAAGATCGTTTGATCCTTGTACATGTATCAATATCGGTCTGTGCTGATTTTTTTCAAGGGATTTTTATAAAAAAATTATATTTTTTGAATTTTTGTACCTTAAGTGATTTTAAAAGCAAAGTGATAATTCACATTTTAACGTTACTTTTCAGAAAAACTGACAAGCTTTCACTGGATTAAACATGTTATACATAAAGCAAAATGAGATTGCCTTACTGAAAATTAAAAAGGAATATAGATGATTGATCTCTACTATTGGGGTACACCCAATGGACATAAAATTACCATCGCTTTAGAAGAAATGGGTTTGGAATACCAAATTTTTCCGATTAATATCTTGGAAAATGATCAATTTCAGCCAGACTTTTTGAGAATTTCTCCGAACAATAAAATCCCTGCAATCGTGGATCAGAATGGCCCACGAGGAGAGTCGATTTCAGTTTTTGAGTCTGGTGCGATTCTGCAATATCTTGGACGTAAAACAGGTTTGTTTTATCCAGAAGATGAGTTTGAGCGCGTTGAAGTTGAACAATGGTTGATGTGGCAAATGGGTGGTTTTGGGCCCATGTTAGGACAAAATCATCATTTTAGTCGTTTTGCACCTGAACGTATTCCGTATGCAACTGAACGTTATGTAAATGAGTCTAAACGCTTATATAAAGTTTTGAACCATCAGTTGATTGGTCAAAAATTTGTGGCTGGAGAGTATTCGATTGCAGATATGGCTATTCTGCCTTGGGCACTGCGTCATGAATGGCAGCAAATTCAGCTGGAAGATTATCCATACGTGAAAGACTATATCGATCGACTGACGGCCCGTCCAGCGGTACAAAAAGCCTTAGCAATACACGTTTAAAAAAAGAGCATGGAAACATGCTCTTTTTTTACGAAATAAATAGAAGCTTTTTCCACCAAGGTCTTTGGTTTTCTTTCAGGGTCTTGAGTGAGAAGGGCTGTACGGCAACAAAGGGGGAGGCTACACCATTTTCGATATAAGGTTTGAACTTGGCACGTAAAAGTGACTGCTCAACCCGCTTATCAATGTGTGTAAGTCCAGAGCTTTTGATTAATTCAGCTTTTTGAACTTCGCCGGTGGCTAAAACATATAGTTTGAAACTGAGGTCACGATTTTGATTGCCCAGATCGTCATTGTTGAAGTTAAAAATAGGTCGCTTTTTCCAAATCATTTGATCTTGTGTAATCAAGTGTTGTTTGGCAATTTCAGAAGGACTTTGTGCATATTAAGCGGTCAAAATTTGTAATAACACGATAAAACTTAAGCAAAGAATTTTTTTCATAAAGTGAGTTAAAATTATTCAATATTTGCGTGGCAGATTAGAAGTCTCATGTATAAAAGTAAAGTGCGGAAAGACTCCCCTTAAGATTTTAGATAGGACGGAAGAAAATTCTAACGCTGTGTTAGAATGCGGCGCTGCCGAAAAGAACGCGTTGTTGACGGCTTAGTTGGACGATTTTGCGATGAAAGACTTTTTCTTAAATTTTACCCGTATTGTTGAAAATAACCCAAGAATCTATTGGAGTATTATTTTTGGTATTGCAGGCTGCTTAGTGCTATTTGTCGCTGAAATTGTGCATGTTCAAAATATTCTTGCAGATTTACATACCAAAGATCAAAACTTGATGCGAGCTGCGATTGAACCGATTTCTTCACAATATAAATGGTCGAGAATCGTTGTAATTGTTGCAGCAGTGCTTTGGTCAAATTTTGAATATTTGAAGTCGAAGAAAAAATTAGGTCTCTAAGCATTCGTTTCGATGTGGTCGTTTTTAGTTTTATTCTTCGCGGCATTTGGGGCTGCGACCTTACTTCCTTTACAGTCCGAAGCCGTATTGCTCGGCTTGTTGAGCTATGGTCAACATAATCCATGGCTGCTGATTGTGGTGGCCAGCATTGGTAATATTCTCGGTTCTTGTGTGAATTGGTGGCTCGGTTTAAAAGTAGAACATTATAAAAATAAAACATGGTTTCCCGTGTCAGAGCTGAAAATGCAGCAGGCACAGGGTATTTATCACAAATATGGTTATTGGTCTTTGCTACTGAGTTGGCTGCCGATTATTGGAGACCCTATTACTTTAATTGCGGGTTTAATGAAAGAAAACTTCTGGCGCTTTGTGTTCATGGTGACCGTAGCGAAAACCGGGCGTTATCTCTGTATTTATCTTATATTTTTAGGTTTCTTCTGAGATAAAACAGGGCATTGAAACATTCAATCCCTGTTTGAAATGTTGAATCTATTATTTATTTACAGCCATTTACTTGAAACTGAATTTCATCTTTAAAGTTCGACTTTTTGTAGATCCAAAGGGTGCTCGCAGTACGTTTAACCGAGATCTGACTATTTCTTAGTGCTTCAACGACTTTCTGATCGAGTGCATAAATGCCAGAGCCTTGCTTGATCTTCACCTTTTTCACTTGTCCGTGTTTGTCCACTTTAAAGTTAAATTTGACTTTACGATCGTGCTGTTTCAACTCATGACTAGTGAGATCTAATTTTGGTTGAGATACATATTGGAATGGCGTTTTCTTATTTGCACTTTGTGCATTCCAAACTTTTGAATCAAAGTTGAAATCACATTCAGGCGTATTGCCTTTAACTCTCAAATTAAACGCTTGATAGCCAATAATGGCTTTGGATTCACCATTTTCTAAATGTGGCTTGACTTTAGCTTTTTTGACAGCAGAAATTAAGATTCGGTCGAGTTGATCGACCCCTGTACTTTCTTCAACACTTGCATCGGTAATTGTACCTTTTGCATTCGCTGTGACACGAATAATGGCCGCGCGGTCACGTTGCTTGAGGTCTTCATTGGCATATACTGGTTTTGGAAAAACCGACCAATTTAAACGCGTGGTTAAATGCGCAGGAGCAACTTCAATATTCTGTGCCGGAAGCTGATGGGTTTTGGTTGAAGCACTAAACGCTGTAGAAAATGGAGCGCAGGCCAAAAGGGTTAAGCACAGATATTGTTTCATAAGTCTATTCTTGCATCACGTCGTAGAGTGATATTGAGTCGATATTGCTGCGCAGTATTTCCTGTATTGAAAATACTGGCAAGGTGTAAATGAAAAATATTCTCTTATTTTTTCGACTGGTGAGTAATGTCCACGCCAAATAAATCACGTGTTTTCGCCCAACTGATTGCTACTACAGCCATTGTCATACAGCCACCACATAGGAAGATTGGTCTTTGCCGATGAGCTGGATGCTCATGATTCGCGATCCCATGAGGTTTATAGCAGGCATAGTAAATGAAAAAAATGGCGACTTTTATTCATGGTCACTCTAGCAAATGCAGGTAGATATATTTTTATCAAGCTACATTTTATAGGCTAATTTTAATGATTTAATTATTTTCACAATCACTGCTATCGAGACGAATTTGATCTGTAGCTGTCATTTTAAAAAATGGAAACCATGATTTTTTAGATTGAACTGCTGTATGGGAAATGATTTGTTTGATTTGTTCATCGATATATTGATTACCAGAACTTTCTATCAGTGTAATGTCTGGAGTGGTTACTGTATTTTTTTTCATTGTGAATGTTATGGAGATAGACGGACTAGTTTTAGTGAACAGACTTCGATCTAAATAGATAGATTGCAAAGTTCGTTGATATTTAAATGCGGTTTTTGCGCCTTTGTCTTGAGCTTCATAAACATTTGAATGAAGTTCTATTTTGCATTGAGGTGAAATACGACTTGGGGAATCAGTATTTTCTTCAATAGTTTCTAGTTTAATAGGTAGGTCAGCAACAAATGAAGTGGCTTGACCATGCTCTATATAAGGCTTAAATCTTGCATATCTTAAGGATACGCTGATTTTTCGATCCAAAGCATCTAAGCCTGTACTTTTGAGAGTTTCGACTTGAGTCACTTTACCAGTCTCATTTACATATAAACGTACAAGAAATTCACGAGACTTACCTTTTAGATCATTTGCATTAAAGTCAATTCTTGGTGTTCTAAGCCAACTAACATCACTAGATTTTAATTTAACTTCTTTGGGCATGGTGTTTAGGTTAGTATCAGCATAGGAATAGCCACATAAAATACTGCTCAGTAAAATCAATGTTTTAATTTTCATAAAATAAATCTTAAATTATTAAAATAAAGGAGAAAAATAGAGTGTAAATCATCCATAAAAAAAGGGCAAAATGAATATTTGCCCTTAATATGATCGGTAAATTTATTTTTTTAAATTTTCATTACTTTGGGTGATATCTACTTTAAATAAATCATGTGTTTTTGCCCAACTGATCGCAACTACAGCCATGGTCATACAGCCACCAAAAAGTGTCGCCATGATCGTACCCATATATTTTGCTGCAAGTCCCGATTCAAAAGCTCCAAGTTCATTACTACTGGAGACAAACATGCCATTGACCGCGGCTACACGGCCACGCATATTTTCAGGTGGATAGAGCTGTAAAATCGTTTGACGCACGACGACAGAAACACTGTCACATGCACCAGTCATTGCCAGTGCAAAGAGTGATAACCAAAGATGGCTTGAAAATGCGAATAAAATGGTAAATACACCAAAACCCGCTACAGCCAATAACATATTACGCCATGCATGATGAGTTGGAGGGAATTTGGTCAATGCAATCATAGTGATCAGGGCGCCAATAGACGGTGCTGCCCGTAAGTAGCCTAAACCTTCAGGCCCGACTTTTAAAATATCTTCGGCAAAAATCGGTAAGAGGGCAATCACGCCACCAAAAAGCACAGAAACTAAATCGAGTGAAATCGCCCAAAGGACAATTTGGGTTTTCCAGATAAATCGAAAACCTTCACTTAAACTATCTTTTAAATTGTCAGATTCAATTTTAGGAAAACTGCGTTTATTGAGTAGGTTAATGAGAACGAAGCAGACCGTTAATAGCGCCGCAACACTGAGTAAGCTGGTTTCACGGCCTAAAAATGCCAACATAAAACCGCCAAGCATTGGCCCAATAATCACCCCACTTTGCCAACCAATCGTTGTCCATGTTGCACCATTGGCATAGAGCTCCCGCGGGATTAAAAAAGGTTTAAGCGACGTTGCCGAGGGATTATAGAAACCACGGATCGTTCCAAGCCCAAAAATGACCGCATAAATACCCCAAGACAGTTGGGTGACATCAATTTGGCCGAGACCATATTGGTGAAATAACCCCCAAAGAATCAGTGGCATCGGTACAGAAAAAAACAGACAAATTTTCATAATGGTCTGTTTATTGAAACGATCTGCAAAGTATCCTCCCCACAAAGAGAGAGCAATAAAAGGAATTGCTTCGGCTAAACCAATTAAGCCCAGTGTTAGCGGGTCTTTGGTGATTTGATATAGTGAATAAGCAACGATAATTTCTTGAATCAAAATGGCTAAGGTCAGACAAAATTGATTAAGCGTAACAATCGAGAAATCCCGATAACGTAGGGCTGCAAAAGCATCCTGTGCAGGTTTCATAATGGACATTAATAGTTGGCGTGCCGACATTATATAAGCCTTATTGGGCATCGCTTATAAAATCATCGGAAAATCTATATCAGAAAATTAATTAAGTTCGATATTCGGTAGAAAGATTCGCTTTTGTTTTGAGCAAAGATGCTTTAGAATACTCGCTCCCTTACCTGCAGGGCGTCTTTGCAATGGTGCAGGCGTGCCGAACAGGTGTTCAAAAGAGGTTCTTATGCCTAAGATGAAAACTCGCCGTGGTGCAGCTAAACGCTTCAAGCCAACTGCAAACGGTTTTAAACGTCACCAAGCGTTCAAACGACACATTTTGACCAAAAAATCTGCTAAGCGTATCCGTCAATTACGCGGCTGTGTAATGGTTCACGTAAGTGACGTTGCTTCAGTTCGCCGTATGTGCCCATACATCTAAGGAGATTATAAATGGCTCGTGTTAAACGTGGTGTACAGGCTCATCGCCGTCATAAAAAAATTCTTGCTCGTGCTAAAGGTTACTACGGCGCTCGTTCACGCGTATATCGCGTAGCGTTCCAAGCAGTAATCAAAGCAGGTCAATATGCTTACCGTGACCGTCGTCAAAAGAAACGTCAATTCCGTGCTCTATGGATTGCGCGTATCAATGCTGGTGCTCGTCAAAATGGTTTGTCGTACAGCCGTATGATCGCTGGCTTGAAAAAAGCTCAAGTGATTATCGACCGTCGCGTACTTGCTGACATCGCTATGCATGACGCAGTTGCGTTTGCTGCTTTAGCTTCTAAAGCTAAAGATGCATTAGCTGCATAAGTCTTTATGACTTAAAAAGGGACCGCTTTTAGCGGTCTTTTTTTGGGCTTTAAATTCTTATGTAAGCTTAACCAATATTAATCGGTTTTTGTTTTAAGCTGGACATAAGCAAGGTCTCGGTGCTGAAAATGATAGTTATGCCAATGATAATAAATGGGAAATTCATAAATTGCATTTATTTTAAAGTGCGTGTTGTAGAAAGGTGTTTTGGGTAAAATATGAAAAGTTTGCTGGTTGTCTAATAACAACCATTTCTGACCATCTGCATCCATTGAGAGTAATTGCGCATCGGTCATTTTATGAGTGCCAAAATGCAAAGCATAATAACTATGCAATACCGGCATTAGAAAAAAGCTCAGGCTCAGCGTTAAAAATGTACTGGACAGCACGCTTCCTGTAAACGCCATTTTGGGAATATCTTTTTGTATCCACAATACGCTTGGAATGAAAATCAGCAGAAAAATAATGGCCAAACACAGCAAAACCGGATAATTGGAAATGTAAAAGAACTGCGCTTGCGCGTTTAAATATAAGCCCAAAATACCAATAGGAACGCTGCCGATAATCAGGTAGGCGATCCGCGGGCTGATCTTGGTTTGCAGAATTAAATTTTGCAGATCTTCTTGAGAAAGCGTCAGCGCCGCAATCTCATCCTGAAAATTATAATATTGTTTGAGTATTTGAATCAGCTGCCCTTTTTCATGTTCACTTAAGCATGCAAGGTGCAGTTGAGATTGAACATTTTTAAGGGGGAAGAATAAAAGCTGTGGATTTTCTTTGTTGGCAGTCTGATAAATAGGACGCTGCAGCCATGAGATCCGTTTTGGGCGTTTTATACCAAGAATGGCAAATTGACAGTATTCTACCTCCTGCCGCTGAATGAATGTGCTGAGAGGTATTTTCCACAAGCGGTAATAAATTTTATCAGGCGTAATGACCAATTTAATCTGCGTTTTTAAGTAATCAATGACAATTATAGATACGATGTAGAGCAGGATCAGCTGGGCATGATCGGCTTGCAGCTTGTAAATCGGGAAATTTTTTAGGGTGAATTGCAGGTATTCAATCACTATGCTGACGTTAAGCGGTTGAGCTTGATCTCTAAACCATTTGAAAAAAGGTATAATAAAGACCATCGCAATGCCTAGTAAAATAAGCATTAAAATTGTTGGCCATGAAATCAGCGGTTTTTTAGCATAAATGTCAAATTCTGTTTTCATAAAGTCTCATAATAATTATGTTGAAATTTTATATTTAAGTGTTTGGTTACTATATTTAAATTTTGAATATTTGATCGATGCTTAGCGCTAAATTATATCTGAAAATGAATAGGCTAGGTAGGTGCTGCGCCCCGAGCCACGGTTTGTGCGTATTATGTCGTGATTTCAATGTTTAGCTTCGATCTTGTTGCCTGGCCGGTTTGTTTAATGCTCAGTTGAAGGCCCGCACATGCACACGGTGCTTTTCGCTCAGAACGGGAAGGTATTTATATTGCGCATGTTCATCATAATTGCGGGCAGAATTAATTCATTCATCTGGGGACAGCTAGAATCTGTTTTTTTTATAAGGCGTGCAGATAGGGGGGACGGCCATAAATGAATGGATAAATACCAACTGAAAAATTATTGGATCAATATAGTCTGTGAAAAGTGTGTTTTTATACTGCAATTGAACCTGACTTTATCAATATCGATGCAGATCTTTTAAATTATCGTGAAGAATAAAAGTTAACCTATCTTATCTAATACTGTTATCTTGAAGTAGGTTCACTTGACTCAAGTAGATCATCATGACAATGAAAAAAATAAACGTAGTCGGTACATCTGCTACAGGAAAATCAACATTTTCTAGGGCATTGGCAACAAAGCTTGGTTTGCATTACATTGAATTAGATAACTTGTTTTGGCTAGATGATTGGCAAGAATGTCCTGACGAAATCTTTTTTGCGCGTATCGGAGCTGAAATTGCTAAAGCGAAAAATGGTTATGTTATTGATGGCAATTATACTCGGGCGATTCCTGTTAAATGGTCTGAAATAGATACGGTGATATGGTTAGACCTTCCGTTTCCAGTCAATTTATACCGCTCTGTAAAGCGCGCATTTTCTCGGGCTAAATCCAAACAAGATCTTTGGCCAGATTCAAATAATCAGGAAAGTTTGTGGCGGATGTTTGGTCGAGATTCCATTGTCTGGTGGATGATTAAAACCCATAAAACGAATCGTGAAAAATATCTACAGATGATGAATGCACCTGAATATCAACATATTCAATGGATTCGTTTAAAGTCTGCAAATGCAGTTGATGCATTTTTAGAACAATTGGACTCTTATGTTTTTGATGTTTAAGTTTTGATGTTTTATCAATAAAAAAGTGCAGTTAAGTTACAGAAATAATCTTTATACCGCGCTTTGCGACATGCCTAATGTATGGATAGAAAAGAACAAAAGGAAAATAAAATGTTGGCTGAAATAGTTGGTATGGGTCAAGGTAGCATTACTGTAGAGCTCGAAATGATTCCCCGCAAAGGTGAGGCAGTCAAAATCATGTATGGTGCAGACGCAGAGCTTGAGGGGGAAGTAGTCTCTGTCAGTCATTATATTAATCAACATGCCGATCAGCATCGCGTTCGATTAGAAATTCGTCCGTTTAATTATTTAACGACCTCATAATTTTGAGGTCATTCATACATAAGCATGTTCATAAAAAAAGCCCTTCTATGAGAAGGGCTTTTTAATGTCAATCACATTTATACAGTTAAAGTCCGAAGTAATAAGCCAATAAGCAAATCACTACCGTAATAATAATTAAGGTAATCACTCCACCTGCACCGGGTTTATGGGTTGGATTTGGCGTGTGTGCATGCTGAGGATTTGATTTTCTTTGCTCAGTTTTAAATCCATCTAGAGGAGAGCTTTCGACCACAGGAGTTAAACGTGCAGTTTTATAGTGATTGGCGATTTTTACGATAAATTTAGCCGTTAAATCTTCAGTTTTTTGAGCAAAATGGCGTAAATTTAACTGTTCTTCAGGTGTATAGATGCTGCCATCTGCATGATAGGGATGCTGAATTTTAGACTGTATATGGCGGTTTAATGCATCTAAGCGATGTAAGCTGTCATGTGCGAAATCCGCTTGTGCATCCGTTGGCAAGAGTGCGAGTTTTGCGGATTCATTTGATTCGCTGCTTAGATCAGGCTGCGTACCATAATAAGGTGTGCCCAACACCTCCGGCTCAATAAAACCTTCCGCAGGTTTTTGTAAAAATAATTCTGCTTCAGTGAAGTTATGAATATCATCCCATTTTGGTAACTGCATATCTGCTTCGATGCGTTTAATGAGTTTATGGTTCAGCTCATAGCGCCAAAAGGTTTCTCGACGAATTTGCAGTTGTTGGGATGCCGGTGCTTCATAGTCATTTTCTGCGTTATACCACTCGGCAAGTTCTTTACCAAAAATCCATGCCTGCTTTTTATTTTTTTCGTGGCTTACAATAAAATGGGCAAAGGGAAGAAGTTCAACGTTAGCATTCGGATTTTGTTCATCATTCAGCAAGCTGGAGCTATGTAAACTTAAGCGTTGTACCCCTTGTTTTTTTAAGCCTTCTAGCCAAATTTGGAAATGTTGAGCCAATAAATGCTGTGATAGCAAATCACGAAAATGGAAACTGTGCTGATCAAAAATGTGGTGATTCAACCAACGTTGAAAACTCAAACCTTGGTTGAGAAATTCATTGCCATAAGTGACGAGTGTGAGCTGTTGTTTCCAGATTGGATCGAGTGCCATAAAGATTGGATCCCATTGATATTGTGTTTATCTTATACTTTTTTTAAAACTTGATGCTAATGCAATTTTAACTTGTGAATGCGCTTCATCATAACGGCTAAAAACTGTTAGAATAAGGGGTTTATATTATTTTTTTAAATTGTTGCTTTGAGAGTTACTATGTCACTGGAAGCCCTGACCACTGAAGCGCTCGCTGCGATTGCAGCAGCAGAGGACCTTGCTACACTCGACCAAGTGCGAGTGCAATTTACAGGGAAGAAAAGCCAGCTCGCGGAACAATCGAAGTCGCTCGGTAAAATGGACCCAGAAGAACGTAAAGTTTTTGGTGCTCAAATTCATGCCGTTCGTGAATCGATTACTGGCGCACTGACTGCTCGTCAAGCTGAATTACAAAAAGCTGCATTAGAACAAAAGCTTGCTAGCGAAACGATTGATATTACTTTACCCGGCCGTGGTCAAACGGTGGGTAGTATTCACCCTGTGACTCAAGTTCAAGAACGTATTTGCCAATTCTTTACCAAAGCTGGCTTTACTGTTGCGACTGGTCCAGAAGTTGAAGATGATTATCACAACTTTGAAGCATTGAACATTCCGGGTCATCATCCTGCACGTGCGATGCACGACACTTTCTATTTTGATGCGAATCATTTACTTCGTACGCATACCTCAGGCGTGCAAATTCGTACGATGGAAAATCAGCAGCCTCCAATCCGTATTGTGTGTCCTGGTCGTGTTTATCGCTGTGACTCAGATCAAACGCATTCTCCAATGTTCCATCAAATCGAAGGTTTGTATGTGGCTGAAAACACCAGCTTTGCAGAACTAAAAGGTTTGTTGGTTAACTTGTTAAATGAATTTTTTGAAAAAGATTTGAAAGTACGTTTCCGTCCATCTTATTTCCCATTCACAGAGCCAAGTGCAGAAGTGGATATCATGGATGAACGTGGTAAATGGTTGGAAGTTTTGGGCTGCGGTATGGTGCATCCAAACGTTTTACAAGCCGCTGGCATTGACCCAGAAAAATACAAAGGCTTTGCCTTCGGTTTAGGTGTAGAGCGTTTTGCCATGTTGCGTTACGGCATTAATGACCTGCGTATGTTCTACCAAAATGATGTGCGTTTCTTACGCCAATTTGCTTAAACAGTTTTATACCTCTCCCTAACCTCTCCTAAAAGGAGAGGGGGTGTCCATCATGACTTAGGGTTCGTCCTCTTTCTTTAAAGGGGCGCTAGAGGGGATTAGAAATTTAGAATTAATAGGTTTTTATACAATGAAAATTAGCGAAAATTGGTTGCGTACATGGGTTAACCCAGCCATTGATAGCGATACACTTTCTGACCAACTGACCATGTTAGGTTTAGAAGTTGATGATTTATCTCCTGCTGCAAAACCATTTACTGGTGTAGTAGTCGGTGAAGTTTTAACAGTGGTTCAACATCCCGATGCTGACCGTTTACGTGTCACTACTGTAAACATCGGTTCAGGCGAGCCGTTACAAATCGTTTGTGGTGCTCCAAACGTACGTGTAGGCATGAAAGCTCCTGTAGCAACCATTGGTGCAGTACTTCCGGGCGATTTCAAAATTAAAAAAGGCAAGCTTCGTGGTGTTGAATCACAAGGCATGCTGTGCGGTGCGTCTGAAATTGATCTTGAAGATAAAATCGACGGTCTATTGGAGCTTCCTGCCGATGCACCTGTTGGTGTAAATGTGCGTGAATATTTAGATCTTGATGACAATGTGATTGATATCAGCATCACGCCAAACCGTGGTGACTGCTTCAGTATTCGTGGTATTGCACGTGAAATTGGTGTGATCAATCAACTTCCTGTAACTGCCCCTGAAATTAAAGAAGTTGCTGCAACAATTACTGATGAGAAGAACGTTGTTGTTGAAACTGATGGTTGCCCACGTTACTTAGGCCGTGTAATCAAAAACGTCAATACCAAAGCACCAACTCCTGAGTGGATGGAGCGTGCATTGGCTCGTGCGGGCATCCGTCAGCACAGTATTTTGGTCGATATTACCAACTACGTTTTAATGGAGCTGGGTCAACCTCTACATGCATTCGATGGCGGTAAAGTTGAAGGTTCTGTTCGTGTACGCCAAGCAACAGCAGCAGAAAAATTAACGTTGTTGAATGAACAAGAAGTTGAATTATCTGAAAACGTGATGGTGATTGCGGATGATCAAAAAGCTTTGGCGATTGCAGGAATCATGGGTGGCCTAAGTTCAGCGGTTTCTGATGACACCATTGAAATTTTCCTTGAGTCGGCGTTCTTTGATCAACTCTATATCGCAGGTCGTGCACGTAGTTTTGGTTTGCATACTGATGCATCTCAGCGTTATGAACGCGGTGTAGACTTTGAATTGCCGATGACGGCAATGCACCGTGCTTCTCAGCTTATCGCTGATTTAGCTGGTGGTGAGTTTGGTCCAATTACTGTTGCTGAAAAAGTAGAGTTATTACCAAAACGTGAAGCCATTGAACTGAACCAAGCGCAAGTCGATCAACTCCTCGGTTATAAAGTTGAATCTGCATTTATTACCGATGCTTTAACGCGTTTGGGTTGTAATGTCACTGTGAAAGCAGAAGGTGAGTGGACAGTTGTACCACCATCACACCGTTTTGACATGGCAATTTATCAAGACCTCATCGAAGAAGTTGCACGTATTCACGGTTACGACAATATTCAAATCAGCTTGCCGGTGATTGATGTCAAACTGGCGAAATACCAAGACCAATTTGAATTGGTTCAGTTACGTCAAACTGCAGTGGCTTTGGGTTATCAAGAAGCAATTAGCTTTAGCTTTGCTGATGCGAAACTTGAGAAACAATTGAATCCACAGGTTCAACCACTAGCGCTTGCAAACCCGATTTCTAGTGATCTTGCAGTGATGCGTTCAACCTTATTATCAAGTTTGATCCCATGTGTGCAATACAACGTGAACCGTCAGCAAAACCGTGTGCGTTTCTATGAGCTTGGTCTACGTTTTGATTATCAAGGTGCGAACAGCATTCATGATCTCAAACAGATACCAACCTTTGCACTAGTTGCAACAGGTTCGCGTACGACTGAATCTTGGCATGGTAAAGCACAGCCAATGGATTTCTTTGACTTTAAAGGCGATGTAGAAGAGATTTTAAATTCTGCACGTTTAAATGTTGAATATGTACGTTCAGAGCGTACCTGGTTGCATCCAGGTCAATCTGCTGAAATCTTAGTCAATGGTCAATCAATTGGTTACTTTGGTCGTTTACACCCATCTTTAGAAGATGAGTTGGATTTGGCGACAACTTGGGTAGCTGAATTGGATCAATCGGCTGTTTTGCAAACTTATGTATCTAATTTTACAGAATTATCACGTTTTCCGTCGGTTCGACGTGATATTGCGCTTTTAATTAGTGATAAGATTAATGTTAGTGAAATTCAGCAACTTATCGAAAAAACCGGCGGTGAGCTTTTAGACGCAGTTTGGTTATTCGATGTGTACACTGGTCAAGGTGTCGAAGAAGGCAAGCGCTCATTGGCATTTGCAATTCAATGGCAACATCCAACACGTACATTAGAAGATGCTGAAATCAAAACCGGTATGGATAACATACTTCAGGTGTTGGAAAACACTTACCAGGCGACATTGAGGGCTTCATGACAGCATTAACAAAAGCAGAAATGGCTGATCATTTAAGTGAGCTCACGAGTTTAAACCGTCGTGAAGCAAAACAAATGGTCGAGTTATTCTTCGATGAGATTAGCCAAGCGCTAATCTCTGGGGAACAAGTTAAACTCTCAGGTTTCGGTAACTTCGAGTTGCGTGATAAACGTCAACGCCCAGGCCGTAACCCGAAAACGGGTGAAGAAATTCCGATTTCTGCCCGTCGTGTAGTGACCTTCCGTGCGGGACAAAAATTCCGTCAACGTGTTGGAAATGAGCAGATCAATTGATCTGCTTTTTTTCCTTTGATTTAGGAGGCGCAGTGCTCATCATCTATCGCACAATTCATGTTGAAGAATATTCGTTTTAAAGTGAGATGATATACTTGAGTTGAGTTGTCGTAGAGGTTGATTGTGGCTTTCCTTTAGCTAAATTGTCAGTTTTTATTTTTCAATAAGCATAGGCTTAGTATTTTGAATTTTAGCTCTTTTTATGAACTAGGGTTTAAAGTTTGAGGCAATAAAAAAGAGAGCCATAGGGCTCTCTTTTTGTGCTGAATAATCGGTTAGATTATTGAGCTTCAGAAGCAGCAGCAGTAGCTTCAGATGCAGCAGCAGTAGCTTCAGAAGCAGCAGCAGTAGCTTCAGATGCAGCAGCAGAAGCTTCAACAGCAGCAGCGTCAGACGCAGCAACTACTTCAGAAGCAGCAGCTTCAGATGCAGCAGCAGGAGCAGCTTCTTCAGTTTTTTTAGCACAACCAACGAAAGCTAAAGTAGTAGCAACTGCAGCAGCAATAGCGATTTTTTTGAATAACATGGCATCACTCTCTAAAATATGAGATTAAAAAATAACCTGCGTTAGTCTGTTGTGTGCTTTTATTATGCCTAATTTGAATAGGTATTAAAAATGCATAGAGCAGTCTAACTGGTCTGCGTGTATGCTATCACTGAGTATTTTGAAATGCTACTAGTGACTTTGAAAAAACCGTTAAAAATAGGTGAAAAACGGCCATTTTTTAACAGAAAATAACAATTAAGAGAAAGTTTTATATTGGCGAAATAGCAAATAAACTACTAAAAAGAATAGGGTTTTTTAACATATATTTTTTATAATCATCAACTTGAAAATAAGTTTACATGGAGATCTATCAAATGTTTCTTTGTGTAACTAAAGTCAACCAAATAAAAAGGCCATCGTTATAGATGGCCTTTTCAGTCAAACATTCAACTTAGTTGGATGCTTTACGTTTCATTTGATCGAAGAAATCATCATTGGTTTTGGTTTCTTTCATGCGATCAAGCAAGAATTCCATCGCTGCAAGTTCGTCTTGTGTATGAAGCAATTTACGTAAAATCCAAACTTTACGTAGGTTATCTTCAGACATCAAACGCTCTTCACGACGTGTACCTGATTTTTTGATGTTCATCGCAGGGAACACGCGTTTTTCAGCAATACGACGGTCTAGGGTAATTTCTTGGTTACCTGTACCTTTGAATTCTTCGTAGATCACTTCATCCATCTTACTACCAGTTTCAATCAACGCAGTTGAGATAATTGTCAGTGAACCACCTTCTTCGATATTACGTGCTGCACCGAAGAAACGTTTTGGACGTTCTAAAGCATGGGCATCCACACCACCAGTAAGAACTTTACCAGATGACGGAATCACGGTGTTGTAAGCACGGGCTAAACGAGTAATTGAGTCAAGCAAAATCACTACATCTTTTTTGTGTTCTACAAGACGTTTCGCTTTTTCAATCACCATCTCTGCAACTTGTACGTGACGAGCTGGTGATTCATCGAATGTTGAAGCAACCACTTCACCACGAACAGTACGTTCCATTTCTGTTACTTCTTCAGGACGTTCGTCAATCAGAAGGACAATCAAGAAACATTCAGGATTGTTACGAACAATCGACTGAGCGATGTTTTGTAACAACATGGTTTTACCCGCTTTTGGCGGTGCAACGATAATTGAACGTTGACCTTTACCAATCGGAGCAACCAAGTCAACGACACGCGCAGTTAAGTCTTCTGTTGTACCATTACCTAATTCCATTACCAATTGTTCGGTTGGAAATAAAGGTGTTAAGTTTTCGAAAAGAATCTTATTACGTGAGTTTTCGGGTGTGTCGTAGTTAATTTGATTAACTTTTAATAATGCAAAGTAACGTTCGCCTTCTTTAGGTGGACGAATCGTACCTGTAATAGTGTCACCAGTACGAAGGTTGAAGCGACGGATTTGTGATGGGCTCACATAGATATCGTCAGGGCCGGCTAGGTAAGAACCCGCTGCAGAGCGTAAGAAACCAAAGCCGTCCGACAGAATTTCTAGAACGCCATCACCAAAAATCTCTTCGCCGTTCATTGCGTGGCGCTTTAAGATGGCAAAAATAATATCTTGCTTACGGTTACGAGCCATTCCTTCGAGGCCCATAAACTCGGCAATCTTGATGAGTTCGCCAATCGGTTTTTTCTTGAGTTCGGTTAAGTTCATAGGTGGTCAGATAGAATCTAAAATTCTGAGGTACAGGTTGGAAAAGGGAGCAACAAATGTGCCGCGATCATGCAAGAAACGATAGCAATTGGTTTGCACAAAACAATTCAGAGATCTGATTCGTTATATGAAGAGAGATGTGAAAAACAATTCTGTTGCCGAGCGGCATTTTATGTGTTGTGTTGTAAGAAAATGACAGGATTTGAGATCCTTAATTTCTTGAGTAAACAATATAAGAGAGAACACAGCATTTGTCAATTTATCAACCAAAAAAATACGCTGTGTAAAACAGCGTATTTTCGAGTGTTTTTATCGAAAAAATATTAGATGTTTTCTTCGATGAAAGCTGTCAATTTAGATTTTGGTGCGGCACCGACTTGGGTTGCTACAACTTCGCCGTTTTTAAACATTAATAATGCAGGAATGTTACGGATGTTGTAGTTTACAGCTGTTTGTTCGCAAGAAGTTACGTCTACTTTAACGATTTTAACTTTGCCTTCAAACTCAGTTGAAAGTACTTCAAGTACAGGTGCAATGGCTTTACAAGGAGCACACCAACCTGCCCAGAAATCTACAAGTACAGGAGTATCAGACTCTAGTACGTCAGCTTGGAAGTTTGCATCAGTTGTATTTACGATATTGCCAGACATGGATTTTGCTCCGGATTTAATTTTTAAGTTGACTCTATGCTTATAAGTATTACATAGCCAACTATAACAATGTAGGGGGTTATGTAAATTTTCGACCTGAATGGTCAGTTTGTCTAATGGATGATCACGATGCCGATGATCGTGTATGACTATCATTGCTTCAGATAAAAAAACGATAAGTTCCGTTCGAACTGCTCATAAATGGCTTTTAAATTGCATGTATGTGAATTAATCTAAGTACAATTCTGAACAGGTTTTTTTGAATAATGTCTGATTTTTTGATTGATGAAGAATTACTTGCTGCTATCGATATGGGATCGAACAGCTTCCACTTGGCTATCGCACGTGTAGACCATGGCGAAGTGAAAAAAGTTGCATCAATGTCAGAAAAAGTACAGCTTGCCGCAGGTCTAGACGAAAATAAAAATTTGACTGAAGCCGCACAGCAACGAGGTTTAGCCTGCCTAGCACGATTTGTAGGGCGTTTAAATCCTGTCCAAGCCAACCGTTTACGTATTGTGGCGACCAATGCCTTGCGCCAAGCAAAAAATGGTCATGAATTTATTCAAAAAGCCGCTGAAATTTTACCGAAACCCATTGAAATCATTGCTGGTCGTGAAGAAGCCCGTCTCATTTATTTGGGAGTTTCACATACCATGGCAAACAGTGGTCGTCGTCTAGTGATTGATATTGGTGGGGGTTCTACAGAGCTGATTATTGGTGAAGAGTTTGAACCGATTCATACTGAATCCGTGCAAATGGGCTGTGTCGCTTTTACCAAAGCGTTTTTTGCTGATGGTGAAATTAACCTGAAAAGTTTTGATAAAGCGGTAAATGCTGCTCGCAAGGAAATTGCAGGTATTGCTAACACTTATAAAGCTGCGGGCTGGGATACTGTTGTCGGTTCAAGCGGTACGATCAAAGCGTGTCGTCAGATTTGTGTCAATATGGGCTGGAGTAACGATCAGGAAGAACTGACACGTGACGGTCTATTTAAACTCAAAGATAAATTGCTTAAATATAAGCATGTCAATGAAATGGAATTTGATGGTCTAAAAGAAGACCGTCGAGCAGTTTTGCCAGCCGGTATTGCCATTTTATATGCCATCTTTGATGTGCTGAATATCGATAAATTGGTCTATTCGGATGGTGCATTACGTGAAGGCGTGATGTATGACCTCTTGGGTCGTTTCCAACATGAAGATGTTCGAGATCGTTCTGTACATGCGTTGATGGGTCGCTACAACGCAGATGTGAAACAAGCTGAGCGTGTAGTCAATACCGCGCAACAACTGTTTAATGGTGTGGCGACCGCACTGAATTTGACCAGTGATGACAGTGATTTACTGCGTCGTGCAGCGTATTTGCATGAAATTGGTTTAGCGATTAGTCATAGTGGTTACCATCGTCATGGTGCCTATTTGTTGCAACATTCGGATATTCCGGGTTTCTCGCAAATTGATCAAAACCATTTGTCACATTTAGTGGCGCATCATCGTCGTAAGTTGCGCAGTGATGCACGTGTCGATGTGATAAAAGTCGGTGGTAACAAACTTGTTTACTTATGTCTATTGCTTCGTTTAGCAGTTTTATTAAATCATAGTCGCAGCGATGAGATGCTTCCTGCCATTGAATTAAGCGTGGACAATGCGCAACAATGGCAACTTAGTGTTTCTGGTGATGCCAAACAGTGGCCTTTGTTGGTTGCAGACTTGCATGATGAGCAAGTGCAATTTAAGCATTGGGATATTGAACTGAATATCCAGTCGGAACAATTTATCAATTAACAGACCAGTTAAGTTAGGGATAATGATCGACCTATGAAAAATAAAGCAGCTCAATCTAAAGCCTGGACTACGGTTCAGATCGCACGTCATCCTGAACGTCCGCAGTTTTTGGATTATGTTGGCGAAATTTTTACAGAGTTCGATGCTTTGCACGGTGACCGCCTATTTGGTGATGACGGCGCGATGATTGGTGGTTTGGCTCGTTTAGATGGTCAGCCTGTGATGATCGTAGGTCAGCACCGTGGTCGTAGTACACGTGAAAAATTACAGCATAATTTTGGTATGAGTAACCCAGAAGGTTACCGTAAAGCACAGCGTTTATTGGATATGGCGGAGCGTTTTAATCTGCCTGTCTTTACTTTTATTGATACCATGGGTGCCTACCCTGGCGTAGGTGCAGAAGAACGTGGTCAGGCTGAAGCGATTGCAACCAGTTTGGCTCAGCTTTCTTCACTTAAAGTGCCTGTAGTGGCAACGGTATTGGGTGAAGGTGGTTCGGGTGGTGCGCTCGGTATTGGCGTGGCTGACCGTGTGATTATGCTATCTCACAGTATTTATTCAGTGATTTCACCTGAAGGCTGTGCATCTATTTTGTGGAAAACTGCAGAGAAAGCAGAACAAGCAAGTGAAGCATTGGCATTGACGGCAGATAAATTGCAGAAGATGGGCATTGTGGAATACGTGGTGGACGAAGCGGAAGGCGCACATTTAAACCCTGAAAAAGTCATGCAGGATTTGAAAGTGGTCTTGAAGCAAGCTCTAGAAGAACTGCAACCAATGGATGCAAACGAACGATGCGAAGCGCGTTATCAGCGTTTAATGAAGTTTGGCAGCGACAATTTAGGGCTGACTGCTTAAGTCAAATTCAGGCGCTGCCTGAACAAAGCCGATTTTTAATAGGATGTAGTGGTGGCATGGATTCCATGTTGCTGCTGCATCTTATGCCGTTTTTGTGCCCTGAAAAAATACGGGTAATTTATATTGATCACCAACTACAAGAGAGTAGTCACGCTTGGGGGGAGTTTGTACGTGCTCAGTGTGCAGCGCTGAATCTTCCATTCATCATACAAAAAGTTCAGGTTGCGCAAGGTAACCTTGAAAATCAAGCACGCTCGGCCCGCTATCAAGCCTTTGCCCAACATTTACAAGCAGATGAAATATTGGTACTCGCGCATCATCAGCAAGATCAAGCCGAGACACTGATGTTGCGGCTACTTTCAGGTGCGGGTGTCCATGGCCTTGCTGCCATGAAAAAATTCGATGTACGTGAAGATTTTGCTTTATGGCGTCCGCTATTGGATCTTTCACGTGAGCAAATTTGCCAATGGGCAGCACAACTGCATGTGCAAAATATTCAAGATCTCACTAATTTTGATACCGACTATGACCGCGCGTGGAGTCGTGAAATTCTATGGCCTGTACTCAGTGGTCGATTTCCTAAAATGCAGCAAGCTCTGAGTCGAACCAGTTATTTGATGCAAGATGCTGATGAAATTTTACTTGAGGTGTTGCAACAAGATTTAGCGGCTTGTGGTTCATCGCAAGTGTTATCTTTGGCGGCTTTACAACAGCTCAGTCTGGCACGTCAGCGTCAGTTGTTATCGCACTGGATGAAAGGTGAGGGGCAATATCGTCCAAGTTTTGAAATGGTACAGCGTTTAGTTTCAGAAGTGATTGGCTCACGCGAAGACTCGCAAGCGGCATTACACTGGAATGGATTTTACTATCTGCGCTTTCAACAGCAACTTCATCGGATTGCCAAAGCGGAATATCTGCCAACTGAACCCATTCAAGAGGTTGAGATTGTAACTTGTGTTGCAGGTCAGTGCCACAAGTTGCCTGCAGGACATTTTGTGATTCAACCCTCAGAGGTTGGCTTATCACCTGAATTATTGGGGCAGCAACTGCAGATTCGCCCACGTCTTGGCGGCGAAAAAATTCATTTGTATGGTCGTGTCGGAAGTTGGCCGTTGAAAAAAGCCATTCAGCAGGCGCAAATTTTTCCATGGCAGCGTCATACTATTCAAATATTAAGCCGAGATAATGTTATGCTAGGCGTCTTTACGCCTCAGGGCTTTTGGTTGGCACAGTCTGAATTTTGTACTCAAGCTGGCTGGCAACCGACATTATCTCTTAACGCTAAATCTGCAATATCGGATCTTCAATCATGAGCGCAATTCTAAATTGTAATATCAGTTTCATTGGTGGCGGCAACATGGCACAGGCTTTAATTGGTGGCCTGATTGCACGTGGTGTCCCGACTACACGTATTACAGTTTCAGATCCCGTAGAAAAAGTACGTGAGCTTTTGGCTGAAAAAGATTTGCATGTGACGGATGATAATGTTGTAGCAATTCGAGATGCGGATATTGTTCTTTTTGCCGTTAAACCTCAGGTGTTGGCAAAAGTTTTGGCACCATTACAAGGGTTGCTAGAAGGGAAGTTGGTGATTTCAATTGTTGCAGGTGCAGAAATTGCAACGATTTCAAAACTATTAGGCACAGAGCGTATTGTTCGTGTCATGCCAAATACGCCGGCTTTAGTTCAAACCGGTGCGCATGGTTTATATGCAGGTGAAGCGGTTTCAGCTGAAGATCGTGATCTTGCAAGTCAAGTTTTGGCTTCAACGGGTTTAACACTTTGGGTAAACTCAGAAGCGCAGATTGATGCGGTAACAGCTGTGTCTGGCTCAGGCCCTGCATACTTTTTCTATATGATGGAAAGTATGATTCGTGCAGGTAAAAACATGGGCTTGGATGAAAAAGTGGCTACAGCACTAACCTTGCAAACTGCATTAGGTGCCGCACAAATGGCAATTACCAGTGCCAATAGTCCTGCGGAGTTACGTAAAAATGTAACCTCTCCAAACGGTACAACACAAGCCGCGATTGAAGTGTTTGATCGTGCTCAAATTTCACAAAATATTCAGGCTGCTTTAGCCGCAGCGCAAAAGCGTAGCCAAGAGTTGGCACAAGAGTTAAGCGAAAGCACCAAATAATTCGATTTGATTTAGGAAAGTTCAAGTATGGGCTCTGCTCAAATTTTTGGAATCATTATTAACGTTGCAATTTTGCTCGTATTTTTCCGTTTTTTAATGCAGCTTGCTGCCGTGAGTCCATATAACCCTGTGGTTTTGGCAACAGCAAAAGCAACAAAAATTATCGATATCTTTAGCCGAATTTTCCCAACTTTGGCCAAAGGTCGAGTGAATACTGCAGCTTTGGTGTTGGTGGTGATTCTGTATTTGTTAAAAATGTTTGGTTTGATGTATTTGTCTGGAGTGGCGGTGAATAGTCCATTCCATTTGATCATTATGACCTTTGTGACCATGATTCAGGATTTAATCCGTTTCTGTCGTTACTTAATTTTTGCATCGATTATTTTGAGTTGGGTGGTGATGTTTAGTCAGTCACGTTCGCCTTATATTGAAGTGGTTCAAGAGCTGGCGGAACCGCTACTTGCACCATTCCGCCGTATTCTTCCAAATATGGGGATGATTGACTTGTCACCAATTTTTGCGATTTTGGCATTGTTGGTTGCGGAAACCATTATGAAGCAAGTCGCAATTGCATTATTGACTGGTCTTTAATCTGAGCTAAGACAAGTTAAATTAAAAAGGATGCCGAGGCGTCCTTTTTTGTGGATTTAATATGTGGTGTAAAACAAGATATTTCTACTAACTAAGAAACATCTCACCTCCATCCCAACCTTCCTCCTATAAGGAGAAAGGTGTGAATGAACGTGAATGAATTAGTGTGCTTCGTCCCAGTTATTGCCTTGACCGACTTCCACAATCAGTGGAACGGAAATTTTCAACACAGATTGCATCACTTCAGTCAGTTGGGCAGACAGTTCATCGGCAATTGCAGCATCAACTTCAAACACCAATTCATCGTGTACTTGCAGTAACATTTTGGCTTGATCTTTCGGTAAGATTTTATCGACGGCGATCATGGCCAATTTAATAATATCCGCTGCAGAACCTTGTAGTGGTGCATTGATCGCTGCACGTTCAGCGCCTTGTTTCACCATTTTGTTGCTCGCCATAATGTCTGGTGTATACAGACGACGACCTAAAATGGTTTCCACAAAACCTTGTTCACGTGCAACTTGGCGAGTACGTTCCATATATTCCAAAACACCAGGGTAGCGTTGGAAGTATTTACCAATATAGTTACGCGACTCTTCTCGAGTGAAACCCAACTGACGGGTCAAACCAAATTCAGACATACCATAGAGCAGGCCGAAGTTCACCGCTTTGGCTTGACGACGTTGGTTGCTGGTCACTTCATCGAGTGGAATGCCCAAAACTTCTGCCGCAGTACGTTTATGTACGTCTTGTCCATGATTAAAAGCATCGACCAATGCATGATCTTGCGAGAAATGCGCCATTAAACGTAATTCGATTTGCGAGTAATCGGCTGCCAGTAAAATGCGACCTTCAGGTGCAATAAAGGCTTTACGGATTTGACGTCCAATATCTTCACGGACAGGAATGTTCTGTAAGTTTGGATCGGTAGATGACAGACGACCTGTAGCCGTTAAAGCTTGGTGGTAACTGGTATGCACACGATGTGTGTCATTATTCACTTGTTTTAACAGACCATCGGTATAAGTGCTTTTCAGTTTAGAGAGACCACGATATTCCAAAATTAAGTCGGTAATCGGATGGTCGATTTTTTCTAAGACACTTTCACTGGTACTGTACTGACCTGTAGAGGTCTTCTTACCGCCTTTTAAACCTAATTTATCAAACAGAATCTCACCAACTTGTTTTGGTGAGCTGACATTGAAGCTTTGACCCGCAAGATCGGTAATTTCTGTTTCTAAATTTTGAATGGTATTGGCAAATTCCACACCGAGTTGGTCGAGGAAGTTCATATCTAGCTCAATGCCGTTTTCTTCCATAGAGGTTAGAACACGGGCAACCGGCATTTCAATATTGTGCAAAATATTGATCAGTTCCGGATGGGCTTGTAACTTTTTATCGAGTACTTCATACAGACGATAGGTCACATGGGCATCTTCTGCGGCATAATGGGCTGCAGTTTCAAGCTCAATTTGGTTAAAGGTCTTTTGTTTTGCACCTTTGCCCGCCACTTGTTCGAACGTCGTTGTGAGATGACTTAAATACAAACGCGCGACGTCATCCATTCCATGACGAGTTGCCACAGAGTTGAGGACATAAGAGGCTAACATGGTATCGAAATACCAACCTGCCAAATGAATACCATGATTTTCTAAGACATGTGCATCATATTTGAGATGATGACCAATTTTTTGTACGTCATTATCTTCAAGTAAAGGTTTGAGTTGATTCAGAATTGTGTCGCGATCAAGTTGTTGCGGCGCACCTTCATAATCATGCGCAAGCGGCACGTAATAGGCATCATGTGCATCTAAAGCCACCGAGAAACCTACAATCTGCGCCACGCGGTAGTCAAGGCTAGTGGTTTCGGTATCAAAGGCAAAACGCTTTTCAGTACTTAGACGCTTGAATAACACATCCCAATCTTCTTGGGTCAATACTGTGTGATAACGTGCTTCACCGAGTAAATCATCAACACTGGTTTTGTCCGCTTGATCTTCCACTTCGGGTGCATTGGCTACAGTCGCCGTGGTGTTGATGGCTTTGGCTGCTTGTTTGTAGGTTGCACCATTTGGGTTGTTCGGATGATCTAATGACTGCAGTTGGTTACGGAATTCTAGTTCAGTATATAAATCACGAAGAGCTGGAATATTTGGATCAGCAAGTTTCAAATCTTCGTATTTAAGGCCCATGTCGAGGTCGCAAACAATGCTCGCCAGTTGGTGGTCAAGAGTAATCCCTTCGACATTGTCCTTAATGTTTTGACCGACTTTACCTTTAATACTGTCAACATTTTCTAAAATGCCGCCAATCGAACCGTACTCGGTTAAAAGTTTTGCTGCTGTTTTTGCGCCAACACCGGGCACACCACGAATGCCGTCAGAGGCGTCGCCCATCAGCGTGAGGTAGTCAATGATTTGATTCGGCCACACCCCAAATTTTTCAAAAACGCCTTGAACGTCCATCGGTTTGTCTTTGAAGCTGTCTTCTAAAGTGACACGCTCAGTAACGAGCTGCGCCATGTCTTTGTCACCAGTGGAGATCAAAACTTGATGACCGGCTGCTTCAGCGCGTTTGGCTAAAGTTCCGATAATGTCATCGGCTTCAGCACCTGGCAACATATGCAGCGGAATCCCTAGAGCACGAATTAATGCATGAAGATATGGAATTTGTTGTGATAATTCTTCAGGCATGCTTGGACGGTCACCTTTATAAATCGGGGACAATTCATGACGGAAGGTTGGTTCAGGTGTATCGAAAATAACGGCCATGTGCGTCGGTTGGATACGACGCATTAATTTTTGGATGGCAGAAATGGCACCTCGGATTGCATTGGTATGCAAACCGGTTGAAGTGGTTAATGGTGGCAGTGCATGGTAGGCACGAAATAAAAAGTATGAGCCATCGACCAAGACAAATGGTGGCATTGATAATTTCCTAATCCTAAAAACGGTTTTATTGTACGTGATTTTTTGCCCGTACGCTGAGTCTAGATTGTATATGTAACTTACCGAATCACTGATGAATAGTTTTAATCCATCGGTCAGGCTCATGTATCATCAAAACATTCAGGAAAATGACGAAGCAGGTATGCTGAAACAGAATAATGAAATCAAGATGATTTGGTTGATGACGCTGATCATGGTAGGGATCGGGGCATGGTATTTAGATGTCCGTATCCTGAGTTATATCAGTGGTATCGGTTTTATGCTCAGTGTGATGAATTATGTCGATGATTTACAGCATGGCGCTGATGCACTGAGCTCATCAAAACAATCATTTCAAGTGGCATCAAAGGTTTCGTTATATATTGCATCGTTATTAACGGTCGTTGGAGTGTTAACAGAACTGGGATACTTGGTTGCGATTGGGATTAGCCTGTGGGTCTATTTTTTTCTGCGTTGGCTGAAGCGATTGGAACATCAGCTGCATTTATTGCAAGGACGTGCGCTCCAGTCGCAATCGATTCATGCAGCTACTTCAATATCAGCGTCGACAATAGACCGTCCTGAAAATTTTGATTCGGACGATACACCATCTGTACATCCCGAGACGGCAATTGGTAAAGCTAGACATCAGACACCATTCAATTCAACACCTTCTAATACACTATCCAAGATTGCGCCAAATCTATCTAATCAAATTCAGCAATGGCTTTTTCAAGGTAATCCCGTGTTGAAAGTGGCGGTACTGGTCTTGGTGATTGGCGTGGTGTTATTACTTAGATTTGCCACAGAGCATTGGCAACTAAGCTTGGCCATGAAATTGCTGATTGTGAGTTTGAGCAGTGCTGGTGTTGTCGGACTGGGATATTGGCTGCAAACCAAAAATCGCAGTTTTGCCTTGGCTCTAGAAGGTCTAGGTCTTGCAGCGCTGTTTTTGACTTTATTTTTTGCCTATTACAATGCTGTGATTCCGGGCTTTGGCATAGCTTGTCTACTATATGCTGCACTTATGGTATTGACGATTTGGCTCAGTCTGAAACAACAGTCGGTAGAACTGGCAATCATGGCAATGCTGATCGCCTATCTTGCTCCATTTACCTTGCCTGTTCGTGATGCAACTGCAACGGAATTTATTGCTTATTATCTTGTAATTAATCTGGCTGTTGCGTTCATGAGTACTTTAAGACCGTGGAAATATCTAAATCAAATTGCTTTTTTGATGACGGTGATTATGGGTGGTGGATATGCTTTTTACCACGGATACACCACCGAACGTCAGATGATGAGCGTGTTGGCTTTAGCCCACGCTGCGATTTTTATTTGGCTCGGTTTTCGTTTTAGTCAGTTATTGGCGAAACAGGATCTTGCGCATTTTCAACTCAAACCTGCCTTGGATATTGCACTGATATTTGCTGCACCAGTGCTTGCTTATCTGGCATTGTATTTGATGTATTTTGAGGAAACGGTATGGCAGGCGGGGTATAGCCTGTTATTCGCAGCGCTTTTTGCCGCACTGTATAGCATCAGTAAACGTAGTGCTGTGATCCCACTGATTGCACAAAGTTATTTGAGTTTGACCTTAATATTCTTGGCATTGATTCCACCGATAGTATTGAAAGAGCAGTGGAGTGTGGTTGGTTGGGCAGTTGAAGGTGCGTTGATATTTATATATGCCCTATACAAGCAGTCCAATATCAGCCGTTATTTAGGCATGGCGCTCTTGGTGATGGCGGGTTGTTCAAGTCTGTATTATTTGGTTCAACTGCCACATTTCCCTGCACAGATGTATTGGGGCGTGTGTTTGAGCTATTTGGCGGCCATTATCGTGACGCATGCTGTTCCTGCATTTCATAAACAGCTTTCAAGTTCGAGTATTGCCTTTCAATGTGTGCAAATGCTCTCAGCAACCACCATGTTCATCATGTTGCTCTTAGATTGGCTGCAGACTAGCCATCAATTGGCCTTGAGTCTATTGATCGTCAGTGTGGCTTATCTGGTGGTGAATGAAGGCTTGTTAAAGCGAAACGCTTCGTGGAGTTGGTCCATCATTAAGTGGACGGGTCTAGTGCCTGTTTATGTGATGGGGCTGTACCAAGTCATTTCAGTGAGTGAGAACGGTCAGTTAATTTGGCATTCAACGATGGAGCAGATTTATTTTGCATTCGCTGGGCTGAGCTTGACGCTGCTTTGGCTACGACCATTACTCGGTGTGCGTGAAGAAAAAGAATGGGTCAGTCTCGGAATTTTGAGTAGCTTGGCGTGGACCAGTCTGACGCTGATACCCAGTATGCCGTATATCAGTGTGGTAATTTTGCCGCTGATATTTTGTGCATGGTGTTATTGGCAAGCGCAGCAACCGGTCTGGAAAATGTTTTGGCAAGCGCGTAGCAGCTTGTTTTTGGCTTTAAGTTGGATTATCAGTTCGCAATTATTTAGTCAGCAGGCCTTTGTGGGATATATCTTGCCGATACTGAATCCTTTTGATGCAGTGAGTTTGCTGTTGTTAGCGGCTTTTTTATGGATGTTGAATCAACAGTTAAAAGCTGGTTTAGATCGTAGCTTGGCTGCCGTGTTGAGTGTCCTTGGGCTACTTTGGTTAAGTAGCTATGTCGTGCTTCGTGCCTTACATAGGTATCTGGATACGCCTTATAACAGTTTAGACATTTGGAGCGATGCGACCGTTCAACTGAGTTTTACTGTGCTGTGGGTGTTATTGGCTTTGGTGAGTATGCGCTTTGCCACTCAGCGCCAATTACGTTCAGTTTGGCTGCTCGGCGGCAGTATTTTGGTCTTGGTCACTTTGAAATTGGTCTTGCTGGATTTATCTCATGTCGGCACACTCATGCGAGTGATTTCATTTATGGCGGCAGGTTTTGCCATGCTTTTGATTGCCTATATTGCACCCATGCCGAATGACAAGGTTGAACCATGATGAAATTCTTAAAGGTACGAGATCACTAAGCTGTACAGGTCGATGGCTATAAAAGTACATGATAAAAAAACCCTGCACATTTGAAGATATGCAGGGCTTTTAACATTAGGGTGTGTTGACATTTACAGCCGATAAATTGAGCTAAAGAGGCAACCATATAAATATACAAGCTAAAGCAACAGCGCTTTGATAGTTACGTTTTAGCTTATCGTATCTTGTGGCAATTCCTCT
>NZ_VOZI01000029.1:0-23263 GCF_013419835.1 Acinetobacter sp. YH12052
GCTTACGCGCCTGCGCAATGGCTGCGTCTGGCGCCAGATACCGGCCTCCATCGGAGAAACTGTCCGAGGTTATGTTGACGATGCCGAAAATGATGAGCGATTTATTCATGGGGGCTTCTATAATAATCTCTGTACACGACAAAAATAGATAACTCATTGAAATAATGTCACAATAATTGTTTTCTAACGACGAATACTATGACACATCTCAATGAGTTATATCTTATCTTAAACAAATCTCTAAAATGGAACAAGTCACATTTAAAGTGCTTTGCGCTCATCATGCTTGTGATTATTTTAAAGCAAACATGTAATCTTTCTTCTGCATCTAAAGCCTTGCCCATCAAGTGTTTACCACAATCATTTTATCGACGTATGCAGCGCTTCTTTGCAGGTCAGTATTTTGATTATCGTCAAATTTCTCAGTGTCATCACCAGAACGATGGTGATGACTACGGCGATCTGACCCCAAAGGATTCGGCCTCCGCGCAATGCAGGCTCCAGTCGGCAAAAGAGACGGAGCCGATCAGAGAGTAGGCAAAATCGGGACGGGCAACAGGAAAGAGGATGCCGGAGGGCTGCCGGATACTATCGGCGGCAAATAGGATGGATCGCCTGTGCCGTTATCGTGCCGGTCGAGTGCCATCCAGGAAACGATTGGGCGAATCGCCGTCACGCTTCATTTTGCCTGCGAGGTTGAGTAGATTTTTCAGTGCGGAGTTGCGATTGAACGGCGACCAGACGGCTGTAAAGGCAACCGGCTCCGGTTCATCGAGGAAGGGCAGGAAGACGATGCCGGTCGTCGGCAACAATGACGTTGCCTCGCCGACGATAGTGATGCCGAAGCCTTGTCCGACCATAGATAGCAGCGTGTCGCGCCCCACATCAAAGCGCCGGATCGACGGTGCGGGCCAACGCCCGGCAAGGCGCAGCACGATATGGTCATGGACCTGCGGGCCGGTGCCACCATAGCGAACAATGAAAGTCTCGCCGACCAGATCGGACCAAGTGATTGCGGACTGCCCGGCGAGGCGATGCCCATCCGATAGCACGGCCACCAGCGGTTCGGTCCAGATCGGTCGGGTATGGCAGTCGGGCATCTCGGGCTTGCCCGCGACGAACACCACGTCGAGCTGGTCAGCACGAAGCTGCATCACCGCATCGCGGGCTGTGCCTTCGGTGATCTCAACCTCAATGCCCGTATGTTCTTCCCGATAATGACGGATCAGCTCCGTGAGAAAGCTGCGTGGGATTAAGGCATGGATGCCGATGCGAAGCCGGCCGTATTCTCCTTGAGCTGTCATGCCTGCGGTCTTCACTGCGTGATCGAGTTGATCGACACCCGCCGTGACACGCTCCATGAAGTGCCTGCCTGCGTCTGTTAGCCGAACGCCCCGCGCATGGCGCTCAAATAGCAGGACACCAAGGTTATCCTCCAGCGCTTTCACACGCGCGCTGACGCTCGACTGGCTGATACCAAGTGCCTTGGCCGCATGCCGAAAATTCAGATGCTCGGCGACGGCGATGAACTGAACAAGGGAAATGAGCGGTATCCTGCCAGACAGGATACCGACATTCACGAGGTTTCGATGGTTAGTGCGCCGCATCGGAGCGGGCCTGCTACCAGTCGTCGGTTAGACGACTGGCGACTTCTCGGTGGCAGCCCCACGGAGCCGAAGGAGCACCAGCCCCAACGAAACCAGTACCGCCATCGCCGTGGCGTAACAGATCACGGGCCACGCTGTGTCACCGTTTAAAAGTGCCACCGCCAATGTCCCGACAATGCTGACTATCAGGCTTTGAACGCAGAAGTAGAACGCGACCGCTGATCCCGCGATGTCGTCGAACTCTGCCAAAGCGCCGTTCGCGGTAACGGACACCGTGAAGACAATACCGACCGCGACAACCCACATCGGTAGGATGAAGGTGAGGAATGACGGCGAGCCGTAAAGTTCGCCGATCCCCAACAGGACCGCTCCGCAAACAAGCAACGCCATCCCACGCGCCACGCATCCTGCGATGCCCCATCTGGCGACAAAGGACTTCGCGAAACGGGTTGTCACGATCATTACAAGCGCGACAGTGGCGAAGGCAAAGCTGAATCCGATCTCGGAATATTCCGCTTGGCCTATGAGCACACGGGGAGCCGTCGAGAAGAAGACGAAGTAGGTGCCCATACCGGCGCTAAAGCCGACAGTGTAAACCCAAAAAGCCGGACTCGCGAAGATCGGCAAGACAGATCGGCGCGTCTTGACTTGATCCAGAGGGCGGGTTTCGTGCCACCTGAAACCCGCATTTAGGAGTGCGAGCATCGCCAGTATAGCCAAAGTAATGAATATCGCCTGCCATCCCAAGAACTCGCCGATCAATACTCCGGCGATAGGGCCGAGCGCAGGCACGAACGCCAGCATCGAACTGAAAAGGCCGTAGATGACGACACCCTCAGGACGGTTGGCATAAACGTCGCGAACCGTCGCGAACGTCGCCACCAGCATGGCCGACGCGCCCACTGCTTGAAGTAGACGGAAAGCGACAAAGGCCGGTGCAGTTGAAGACCAAGCTGCTCCCAGAGACGCAATGACGAAAGCCGTTGCGCCCGCAAGTAGAATTGGCCGTCGCCCGATTCTGTCTGAGAGCGGACCAAAAATCACCTGGCCCACGCCGAGCATCACCATATAGAGGCTCAACGTGAGTTGGATCATAGCGGGCGTCGTGTTCAGGATGCCGGGCATCGCTGGAACGACAGGGAGATAAATATCCATCGCCAGTGAAGCGAGGATGTCGAAAGGAGCCATCAGCAGCAGTGCTGCCGGCAGCGTATAGGCCCACGCGGGGCGTGTGGTGGTCATGACGAATCAACCCTCGATTAAGGAATACCGGGCGACGTCTGCTCGTCAGCAATCAGATGAGACTAGCCTTACAGAGCGCCGCAACAACAATACTGGTTGTTGCGGCTTACTTGTCTGCTGACTTGGAATTTCCCATCTGATTACTCCACGCTTACGAATATGAATTGCTACATTTTATCCGATTATCTTTTGCTTTGCAATGCGGCATGGGCGCACTCAGCGTTCCAGCCCCCTCTGCCGCCCTAAATGCTTGCTCCAATGCATCGAGCACCATATCTGTATTCATCCGTGTCGATACTTTCCATCCAACAATTGCTCGTGAGAACACATCAATAATAAATGCAGTATAAACCCAGCCTGAATTTGTTTGAATATACGTAAAGTCACTCACCCACAGTTGGTCAGGATGATCAGCAGTAAAATTACGTTTTACCAAGTCATCCGCTCGTTTTTGATCATCTCGGCTACGGGTGGTTTGTTTGTTCTTACCACGCCAAACACCTTTTATACCTAGCTTTTGCATTAATCGAGCAACAGTACAGCGCGCAATAATATAGCCTTCACGTTTCAGTTTTTGCCAGACTTTACGTACACCATACCGACCTGAACTTTCCTTCCAAATTCGTTTAATCTCCTCAGCATGATGCAAGTCATGTAAATCTCGCTTTGCTCGATGTTCTGGATTTTCACAGAGATCTAGAGTCCGGTAATAGGTTGAAGGTGCGATCGGTAAAATTCTACAAATCGCCTCGACTCCGTACAGCTCTTTATTATTATGGATAAAATCCACCATTATTTGTGTGGGCGGTCGAGCTCCGCCTGGGCGAAAAAAGCGGCTGCTTTACGTAGAATTTCATTGGCGCGTTGCAGTTCTTTATTTTCGCGTTCGAGTTGTTTGATACGTTCTTGGTCTGAAAGCTGCTGTACTTTAACTGGATTTTGTTTATCTAAATATTTTTGATACCAAACACGTAGTGTTTCAGGAGTACAACCCTTGCGCAGTATACTGCTCAGGGAGCAATAGCGGTGATCGCAGCCCAATTCGATGGATAATCTTTCTCGGATTCAATCAATAATTGAACCGCTCTTTCTCTGATTTCAGGGGTATATTTTACTTTTTTCATCGGGACATTCTCTCAGAAAGCTTGGTCTCCGACAAACCCGGTACGGTTCAAAAATCTTCCATTGATTTATTTATATCTGTTAAACCAGTCGCATTATGAAATGTAATATAAGTAGAAATTTCAGTATAAATGGTCATGATCTTTTCTAAATTTGAATATCTAAGCGTCTTCATTAATCAACCTTATTGATTATTAGTTTCTTCTTTTAAAGCTCTTTGTACTGTTGCTATCCCTACTTTAAACTTTTCTGCAACACCTCTAAATGTTGAATTTTCTTCAGCCATTGCTTTTCGTATTTCAACATAGTCAACCTTCCGCTTTCTTCCCTTATATAAGCCCTTCGCTTTGGCTTTTGCAATTCCTTCCTTTTGACGCTCACGGATCATGGAGCGTTCAAACTCTGCAAATGCAGCAAGCATCTGAAACATGAGTTTATTTATTGCCGATTGTGCTACATCATGACTGAAGGTCAAATTCTCTTTATGAAAAATAATGGTTATACCACGATCATTCAGACTATTCACAATTTCGTTCAGATCATTTGTATTACGTGCCAGACGATCAATACTATGAACATGCACCGTATCACCTTCACGCAGATAGTCGAGCATTGCATTTAACTGAGGACGTTCACGGCTACCACCGCTTGCCTTTTCAGTAAAGGTCTTATCCAGGCTGATTCCATCTAATTGACGTTCAGTATTTTGTTCAGTTGAACTGACTCGAATATATCCGACCTGATTAGGCATTCTGTACCGTTAGAGTTTAGATAATTAAATACATATTGTACCGAAATTAAATATTAAGTCTATAAATACGGTTTTTGAGTTGCTTTTTAAGACTTTATTTTGTTCCGTTAGGCTATACTCTATAGTTACATAATTCGTGATTTAAAGAGACCTAGAAAAAGAGAAATGGTATTTATTTGAGCTAATCAAAGTTGAGAAACTTTAGAATTCTTGCGTTAGTCAAATTTTAAGCAGCCAAAAGCTATATTTTATGAGGTTTTAGCCAATTCAAAAATTAGATAAACTATACTTTCGCAAGAGGTCTTTTGATTAAATAATAAGCGTGGAACGTGAAAAATCATAAAAAAAGCCCACCTTGGGGAAGATGGGCTATCAACTAGAAACTACAGCATTGATTTCTATAGAGAATTATAACGCTGTTATTCCTAAGTAGTAATGTCCTACCTTAAAACCAAATAGAAATGTCCTATACAGACATTTCCAAGTCAAGCACAGGATTCAGATTTCGTTCTTTGATTACTGTCTTCTGTGCACGTCTGCTTGGCATAGATTGAGAACGATTACGTTTGTTTTGCTGTTCCAATTCTTCATGCTGTTGTTGAATATGATTGAGAACTGCACCTAAACGTTTATTCTCAACAATCTCTCGCTGGTTAAGCTGACTTAATTTATCGAAGATGCTGTAATTGATTTTTCTTCCCTGATATTCAATCGCGACTGTACCATCCGGGTATTCCAGGAACTCAAGATACTTACTAATCAATCTTTGGTTTTCTTCCGTGTTTTCCAGGAGATATACGCATTTATCATAAGTAATCGTCAGGCTATTCGTGACTCTGCGGGGTTCACGCCAGGTAAAAATATCATCTAATTCTTCGGCTGTTTCAGTGACAGTCCGGTGTAGATCCTTGGGATTAAAGGCCATCTTGGCAAACTTCTGATTGAATTGCTCAATGAAGCAGGGTAGCCAGGCATTCGCTTGTTCAATCGAACAGATGCCTTCCAGGCGCATTTCTTTGATCAGACGGTCCTGAAGCGTTCTATTGGCTCGTTCTACACGGCCTTTGGCCTGTGGTGAATTAGCGAAGATAATATCGATATTCAGGGTGCTGAGTACGCGCCCAAATTGCGTAATCTTGGTGTCTTTCTTGCTGCTTTGATTCACCCTGAAGACTGAATGTTTATCGCTGTAGAAGGCTAAAGGCTTACCATGCTGCTCAACATACAAACGTGTTGAAATCATATAGTCAAAGGCTGATTCTGACTCACAGAAGCGTAAGTGCTGCAATTTTCCTGTGGCGTCATCGATAAACACCAATAGACAGCATTTAGGGGCTCTTCCTTCAAACCAGTCATGATGTGAGCCATCAATTTGGATCAGTTCACCATAACAGTCCCGGTTATAACGAGGCTGATATGGGCGTTTCAGGCGTTTGGAGCGAGGAATCCATAAATCGGCTGCAATCATCCAGGAACGCAGGGTTTCCACTGAAATATCGAATCCATGAATGGTAGTCAGCTTTTCATGCGCTAAAGTGGGTCCGAAACCATGGAATTGCTCAGCAACCATATTGAGGCACTTGAGCCTGAGTTCTTCAGGAAGCCTGGAATTGCTGGTTTGACCACGACCGGCATGGGCTAATGCAGCTGGGCCTTGAGCTTTGTATTTTTGCAGTAAACGCCTGATCTGACGTTCTGAAATATGAAGTAGCTGAGCAGCCTGGGATTGAGTTATGCGTTGATCGCAGATTTCCTGCACGACCGACAATCGTTTAAGTTCTTTATCCGACATAGACACCAACATATCAAACCGTCCGCTTCGATAATCGCAAAAGCGCATATTCTAAAAGCGGACATTTTTACTTTGGAGAAACCGGACATTTCTATTTTGGAGTTACAAACGCATTTCGTATAAGGTGTATTATGTTAATTTTAGATTTTTTAAAAAATTAGGGCATCCATGAATCCTTTAGAATTCTACTGTTTAATATTGAAAAATATGGATAAAAACCTGGCTAAGAAACTAGGTAAAATTGAGAAAAAATATACTAATGTTCCATTTAAAAATGATGAAATAGCTAAAGTTAAAATTAAATCCGAATTTGCTTCAGAAATGGGGTTTTTCGTACTTAATTCAGCAACTTCTTTAGCTGTAGATGAAGAAAACTATAATTTTGCATACTGCTTAAAAATCTTAGAACTATATCCAATTAAGAATAACGATTTTTTTTATTGGAATGAGCATATAAAGCTATTTTCAGAATTAGAAAAAAATAATTTTTTATATGAAGATGTCTGCAAACTACATGATTTTCTGGTAAATAACTTTAGCTTTAACGGTGATTTAAAGAATATTATTAGTCATGAGATGCTTAGAAATTCTGGCGTCAATATACTGCTAATTTTAATTCACTTAGATCATTTAATTTCTAAGAAGTGGGGATTCCAATCAATCTCACTAAACCAAGCATTAAAGTTTAAGTTTAAAAATAAACGACCATACTTCCCATCAAAAACTTTTACAGATTTTCTTTTATTTATCTTAAAGATAAATGCAAAGTTTGAAGCAACAAAAGGACATAAAGTCGAGATTCTGAAGACTATTCCTCCAACTAATGGTTTTGAGCAATGGTTAGATCCTTCTCTCGAAGATGAACAAATTAAAGAATTTATACAACTAATTAAAAAAGTTAGAGAAAACAGAAGACTATGCTACTTGAATGAAGTCTATGAGTTCCTAGGTCTACCTTATGGTGAGTTTAAAAATGATGAAATTTATGAACAAGTCTCAGAAGAGAATTATTTATTCCTGAAAAATGAACTTCCAGAAGATAAGTGGTTTGAAAGTATTAATGCCATAGCTGGCCTATGGTTAATATATTTTTGGCAAGACTTTTATTATAAACATTTTCAAAAAACAGCCAGCGTTTCTACGTTAGCTACATCAGAAGATTTTATCGTGATATGGGAAGCCTTCCTGAAGAAATATCCTTCAGAAGGCCAATATCTTTGGCCTTCTGAATTGATATTACAAGATAAATAAATTTTTATTTACGAGGTGGATTATTGTCTCGGCCACCACCTGATGGATTTCCAGTAGTACTAGGCCAACCTGCTGTGCTCATAGTTTTCATCCTTATTTAGATTTCGTAGGTTTATGATTAGGATTCAATTGTCGGCTACGGTTGTCCTGATTCTGCGCATGTTGAATATTATTAGGATTTTTTACTGTAGCACGTTGATCATTCGCTGTTTGTGTCATTGCTTTCTCCTTAAAATGTTTGAACATCTGACAAGGAAAGTATGGCTTCAAAAAAATATGCATCTTGCCTGAAAAACAGTAAAAAAGTTTAAATTTTAACCAAAAAAATTATGTATTTAACATAATGGTGTTATACGAAATTAATGGATGTTCGTATAAATTACTTGCATATTGTATTCGATCGAATACAATATAGTGAGAAGATAAGGAATCCTCATGATTGAAATTAAACGTCTTCCAGAATTTGATGAATGGTTGGATGGCATTAAAGACAATATGACCCGTATCCGCCTGAATCGTCGATTAGATAAGGTTCAACGTGGAAACTGGGGAGACATTAAACCTCTCCAAGATGGCGTTTGGGAAATGAGAGAATTCTTCGGTTCTGGATGGAGGATGTATTACATCCAACATGGTGACGTTGTGATTGTAATGCTTGGTGGTGGAGATAAATCAACTCAACAACAAGACATCGATCGGGCAGTCAAACTATCGAAAACATTGGAGGATTAAAATGGTTAAAGTCGCTGATTTACCAAGTTTTGATATGGCTGAGTCGCTCAAAACTGAAGAAGACATTGTGATGTATCTCAATATGGTTCTTGAAGAAAATGATCCAGCTGAATTAGCCCATGCACTTGGTGTTATTGCTAAAGCTCGTGGCATGACTCAAATCGCTAAAGAAGCAGGGATTGGGCGTGAAGCACTCTACAAAGCCCTACGTCAGGATTCAGCACCACGTTTTGATACGATTAATCGTGTAGTAAATGCTTTAGGCTTAAAACTCACAGTACAACACGCTTAAAACTTTAAAAATATAGTAAAAATGGGAGCTAAAGGCTCCCATTTTTAGATTCGTATAAGGTGTATTATGTTAATTTTAGAAATTCTATATAAATATAGAATTTTTAAAACTTAAATTCTGGCATGTGTCCCATACTTATCAATCATGATCGAACTGGCTTCATTTAGACCACGTACTGTGACATTCGCACCATTCTTTTGAAATTTATTTACAACAGAATCAAGCATGGCGACTGATGTTACATCCCAAATGTGAGAATGGGTCAAATCAATAATCACCTCCTTTACATCCTCTTTAAAGTCAAAACCTTGCATGAATTTTTCAGAAGAACTAAAGAAGATCTGACCTCTCAACTCATATAAACGGGCCATTCCTTCAAAAGATGCTGTCACCTGGATATCATTTTCAAGTTTATTCGCCAGGAACAAGGCTGAAAGTAATACGCCTGTTAACACACCCAAAGCCAGGTTATGCGTAGCAACAACTACAATCACCGTCGCAATCATGACGATATTACTACTCTTAGGATTATCTTTTAACTGAGTGACAGAACTCCATTCAAAGGTACTGATAGAGACCATTATCATTACCGCTACCAATGCAGCCATTGGAATCACTTTGAGCCAGTCGCTGATAAATACAACCAGAATAAGAAGAAAAATGCCCGCAGAGAATGTTGATAAGCGTGTAAGGCCACCTGATTTTACGTTAATCATAGATTGACCAATCATTGCACAACCGGCCATGCCACCCATAAAGCCAGAAGCAATATTCGCAATCCCTTGTCCCTTACATTCCTGATATTTATCACTTGGCGTATCAGTCATTTCATCCACGATAGTTGCTGTCATCATCGATTCAAGTAAACCTACAGCCGCCAGTGCGACTGAATAAGGCAAAATAATCATCAATGTTTCAATATTCAAAGGAATATCTGGAATCAAGAACATTGGAAGTGTGTCAGGTAAAGACCCCATATCGCCCACGGTCCGTACATCAATTCCTAAAGCGATTGCCAATAATGTGATTGCAATGATGCAGACTAGTGGAGAAGGGAGTAATTTTCCTAATTTGGGAACCAGAGGGAATAGATAAATAATTGCTAAACCTAAAGCAACAAAAGCATATACATGCCAGGTCACATTAATCAGTTCAGGCAATTGAGCCATGAAAATTAAGATCGCTAACGCATTTACGAATCCAATAACCACAGATTTAGATACAAACCGCATTAACTTGGCGAGCTTTAAATAGCCTGCCAATATTTGAATCACGCCTGTCAAAATTGTTGCTGCCAGCAGATATTCAAGCCCATGCTCTTTGACCAATGTGACCATAAGCAGCGCCATTGCACCAGTGGCTGCTGAAATCATGGCAGGACGACCACCTACGAAAGAAATCACGACGGCAATACAGAAGGATGCGTATAGACCAACTTTAGGATCTACACCTGCAATAATTGAAAATGCGATGGCTTCAGGGATGAGTGCAAGACCGACGACTAATCCGGCAAGTACATCCCCACGGATGTTAGAGAACCACTGTTCTCGGACATTAGATAACATAAACATAGCCTGTTTTTTAATTTTTCAGATAGGCTAGTGATGTGATATATACAACACACAAACGACTACACCACATCACTAGACAGTGATGAGTTATTTACAGATTTAAGACGATAAATAAACTTAAGGTGGCGTAAGTGTCATAAGATGAAAGAACGTTTTAGAGTAAAAAAATCAGGACAAGGGTAACAGCTAGGTACTTTTTTATAAAGCCTGGATGTTATATCCAAGCTTTGTTTAATCGGTATTTTATGAAGCTTTTGGCTCCCCAAGTAATTGACCTATTTCCAAACGTGTATAGCCACGTTCTTTAAAAATCAAAACAATAGCCTGTTTATAATCTTCAGAAGTAGAAGTCTTATACTTAGTTATCAGTTGATTTTCAGAATTCAGCTCAAGATCATTTTTGATGGTCAATACTTCGCTAGAGATCTTGTTAAAGATATTTAGGTTAAACATACAGGCACTCGTCATCCGTATTATAGCGGCCCGACTATAACGAATACCTGTCTTAGCTACGCTAGACACCCTTGGCCGCAAGGATTACAAATTAAGAAAAATTCCGCAAGTTTTTGTCTATTGAAAGAATAAATAATCTCCCAACTGCTATCTATTTAACATAATGGTGGTTATACGAAATTCTGTTGTAGCCCCATACATTCAAGTTTATTTCTTGCATGAATGTATCCTATAGGATACATTACTCTTATGTACTCAATATATACCACTGAAGTCTTTGATGACTGGTTTACTAAGTTAAAAGACCTGCAGGCAAAAAGACGTATACAAGTCCGAATTGATCGGGTTGAAGATGGAAACTTTGGAGATACTGAACCAGTAGGTGAAGGTGTTTCTGAATTACGTTTCTTCTTTGGACCTGGCTACAGGATCTATTACTGTAAGCAAGGGCAAAGGGTCGTTATTCTTTTAGCAGGCGGAGACAAGTCTACGCAAAGTAAAGATATAAAACTTGCCCTACAATTAGCACAAGATTTAGAGGAGGAGCTGTAAATGGCTATCAAACTTCGCAAATGGGACAGTGCTGAACATCTTAAAACAGAAGAAGATATGCAAGCTTACCTACAAGCCTGTATCGATGAATCTAATGGTGATGCGGCATTCATTGCAAAAGCTTTAGGTAATATTGCTAAAGCTAAAGGAATGGCTCAATTATCAAGAGACACTGGTTTAGGTCGAGAAAGTCTTTATAAAGCACTTTCTGGCGATGTAAATCCAAGCTTTGATACTGTTATTAAAGTCGTAAAAGCACTGAATTTACGCTTAGCAATTTAAAAAAAACTAGTAAAAAAGGGAGCTTTAAGCTCCATTTTTCATTTCAACTTCGTATAACGTGTATTATGTTAATTTTAGGAAAAGTGAAAAATAATCTACAATAGAATCTACGAAAAATTGGCCATCAATTATGCCTGATTTCTCCAGTGGAAATAATTGGATTGTGAGATCCCCCACTCAAAATCATAAATTAGAAAGAATTGAAGCATTTCTTTCCAATTATGCTTATAAACCTCACCGACATGATACTTATGCTATTGGCAGGACTCTTTCCGGAGTTCAAAACTTTCATTACAAAGGTACATTGCAACATAGCTTGCCAGGCATGACTATGGTTCTACACCCGGATGAAAAGCATGATGGTGAATCAGGAACATTAGATGGCTATCGCTATAGAATGATTTACATCGAACCAGCGATGATCCAAACCATTTTAAAGGGTAAACCTTTGCCTTTTATCAGACATGGCTTAAGTAATGATATTCGCCTGTTTAGGGCAATGGATAGCTTTCTAAATAATATAAATAATTATATGGATACCCTAGAAGAGGAAGATGCTCTATTTGATTTGGCAACTACACTGTGTGAAATTTCAGATACTTCATCTAACCAAAACAAAAAATTTGACTACAAGGCAGCAGAGAGAGCGCGTGAGTGTATTTTGGCGTATCCACATGAAAACTTAAGTTTGTCAGATTTAGAGAAACATGCTGATCGTGACCGCTGGAGCCTTTCTCGTGATTTCCGATTATTATTTGGAACTAGCCCACACCGTTATATGATCATGCGTCGCTTAGAAACAGTTAAGTTCTACCTTGCTCAAGGGGAGTCTATTGTTAATGCTGCTTTAAATGCAGGCTTTTTTGATCAGAGTCATATGACCAGACATTTTATAAAAACATTTGGTTTAACTCCCACTCAATGGAAAATGATAAATATTAAAAGATAGCCGTTCGATTTGAACGGCTAATTTGTCCTACAGCAGATTTATTCCATTAAGAAAATCTTTGAACATAAAAAGCCCTGATAAAATCAAGAGTATACCCATCAGCTTATTTAGCCGATTAAACCAGATAGGATTAGCAATTTTGTTGCCTAATACTTTTCCAACCAGAGCATAGGTGAATGGTGCGCCAACAGCACCAAGTGAAATCAGTAAAGAAACTATCAAGATCATGATTCCTGTGATTTTGGCTGCAGGGTACATAATTGTCGTAACAGGTAGAATGACGAGAATGGCTTTTGGATTTAATAACTGAATAAATAAGCCATTTAAGAATGTTAGATGGCTTTCTTGCTGTTGAGTTGTTTCTACATTCGCCCTAATCATTTTTATAGCCAAGTAGAATGTATAAATTGCACCCGCTAAAGCAATATAATGAATCAATCCATGTGGAATAACAGCTTCACCTATATAGCCAAACAATACGAATAAGATCAACATGGCGAAACCAATGCCTAGGTAAAATCCTATAGTCTTTTTTAATTGACCTGTAAGGCCAGAATTTAGCCCCATAAAATTTACAGGGCCTGGGCTATACATAACGCTTAATGTATAAAGAAATATTTCCACAGAGTTCACTCAATTAGATAGCAATAAACATCAAAGAGAGAACGGTATCGAGTTATAGGCCTTAAAGATTGTACGTTTGTGCTGAACTAATTAAAAATTTCTATTTAACTTATGTTCACCTAAAGTTCACTTCATAAGTGTATAAAGAAACTATGTATTGTATTTTCAATTGCTTATATAAATATTAGTCTTGGTTTAGAATTTTAAAGTTCATGAACTATGAGAAAAAACTAAGATACGATCAAAATTGTAGAACAACAAAATTATTTATACTAATTTACAAGCCACGCTGTTTAAGCGTGTCATTAAAAAATAAATCTTTTAATCTCTCCACACAATCTCCACACAATCTCCACACAACATCAGCAATTCATAAACACTGCTATTTCAAAATAGTAGTATCTAAAACCCCCCCTCTGAAAAAGCATGTCAACACATTATCATTTAATAGGTTCAATACTTATTACAACTGTACTTTTAATCGGCTGTACACAAGCCAAAGATGCTGAACAGTCCCCAACAGAAATGCCACCAGCGGTTGTCAGTACCATCACGGTATTACCGCATTCCATGAATTTAATTGAAAATCTTCCAGGCCGTGTTGTCGCTTACCGTATTGCTGAAATTCGCCCGCAAGTAGGTGGAATTGTTGATAAAGTACTTTTTAAGCAAGGCTCTTATGTGCAAGCAGGTCAACCGCTTTTTAAATTGAATTCTGAAATATTTCAGGCAGATGTAAAAAGCAATCAAGCCACTTTAAACCGTGCACAAGCTGAGGTGACACGTTTGCAGGTGCTGTTAAAACGCTACACTGAATTAGTAAAAGTAAATGCGGTTAGTCAGCAGGAATACAACAATACCGAAGCAGATTATCAAAAAGCAAAAGCCGATGTGGCGCAAATGCAAGCCATGTTAAGCAGACAACAACTTAATCTTAAATATGCGACTGTTACAGCCCCTATCTCGGGAACGATTGGTGAAATCTTAGTGACTGAGGGTGCATTAGTTGGTCAAGGTGATACTAATGCAATGGCCGTAATACAACAGATTAATAAAGTCTATGTTGATGTAAAGCAATCAATTAGTGATTATGAAAAACTACAGGAAGCTTTACAGCAAGGTGACGTGTCAAATACCAAACATACGGTTGAAATCCTAAATAGTCAGGGTAAACCTTATAACGTTACAGGTGAAATCCTATTTTCGGATACTAAAGTTGATCCTGATACGGGTGATGTCACAATCCGTATTTTAGCCAATAATGAAAATCAAAAACTTTTGCCAGGCATGTATGTTCGAGTCAATATGAGCCGAGCTCAAGTTGAAAATGCGCTCCTAGTTCCAGAACAAGCGATTCAACATGATATTAGTGGTAAAGCCAATGTTACGATTGTTAATCAAAAAGGTTTAGCGCAAAGCAAGCCTGTTCAGCTTGGTCAACGTTATCAAAATAACTATGTGATCAAACAAGGGTTACAAGCAGGTGAGAAAGTCATTGTTGAAGGGGCTGATCGTATACAGCCTGAGCAAAAATTAAAAATTAAGCAGTGGCAACCTACAAATATTAAGGAAAATGGAGGACAGCAATAATGTCCCAATTTTTCATTAGGCGTCCTATTTTTGCATGGGTGATTGCTTTATTTATTATTCTGTTGGGTGTACTAAGCATCCCCAAGTTACCTATTGCACGATTCCCAAGTGTTGCGCCACCACAGATTAGTATTACGGCAATCTATCCAGGTGCTACGCCAAAAACATTGAATGATAGTGTTGTGACCTTGATTGAGCGGGAAATGTCAGGTGTCAAAAACTTACTTTATTACAGTTCAAGTTCAGATAGTTCTGGAACAGCAACAATCACCGCAACATTTAAACCAGGTACAGATGTAGAACTTGCACAAATTGATGTGCAAAACAAAATTAAAGCCATTGAGTCACGCTTACCTCAAACAGTGCGACAACAAGGGCTGATGGTCGATGCTGCGTCGTCTGGTTTTTTAATGATGGTGGGCTTAAGTTCACCGAATGGCAAATATAGTGAAATTGATGTCAGTGACTATATGACTCGCTATGTGATTGAAGAATTAAAGCGGGTTGACGGTGTTGGTAAAGTCCAAAATTTTGGTGCTGAAAAAGCCATGCGGATTTGGGTCGATCCAGATCGTTTGGTTTCTTATGGATTGAGTATTCAAGATGTGAATACAGCCATCCAAAACCAAAACTTGCCGATATCACCAGGTCGTATTGGTGATGTTCCTGCTTTGACGGGGCAACAAATTACTATTCCTTTAACTGCTCAAGGTCAATTAGAAACTGTAGAGCAATTCAAGAAAATTAGTTTACGTGCTCAACAAAATGGCGCCAATGTTCGACTGTCGGATGTCGCTCGTGTCGAAATCGGGGCACAGATGTATAACTTTGCGATTTTAGAAAATGGCAAAGCCTCTACAGCTGTGGCGATACAAATGAGTCCTGGTGCCAACGCTGTCAAGACTGCAGAAGGTGTTAAAGCGAAAATTGAACAGTTAGGTTCAGCACTGCCTGATGGTATGAAATTCTCTATACCTTACGACACTGCACCTTTTGTAAAAATCTCGATTGAAAAAGTAATCATGACATTGCTTGAAGCTATGGCATTAGTTTTTATTGTCATGTTTATCTTTTTACACAATGTTCGATACACCTTAATTCCGGCGATTGTTGCACCGATTGCATTGCTTGGCACATTCTCAGTCATGCTGCTTGCTGGTTTTTCGATTAATGTGCTGACCATGTTCGGTATGGTGCTTGCGATCGGGATTATTGTCGATGATGCGATTGTGGTCATTGAGAATGTTGAACGCATTATGGCGACAGAAGGCTTATCTCCAGTTGAAGCCACATCTAAAGCCATGAAGGAAATTACCAATCCGATTATTGGCATCACCTTAGTGTTAGCCGCTGTATTCTTGCCGATGGCATTGGCGTCAGGCTCAGTGGGGATTATCTATCGTCAGTTCACCATTACCATGTCGGTTTCAATTTTATTCTCAGCTTTCCTTGCACTGACATTAACCCCTGCGTTATGTGCAACGATGTTAAAACCGATTGATCAAGACCATCAGAAAAAGGGTGTTTTTGCATCGTTTGATCGCAGTTTTGAGAAGCTGAACAATCGCTATGAACGCAGTTTATTTAAAGTAATTAAACATAAAACCCTCGCAATGTTATGTTTCTTAGGCATTGTCATTGTGCTGATTTTTAGTTTTAAACACGTTCCGACTGCGTTTATGCCAGAAGAAGATCAGGGGTGGTTTATGACTTCGATTCAACTTCCTGCGGATGCAACTCAAGAACGTACCCGTAAAGTCGTTGCTGAGTTTCAAAATTATTTAGACCAAGAAACGGGGATTAAAGACAATATGGCGGTCTTAGGTTTTGGTTTTAGTGGATCTGGTCAGAATACAGCGATGTATTTTACCAATCTATTGCCATTCGAAGAGCGTACTATTACGGCACAAGAAGTCGTGAATAATGCCAATATAGCGATGGCTGAAAGTTCAGAAGGTCAAACCATGTCTGTGTTACCACCAGCAATTGATGAATTGGGTAACTCATCTGGTTTTTCACTGAGATTATTAGATCGTGGCAATATTGGCATGCCTGCTTTAAGAGAAGCACAAGATCAGCTTTTAGCATTAGCAGCACAAAGTAAAATCGTGGCGGAGGTCTATCCTGAAGGTTTGCCAGATGGCAGTTCTGTACAGCTTAAAATTGATAGAGATAAATTGCAGGCATTAGGTGTTAATTTCAGTGATGTGACCGATATTATTTCAACCTCAATGGGTTCGATGTATATCAATGATTTTCCAAATCATGACCGTATGCAGCAAGTCATTGTGCAACTTGATGCCAAATCACGCATGAGTATTGAAGATATTCTTCAGATTAAGGTGAACAGTCAAAGCGGTAAATTGGTTTCAATGTCTGAAATAATTACTCCAATTTGGCAACATTCCCCACAACAATACAATCGTTACAACGGTCGTCCATCATTGAGTATTTCTGGCAGTCCAGCAGCAGGTATATCTTCAGGACAAGCCATGACTGAGATGGAAAATTTGATTGAACAACTTCCGAAAGGTGTGGGTTATGAGTGGACTGGGATTTCTCTAGAAGAAAAACAGTCGGAATCACAAACCTTGTTTTTATTACTGTTGTCGATGTTAGTCGTTTTCCTTGTCTTGGCAGCGCTTTATGAAAGCTGGTCAATTCCATTCTCTGTGATGCTAGTTGTCCCTCTAGGGTTGATTGGCGCCTTTTTAGCAGTAATGTTACGTGGTATGCCAAATGATATTTTCTTTAAGGTCGGCATGATCACGATTATTGGTCTATCTGCAAAGAATGCTATTTTGATTGTTGAGTTTGCAAAAGCACTAAGAGAAGAAGGAATGGGTTTAGTGGAGGCAACCGTTGCAGCCGCTAAATTGCGCTTACGTCCAATCCTAATGACATCTTTGGCATTTACCTGTGGCGTTATTCCTTTAGTCATTGCCAGTGGCGCTAGTTCTGAAACTCAAAAAGCGATTGGTACAGGCGTCTTTGGCGGCATGATCAGCGCAACAATTCTAGCTGTTATTTTTGTACCGATTTTCTTTATTGTCGTCATGAGCATGGTTGAGAAATTCTCGAAACGTAAAGCGGCACATTAAGCATCAAAACTGAGAATAAAAGCTGTGGGTTAACGAGTTTAGCCCACAACAAATCTTTCATTTACATCTTTATTTCAGAATTGATTTAATAAACCATCAATATAGGTTTAATCATGAAAGCTACCAATCTTGATCCGAAACGCTGGTGGATATTGCTCGCTGTCGTGCTTGCATTTCTGCCGATTGTGATTGATATGACTGTACTGCATGTTGCGGTTCCCTCATTAACCCAATCGCTGAGTGCCACAAGTAACCAAGTCTTATGGATTATTGATATTTATCCATTACTTATGGCTGGACTTTTAGTTCCGATGGGAACTTTGGCTGATCGTGTCGGCAATCGTAAGATTCTGCTGATTGGCTTGGTTATATTTGGAATTGCCTCAGTCCTTGCGGCATTTTCCCAAACGGCTTCTATGCTGATTGCCGCACGTGCTTTATTAGCATTAGGCGGTGCCATGATTATGCCCTGTGTATTGGGTATTATTCGCAGAACCTTCGAAGACAGTCGCGAACGTGCCATTGCGCTGGGTATTTGGGGCACAATCGGATCAGCCGGTGCCGCCATTGGACCGCTCATTGGTGGGGGATTGTTAGAATATTTCTGGTGGGGTTCAGTTTTCCTGATTAACGTCCCAATCATGCTGGTTGTCGCACCAATGTGCTATTTCTTATTGTCCCGAAAAGAAGCTATAACCCCTGGACATTGGGCATTTGGTCAAGCGCTATTGCTGATTGTCGGTTTGATTTCGTTTGTATATGCACTAAAAGCAGGCTTAGGCGGTAAACAGTCGTTGTTGATTGTCTTGCCTTTGGTCGTTTTATCTATCGGCTTATTAACCATATTTGTACGCAAACAGCTGAATTCTCCTCAGCCGATGCTAGATCTTTCGCTATTTTCACGTCCTGCTATTTTAGCCGGCATTATTATGGCAATGGTTGCTGCAGGCGCTTTGGCAGGGGTTGAGTTAACTTTGGCAATGGAGCTGCAATATGTCATTCGTTTAACACCGCTGCAAGCCGGTCTTTTTATGGTTCCGATTATGGTTGCGGCCGCTATTGGCGGGCCTATTGCTGGTTTTTTATCCAATAAATTTGGACTCCGTCTGGTTGCGACCATGTCATTAATATTGGCAGCAATTGCGTTGGTCAGTTTGAGTTATTCAGATTTTCATCATCCGGGAATCATCGTTCCCTTTATTTTAGCTTCGATTGGATTAACACTGAGTATTGGTTTAACAGCTTCATCCATTGCGATCATGGGCTCAGTACCTGCAGAAAAGGGCGGTGCGGCAGGTTCACTTGAAAGTACAGGTTATGAACTGGGTACAGGACTAGGTATTACTTTATTTGGTGTTTTCATGGCCTATATATTTGGCAGTCATCTTCAAGTGCCGTCAGATTTAACTGCTGTTTTAGCAGAAAAAGCCAGACTTTCGATTGGTGATACCTATTTAGTGGCGAGCCAGTTACCCGTTGAACAAGGTACAGCATTGATTAACGCAGGTAAAATTGCCTTCAGTTCAGCTCATGTTAATTTATTATTAACAGCAGGGATTATCATCGGGATACTCTCCATTGTGGTATTTTTTATGCTAGCTAAATATCGAGATGAGAATTCATTGTGATGAAATTTATTTGAGGATCATCAAACAGAATGGTTAAGTTCAGACATCAATTTATCTTAAATTTATGGTTTAAATTAAGCCGTATTAATCTGAACTTAACACATTATAAATGAGTTGATGTCTTACGATTTAGTTGAATAGTAAAACAGCTGCCACCTAAGTTTTTGGATTTAGAATAATAAATATGACCTTGGTGTGCTTCAATAATTGCATCAATCACTGCCAAGCCTAATCCAGTACCGCCATCTAGACATGATCTAGAGTCTTCCAGTCGATAGAAGGGTTTGAACAGGTGTTTAAGATGCGATTCATCAATACCAGGACCTTCATCTTCAAACGTCAATACCCAATGTTCTGCTGTGGTTACAGATGTAATATTTATTTTTCCAGCATTCGAATATCTTAGAAAGTTAGAGAACAATGCAATAAAGACCTGTTCCATCCTTCTTATATCAACGCAAACCAATTTATCCGTCAAATTTAAAACAATAGTTAAACCTTTAACATGAAACCGTTCATTAAACATCTGCAGACATTTTTCAATACTATTTTTTAAATTGGTCTTTTCTAGTTCTAATCGTAATTGTTTATTTTCAATAAGTGTCAGTGTCCGTAAATCTTCCACAAGGTAAGATAAGCCTTCGACTTGGTTCAATAAGCTTAGGTGTAAAGCTTTATCGGCAATAAATATACCATCGACAATACCTTGCAAGCGACCTTGTAATATTGTCACAGGTGTTCGTAATTCATGTGCAATTGCAGCATTCCAAACAGTTGAATTCTTAACTGATACTTCAAGTTGGTTTGCCATTTCATTGAAGTTCTCAATAAGAGACTTGATTTCATGTGGAATATCATGATGTGGCTGTTTAATTCTGAGTGCTAAATTGCCTTGTTGAATTTGTTGAATAACATCTGCTAAATCACTAATTGGCTGTGTATAGCGTTTTCCATATTTAAAGGCGAGGATAGTAGAAAGAAAAAAGCCTGTTAATAGCACTAAAAACAGCCAGATAAAGTCAACGGAGGTAACTGAAAATTCATTTGAATTAATAACTTGTGTATTTAGAAAACCTATTTTTATCGCCCAGCTATAAACAAAATAGCCAATCATGAAAGATAACAGCGTAATGCCTAAATTGAATAGGCTCATCATGATAATAAACTGGAAGTTAATTCCAACAGAATTTTTAAAAAAGTTAAATTTCATGATTTTGATCTAAGCGATACCCCACGCCACGGACATTGATTAATAAGCCATTTACATCATTTTCTTCAAGTTTTTTGCGTAATTTGCTGATATGGCTATCTACAGTGCGATCTAAAGCATCACTTTCAGGCATACAGTTTTGGATCAATTCATTACGTGTAAAGACTTTATTCGGTGTTTTTGCCATCAAAAACAGTATCTTATACTCAGTTAACGTAAGGTTGAGCAACTGATTTCTTTGACCATTTGAAATGTAAACTTGATGATGATCTGGATTAATTTCAATATTTCTATAACGAATAATATTAGTTATTTCCATATTTTGGCTTGTACTTCGTCTAAGTACGGCTTGTATTCGTGCAATCACTTCGTTTGGGTTAAATGGCTTAATAATAAAGTCATCAGCACCCATTTTTAGCCCCATGATCTTATTCACTTGATCATCTAAGGCAGTCAGCATAATGACAGGTAAATGACTTGTTTGACGGATGATTTGTAGAATTTCCCAGCCATTTAGTTTGGGTAATTTAATATCAAGGAGAATCAGGTCGATAGAGTTGGCTTTTAGGCACTCTAAAGCTTGTTGTCCATCCAATGCACGGATGACCTGCATGTTTTCATTTTTTATGTATTTTTCAAGAATGTCACCAATATCATAATCATCTTCTACAACGAGAATGACGCTGTTTTCGAAGCTGTGCTGTAGATTTGGATACATATATTTTATCTTAGATGAAGTAGCTATGCATTTTAACATTTAATTGTGTAATGGAGATGATTAGACGAGCAGTCATTTATATTTGTAATTGAGGGGTGACATATAATAAAATTCGTTGCATATCAGTATTAATGAACAAAATGTCAATTATCATTCATTTAACATAATGGCTGTTATGCGAAACGAGATGTTATTCACCAATTAAAATGTCTATGCGATAAACCATTTAAAATGTCCTGTTTTTAACTGCAAGAGTCAAGAACAGGATTTAAATTTCTTTGTTCATTGCTAGCTTTCTGAGCTTTACGACTCGGCATACTTTTCTTGGCACGGGAACGTTTATTCTGTTTTTCCAACTCTTCATGCTGTTGTTGGATATGGGCCAGAACTGCGCCTAACCGTTTATTCTCAACCACTTCATTCTGCTGCAGTCCAGTCAGTTTATTGAAGATACTGTAGTTGATCTTCCGTCCTTCATACATGATCGCAACAGTGCCATCCGGGTACTCCAGAAATGAAATGTATTGTCCAACTAATTTCTGGTTCAATTCAGTCGGTTCAAGCATATAAATACATTTGTCATACGTCAGGGTTAGATTCTTGGTGACCTTACGTGGTTCCTGCCAGGTAAAAATATCATCCAGTTCAAGATCAGATTCGGTTAATGGTCGATGTAAATTCTTTGAGTTACGCGCACACTTGGCGAACTTCTGATTGAACTGCTCAATGAAGCAGGGTAGCCAAGCATTGGCTTCAGCAATCGAACTGATGCCTTCCAGACGCATCTCTTTGATCAGACGATCCTGAAGTGTCCTGTTAGCACGTTCCACACGTCCTTTGGCCTGTGGTGAGTTGGCAAAAATAATATCGATGTTTAACTCATTCAGAATCCGCCCAAATTGCGTGATCTTGCTGTCTTGGCTCGATTTCTGATTCACTCGGAATACTGAGTGTTTATCGCTATAAAAGGCCAAAGGCTTGCCATATTGCTTAATGTAGGCTCTCGTGGAAAGCATATAGTCGAAGGTCGTTTCAGCCTCACAAAAGCGCAGATGCAACAGCTTTCCAGTGGCGTCATCGATATAAACCAGCAAACAGCATTTGGCGGATCGTCCTTCAAACCAGTCATGATAGGAGCCATCAATCTGGATCAGTTCACCGAAGCAATCACGGTTATATCTAGGCTGATATGGACGTTTCAGACGCTTGGATCGCGGAATCCAGAGCTCATTGGCAGTCATCCAGCGACGAACTGTTTCCACAGGAATATTCAGCTCAAACATGCTGCTGAGCTTCTCATGCGCCAAGGTGGGCCCAAAGCCCAGCAGATGTTCAGAAATAATGGAAAGGCACTTTGCTTTTAACAAGTCATCATGGCGACGATGGCCAGGTTGACCACGACTGGCATGAGCCAGACCTGAAACACCATCTTGATTGAGCTTCTGCAATAACCGGGTAATTTGACGGGTGGAAAGATTCAGGATTTCAGCAGCACGGACTTGGGTAATACGATGATCTCGAACGTCTTGCAGAACCGCAAGACGTTGAATTTCTTTGTCAGACATAGTGATCAGCATCTATATTTCATATCCAGTCCATGATGGTTAAATCATCATAAACTAGACATTTTTATTGGTGAGAATACAGACACTTTAAATGGGTTCTAACAGAGATCTACCAGCTCTCGTTTTTTGTTATGGAAACTGCTAAAATTCAAATACGCCATTGACGTATAAAGAGTCCATGTTATTTATTGAAACCAGCATCTTTACCAAGCAAATTAAAGACCTTGTATC
>NZ_VOZI01000002.1:0-266660 GCF_013419835.1 Acinetobacter sp. YH12052
ACTGAGGATCAGAAAGCTTGTTTGAATCGATGTATTTCATCCGCAGATTATGCACGAATGCTAAGAAATCCGGAGTGCAAATATTAACCAAAAAGAAGATCGTTTTTTGATTTATGAAAGAGATCTATTGAAGGTTATATTTTAAATTTTATGGTGTTGCTAATTTGCCGTCAAAATAATTTAAAACTAAAAAAAATTTTGGTTTAATTGCGGCATTAAAAACTAAATTTTAGAATCTAAGAAACTAAAAAGCCCTCCGAGGAGAGCTTAAATATATGAATTATGCAGGCTTAGCGCAGTTTCGATAACCAGTCCCCCAGACTTTGAACAATTTGTACCAAAATCAACAATACAATGACGGTCATGATGACCACGCTACTATCAAAACGTTGATAACCATAAGAAATGGCAAGATCACCGATACCGCCTGCACCTACTGCACCCGCCATGGCTGTTGCACCAATTAAGCTAATGGTTGCAGTCGTTAAGTTTAAAATTAAAGAGCTACGAGACTCTGGTAGGACGAATTTAGTAATGATTTGCAGCGGAGATGCACCCATCGCTTGAGCAGACTCAATGATGCCGTCATTCACTTCAAGCAACGAAGTTTCAATCAGACGACCAATGTAAGGACCAACATAGATTGTGAGAGGAACAATTGCAGCCCAAGTACCAATTGAAGTACCCACAATGACTTTGGTCAAAGGGATGACCGCAATCAGGAGGATAATAAATGGCAATGAACGCAGCGCATTCACAATCGGGTTCAAACCATGGTAGATGACACGGTTAGGCAAAATGCCTTGTGGACGTGAGACATATAAAATCACAGCCTGGATAAAACCCCATATACAGCCGAAGAGCATGGCAAAGAACACCATGTGAAAAGTTTCTTGTAGGGCAGTGACGAACTGATCCATAGACAAAGAACTTTTCCAAAAGGGTGCTGTAATTTGAGTCAGCCATTGAACAATTAAATCTCTCATTGCTGAACTCCTGCTTGAGTGACTTCAACGCCATGTTGTTCTAAGAACGCCACCGCTTGTTGAATCAATGCTGCATCACCTAATAGCTGAACGAACATTTGTCCAATCACCGCACCATTAATTTCAGTCATATTGGCAAACAAAATATTCAGGCTAATATCAAACTGTTTAATTACCGCTTGAATGACGGTTTCCTGTGCCGAACTGCCCAGAAATTTTAAACAATAAATACTGTTATGGTTTTGATTTTCTAGATTATTTAAAATATTAACAGGAAGCTGTTGCTGCAATACAGTTTGAATAAAGTTTTTGGTTGTATTGTGTTTTGGTTGACTAAAAATCTCTAAGGTTGAGCCATGTTCAATGACTTTACCTTGTTCCATTACCGCAACATAATCACAAACGGATTCAATCACATCCATTTCATGAGTGACCATGACAATAGTAATGCCTTGTTCTTGATTGATTTTCTTTAATAACGCCAATACCGATTTGGTGGTTTGCGGATCGAGAGCAGAAGTTGCTTCATCACACAGTAAAATTTTAGGATGATTGGCTAGCGCACGGGCAATCCCGACACGTTGTTTTTGACCACCAGAGAGCTCATCTGGATAAGCATTTTTCTTATGTTTTAAGTCAATAAATTCGAGCAACTCTTCTAAACGTTTTTGGCGTTCAGCTTTAGCTACACCTAAAAGTTTAAGCGGCATTTCAATATTTTCTGCAACAGTTTTGGTTTGCAGTAAATTGAAGTGCTGGAAGATCATGCCAATATTGGTTCTTTCTTGACGCAGCTCTGCCGAATTTAAAGCAGTAAAGTCTTTATCATGAATAATAATTTGCCCTTCACTCGGACGTTCTAGCAAATTAATTAAACGGATTAAGGTACTTTTGCCTGCACCACTGTAGCCAATTAAACCGAAAATACAGCCATCTGGAATGTCCAGATTAATCTGATCCAGTGCTGTAACGGTTTGGCCTTTTAGCTCAAAATGCTTGGAGATATTTTTAAATTGGATCATAGCGTCAAAAAAGGGTTCAAAAATGAAAAAACAGGCAAAGTAAACTTTGCCTGTTTATTTGAAGAAATTATATTACTATTTTGCTTCAGTGAGGTAGCTAGTTGGTTTGTTTACATCAATTTTAGTACCACCAAAATGTTCATCGATGTAAGCTTTAACTGCTGGAGTGTGGTAAAGCGCGCCCACTTTTTGTAGAACTGGGTCATTTTGACGGTCAGCAGCAACAGCAAGAATATTCACGTTCATTTTTGTACTTTGATCGATTGGCTCATAGTAAACCGCATCTTTCAGTACGTTTAAACCACCTTCCATTGCAAGGGTATTACCCAAAACAATCGCATCAACTTCGTCTTTAACACGAACCGCAGTCGCCATTTGGATTGGCTTGATTACGATTTTCTTCGCATTTTCAGTGACGTCAGCAGGTGTACCTTTTACATCGTCAAAATCAGCTTTAAGTTTGATTAAGCCAGCAGATTGAAGTAGTAACAATGCACGTGATTCGTTTGCGCCATCATTTGGAATCGCAATGGTTGCACCTGTTTTAAACTCTTCAAGTTTTTTAACTTTGCTTGAATAGATACCCATTGGTTCTAAATAAGTTGTCGAAAGCGGTGCAATTTTATCTTTATTGTTGTCGTTAAACGCAACCATATAGGCATATGACTGGAATGCATTAACATCAATTTCTTTGTTCGCTACAGCAGTGTTCATAGACACATAGTCAGTAAAGTTTTTCACTTCAAGTTTAATGCCAGCTTCTTTAGTTTCAGGAAGCGTAGCAATATAGCGCCAAATATCAGCATCTGAACCAGTCGAAGCCATGGTAACGGTTTGCACTTCTGCAGTGTCTTTTTGTTGTGCGGCGTCAGTTGCAGGAGCTTCTTGTTTACCACAGCCTGAAAGGCCAACAGATAAACCGAGAACTAATCCTAGGAGCTTTTTCATATATTCACCCGAGTAAATTTATAAAATTAATAAATTCACAAATCATATTATGGAGAGATTTACTTAAGTCTTTTATCAGACAGGCTGATAGATGCTTAATAATTTAAAATGCTACACAGACTTATACAATTAGATCTGAGTCTATTTCCAAATGGGAAAAGATAGCCATTGCAAGCTGCTGTAAACAAAAGATTTAATAAAGTAAATCTCTATATTTCGCTAGGCATCATATCAATTTTTTATTATTCAATATAGTGATTTAAAAAGTTATGCTTAGCAGCAAAAATGTAAATGGAATATGTTTAATTAAATAATTTAATAAGTAAAAACAATATATTATTTATAATTAAACTATTTAAGTACGTCATTTGTATATGTTTAGGTCTATATAACAAATTTTAAAATGTATTGCTGAAAATATGAAATAAGTCCTGTCATTCACAAAATTTGTAACATTCATATGTGAAAATAACGGAGAGCTTCAATCTAATCTGCATTGAAATCTTTATTGATATATTTGAAGTTCAACTCTGATTCATGGTTTTTCAAAATCTTAGATCTAAATCTGAGGAATATTGAATCCGCTACATTGTTTAATATAAACTGCTTAATAATTGATCATAATAAATTACTATGTGAGGCACGCTATGTCAAATCAGTTTGATTTCGTCTCAGTTGTAAAAAAGCCTACGGTTCATTATGATGGCGGTAGATCGGTGAGCCATGTTTTAAAAATGGAAGATGGTAGTCAAAAAACCATCGGTGTATTTTTGCCATCAAACCAACCCATGACGTTTGAGGCACATGTGAAAGAGCGTGTTGAAATCACATCTGGGCAGTGTGTCGTGCAAATTGGGGAGCAGGGCGAGTTTGTTCAATATACGTCTGGCGAAAGCTTTATTGTTCCACAAGATTCTATTTTTAAAGTGCAATGTACTGATGTCGTTGATTATGTATGCCATTTTGATTAAGCATGCTTAGACAGGTTTGCAGTTGCTTCAGCTTTCCAACTTATGATTTTTTATTTCTAAGTCATAGCAATTGTTATGTTTAGAGTTTAAACCCCGCACTTAGCGGGGTTTTTTATATGATTACATGAATGATTTTGCTGTCTTATACGAAATCCTGCGGTGACTAAAATTAAGCTTTTTAACATCATCTATAACCACTGTTTGGCAGAGTTAATGTGCTTTGGTTTTGCTGTGAATAAATATTCAATTAGCAAAATGGAATGTGTAAATAGTCACTACGCTGTATTTCATAGAGTACATGACGGTTTAATGGGTGATCCGCAGCTACACGTGGATGATTAAATTCACGGATTTTTTGTATACCAATGCGTTGCATCACACGTTCTGATGGTGTGTTCAAACTTGCAGTGAAGGAAATAACTTTATCTAGTCTTAAGTTTCTAAAAGCATGTTTGAGTACAGCTTTTGCTCCATCGGTGGCATAACCTTGATGCCAATATTGCGGTAGTAGTCGCCAGCCGATTTCAGGTGCATCGACTATTTCAAACTCAGGTGGGTGTACGTGTAAGCCGATAAAACCAATAAATTCGCCTGTGGCTTTCAACTCAACGGCATATAAACCCCAACCACGTGTTTCTATTGCATCGCGTAGGCGCTGCATAAATGTGGTGGCTTCTGAAGCATCGAGTTTTTTTAGAAAATAACGCATGACGTCGTCATCTGCACACATTTGGATAAATGGGGCAGTGTCGGAGTCTTTCTATTGGCGGAGGATGAGGCGAGGCGTTGCGATAAACTGATTCATGCTAATTCATCTTTATCTTTTAATTGCTTTGCTTTCTAATAAATATAGTTCATTAATCAATAAAAATTCACGTATTTGTTGTGAATAAGGCTTATCAACTTCACTATGTGCACGTTCATTTCTATAAGCAGTAAATATATTGGTAAATAGACAACCTAGGGCATTTGAAACCTTTTCATTGTTTGTATCCCATGAATAAATTGATTTGCGTTGTTTATCTGAAATGAATGCGGTTTTTAAAAGACTGTTAGAAAACAGACTATGATCATTAATTTTATCTTTGACAATATCTTCTAATCTTGTATATGCCGTTAAGATTGAGTAATTGGGATCATCATTAAATTTAAGAGCAAGATCGAAAATTCGAGAATCAACCAAGTGGAAAGGTAATTCTGTTGGATAGAAACGGTCATTATTGATTTGGTATTCCGTAGTTTTATAAATTGCATAGATGTATTCGTATATGTTAATTGGCCTTACAACTCTAGCTGTGAACATTGTTTCAAGATCTGCATCTGATAATGAACTATGATTTACTTTCTTCATTAATTTTTCAGAAATATTAATTTCTTCAACTTCTATATTGTGCTTTAAAAGAAGTTGCAGTGATGATGCTAATCCTTTAGGTCCTTCACCAGAATAGCCTGAACTAAAGCCTGATCTGATAATGTAAGTATTTCTATTAGATTTGATTAAATATGCATGTATTTGATTGCAAGATAAAAGTAATGCTTTTTCAATATATGTTTGAGTTTGGAGAATGACACCAATAGCGTCTAAACAATCTTGAGTATAAGGTGTCCCTAAATATTGTATTTCTTCAGATGGTCGATTAAATAAATTAAAGATCATTTTAATAAAGTATTTGTTTGATATTTAATTGAATATATCAAAAAAAACCCGCACTCGGCGGGTTGTTTATTTAATTTAAATTAAGATTAAGCATTTTCACGCGCAATTGCGCGGTAACCAATATCTTTACGGTATTGAACACCATCAAAAGTCACTTTTTCGCATAGTTCAAGCGCTTTGGCTTGTGCTTCACCAATCGTGTTGCCTAGAGCAGTCACACAAAGTACACGACCACCAGCAGTCACAATGTCACCATTCTCAAGCGCTTTTGTACCTGCATGGAATACTTTTGCATCAGCCATTTCTGTGTCTAAACCAGAAATCACATCACCATTGCTAGAAGTTTCTGGGTAGCCTTTAGATGCAAGTACGATACCTACAGTCTTACGCTCATCCCATTCAGCTTCCGCAGGTAAGTTACCAGCGATACCAGCTTCAACCAAATCAACTAAAGATGATTTTAAACGCATCATAATTGGTTGAGTTTCAGGGTCGCCAAAACGACAGTTGAACTCGATCACTTTTGGTTGACCTTGTTCATCAATCATTAAGCCTGCGTATAAGAAACCTGTATAAACATGACCGTCTTTTTTCATACCTTCAACGGTAGGACGCATCACTTCATTCATGGTTTTTTCAAATACGTCAGCAGTCACAACAGGCGCAGGAGAGTAAGCACCCATACCGCCAGTGTTTGGACCTTGGTCACCTTCAAAGATACGTTTGTGATCTTGAGACGTTGCCATTGGCAAAATGTTGTCGCCATCAATCATGCAAATGAAAGATGCTTCTTCACCTGCCAAGAACTCTTCGATGACAACGCGTGAGCCAGCATCGCCAAATTTGTTGCCTGCAAGCATGTCATCAATCGCATCAAATGCTTCTTGATTGGTCATGGCAACAATTACGCCTTTACCCGCAGCAAGACCATCTGCCTTGATTACGATTGGTGCACCATTTTTTTCAACAAATGCTTTTGCTGCATCTACTTCTGTAAATACATCATAGAAAGCAGTTGGGATGTTATGGCGTTTTAAGAAGTGCTTCGCAAATGCTTTAGAGCCTTCAAGCTGTGCAGCAAATTGAGTTGGGCCCCAAATTTTTACACCCGCTTCACGGCAAGCATCCACAACACCATTTACAAGCGGTGCTTCAGGGCCAACCACGATTAAATCCACCGCATTGTTTTTAGCAAAGTCGATAATCGCAGCGTTGTCTAAAATATTTAAGGCAACATTTTCGCATTTATTTTCAGTTGCAGAACCCGCATTGCCCGGTGCTACAAATACTTTTGCAACTTTGTCATCTTGTGCGATTTTCCATGCCAATGCATGTTCACGACCGCCATTACCCAAAACTAAAATATTCATCGGTTCATACTCCATGAATCGAAAATGACATAAAGTCCTCAACCTGAAAGCAGGAGAGGACTTTATGCAAGATTAGAAATCTAGTGTATTAAGCAAAAGACTGTGCTTAATTGTCATGATCAAGTTGCCAACTTAGTGACGGAAATGACGCATGCCAGTGAAGACCATTGCAATACCAGCTTCATCAGCTGCAGCAATCGTTTCGTCATCACGCATAGAACCACCCGGTTGGATAATGCATTTGATGCCCGCTTTTGCAGCGTTATCAATGCCATCACGGAATGGGAAGAATGCGTCAGATGCCATTACCGCACCTTCAACCACTAAACCAGCATGTTCAGCTTTAATTGCAGCAATACGAGCAGAGTTAACGCGGCTCATTTGACCTGCGCCAACACCAATGGTTTGACGACCTTTTGCATAAACAATAGCGTTAGACTTAACGTATTTCGCAACTTTCCAAGCAAAGATCAAGTCATCAATTTCTGCTTCAGTTGGCGCACGTTTAGTCACAACTTTAAGGTCATCTTTCGTGATCATGCCTAAGTCTTGGTCTTGAACCAACAAACCGCCATTCACACGTTTGTAATCTAACTGAGCTTTACGTTCAGTAATTGCAGGAAGCTCGCCGCATACCAGTACACGTACGTTTTTCTTCGCGCCAGTCACTTCAAGCACGCCTTCAGCAACGCTTGGAGCAATGATCACTTCAACAAATTGACGGTCAACAATGGCTTGCGCAGTTGCAACATCTAATTCGCGGTTAAATGCAATGATGCCGCCGAATGCAGATTCAGGGTCAGTTGCATAAGCAAGGTCATAAGCCGCTTGGATGCCGTCTAAAGATACTGCTACGCCACATGGGTTTGCGTGTTTTACGATGACACATGCAGGCTTAGCAAATGATTTTACACATTCAAGTGCTGCGTCAGTGTCTGCGATGTTGTTATAAGATAATTCTTTACCTTGAAGTTGTTTCGCAGTAGAAACAGATGCTTCAGTTGCTGTGTCTTCTACATAGAAAGCAGCAGATTGATGCGGGTTTTCACCGTAACGTAAGTCTTGAACTTTGTTCAATTGAGTATTGAAAGTACGCGCAAATTTATCTGCTTGACCTTCTTCCTTACCTACGCGAGCGCCTAAGTAAGATGCAATCATGCCGTCATACTGTGCAGTATGTTCAAATGCTTTAACCGCAAGGTCAAAACGAGTTGCATGTGATAATGCGCCTTCAGCTTTTAACTCTTCAACAACAGTTGCATAGTCAGATGCATTTACTACGATACCTACAGATGCATGGTTTTTCGCAGCAGCACGAACCATAGTCGGACCACCGATGTCGATATTTTCAATCGCATCAGCAAGTGAGCAGTTCGGTTTTGCAACAGTTGCAGCAAACGGATAAAGGTTAACAACAACTAAATCGATTGCATCGATGTTGTGTTCAGCCATCACAGCTTCGTCTAGACCGCGACGAGCTAAGATACCACCATGAATTTTCGGATGTAGCGTTTTTACACGGCCGTCCATCATCTCTGGGAAACCTGTGTGCTCTGAAACTTCAACTACGGCAACATTATTGTCTTTCAACAATTTGTATGTTCCGCCAGTAGATAAAATTTCTACCCCTAGAGCAGCAAGTTCTTGTGCAAATTCAACAATTCCAGTCTTGTCAGACACAGAGATTAAAGCGCGTTTAATAGTCATGATCTTCGTCACAGTTTTCAAGGAACAGATTAAAACAAAATTAGCAAAATGCAGGTTAAAAAAAATGCCTGCGGAAGCCGCAAGCATTTTATCATTTATTCACTCATTAAACCGTGAGCTTTCAACTTTTTACGTAAAGTACCACGGTTTAAGCCGAGAATCTCAGCAGCGCGGGTTTGATTACCACGTGTATATTCAAGAACTACAGATAGAAGAGGCTTCTCCATTTCCGCCAGCACCATATCGTATACCTGAGATGGTTGCTCGCCTTGCAATTGTGCAAAGTAATGGCGAACTGCGCGATCTACGTGAATACGAAGAGCGACATCAGATTGTGCAGTAAAAATAGGAGATTTGCTATTCATGCGAATTAATCCGAAAAATCAAATATCACTTGGGTAAAGTGATTTGTTAAAAGTGGTCTATAAACTTGAATGAACTCCGTTTTAGTTCCTAATGCGGAGTTCTAAAACTTGTACATTACTTGTAGCTTGACACAACTCGCAAAATTGTTCGAAAAATAAGCGTAACAATAGATTAATAATTGTTACAGCCTAAAAAACAAACAAAAAATCTACTCAATACGCAATAAATATTAAAGCGCACGGTTGGGATTGTATTTGTTGTGAAAAATTAGCGAGGAGTTTGCAGCACAAAGCTTTCGTGGCGCGTATCATACCATTGTCTAGGAAAAAGTGAGCAAGAAAACTGCATTTTTTTTATGTTTTTTTTACTTTTTTAATAGTTTTTTCCAATATTAGGGGCGAATCAACTCAATTGAATAATTATCGAAGCTTTTGCGTGCAATTGGTAGGCTAAATTGGAATTTAAAAGGACTACTTTTTGGGATCCGTTGGATGCCATGCAGACTTTTGTCCAAATACTCTTCAGGTAAAAGCGTATAGTTTGCTATTTCAGCACCATTTTCTTTTAGTGAAATTTTCATATTGGGTAAGGCAAGGCTACGGTCATGAAAATTGATCATTTCACCAGTAAAACGTGTTTCATTATTTCCAATGCTACGAATTTTGACTTTTTTGGTACTAATTAAACTGTAATGTTCCTCTAGACGTGAACAATTGAATACATCACAGACCGCAGTAAATGCAGCACCCATTACTGGGCTGTTTTTTAAATATTGTGGATTGAACCAGAAAAACTGGAATATAAGTGCACCAAATAAGAAAGCATTAATACAGAACCACATAAAATAATTCAGTGGTGTACGTTTTTTATCTTTTTCAGCCTGTTCTGCCCAATTTACAGCAGGCAGGTTGCCGATTGGTTCGGTGCTGAAATAATTTAAGTTATTTAAATAAGTTTTTAGATCGATATTAGAGTTTTCGACTTTTTGATCAAATAGTTTTAATAAATGGTGGGTTGGTGTTTCTTCAACAGTCACTGGTGTAAGCGTATTATTAAATTCGCTGACATTAATAATAGTATTGGAGTTTTTTTGCGGTGCATTTTCTTGCTCAGGGGTAGAAAAAGACAACGCTTTATCTACCACCAAATGAGACAGTGCATTAAAAGATGTAGAGCACTTTGGGCAACAAACCATGCCCTGAGCGACAGTAAGCTGCGGAACAGTTACTTTATATGTTGTAAAACAAGTTGGGCAGTTAGTTAATTTGTCGCTCATAAGTACACATTTTAAATTTTAATACTGTTGGCGTTTACCCGAAATTCGGCACCATGTTTCGTCACGTTTTTCTACGTCTAATATATCAAAAAATTCAGAATAAACACTAGAAACATCAGAAACTTGCTCTTCAATTACACCTGCAAGTGCGAACTCTCCCTCAGATTTAATTAAAGTTGAGAATTCTGCAGCCAAAGCCATTAGAGGGCCTGCAAGAATATTGGCAACAAACACATCGGCTTTTTGTCCAGCAAGCTCTTGGTTGAACTCTTCAGGTAGGCCAACATACAAATTTTTGAGCACACCATTCAATTCGGCATTTTGTTGTGTTGCTAAAACGGCTTGTGGGTCAATATCAGTGGCATAAACTTTTTTTGCACCCAAAAGTAAAGCGGCAACACCTAAAATACCAGAACCACAACCGTAGTCGATTACGATTTTATCCTTTAGATCAACTTTACCTAACCATTGTAGGCATAAGAATGTTGATGCATGGTTGCCAGTACCAAATGCCAGACCTGGGTCTAGTTTGATGTTTACGGCGTCTGCTTCTGGCGCTTCCATCCATTCTGGTACGATCCAGTATTTTTCACCAATTTGGATAGGCTCGTAAGCATCCATCCATGTGCGTTCCCATTCTTGGTCTTCAATGAATTCGCTACGCATTGGCGCATCAGGAAGTTGAGCTTTAATAAATGTTTCTAATGCTGCAACATCAATTTCTTCATCATCTTCTTGTGCATATATACCAGTTACGATCACTTTATTCCAAAGTGGTGTTTCACCTGGAAGTGGTTCAAGTAAATCCTGATTTTCTGCATCATCTAGCGTGACACTGACTGCACCTAAAGAACTGAGCAGCGTTTCAGTGTAATCAACTTGAGCTTTTTCAACAGTAATATGAATTTGTAACCACTTCACGGACATAACCTAAATGAGTTTTATAAAAAGCTATTGTAACGGAACTCGGCAACTTGCAGCTAGCGATTATCAAAATTGACAAAAAATAAAAGGATGCACGTGGCATCCTTTTAACTTTTCAGTGCCTTAACTTTTAATTGTTTCGGTTGTCGTTGTCGAGATTGGTGCAAAACGTGTAATTAGGAAGCCAAATACAGCGGCAAAGATGTACATAAAGATTGAATATACTGCCGCAGGCATTGCAACTGCAGAGCTGGCCATCACTGTTAAGGCAATGGTCATGGCCAACGTGCTGTTATGAATCCCGATTTCAAATGCACATGCACGTGCCTGAGCACTATTGATACCGAACAGTCTTGGAACAAAATAACCGATACATAAGCTGAAGATGCAGAATAGAACCGTTGCTAAGCCAACTTGAGTTAGATAAGCCGCAATATTTTGTCGTTCAGAGTAAATAGCACCGATAATAATTAAGATGAGAAAGACCACAGCAAAGATACGGAGTGGTTTATGCAGTTTCTCAGTCAGTTTAGGTGCATAGTGACGAAGCAGCATGCCTATACCGACAGGGATGATAATGATGCCGAAAACTTGGAGGATTTTTCCAAACTGCAGACTGATTTGTTGCCCTTCTTGCATGAAGTGCATGATCGAAAAATTCACGATCAATGGAAGGGTTAATGCCGCAATGACAGAGTTGATGGCAGTCAGGGTAATATTTAATGCCAAATCACCTTTAAATAAATAACTAAATAAGTTAGCTGTACTACCACCGGGTGAGGCTGCGAGTAGCATCAAGCCGACTGCAAGGAGTGGTGGCAAGGCCAGCAGTTTACATAATAAAAAGGCAACGCCGACAAGTAACACGAGTTGGCAGAATAAAGCGATTAACACGGCTTTAGGATGTTTGGTGACACGTGCGAAATCTTTGGGGGTAAGTTCTAGCCCAAGCCCGATCATAATAAAGGCCAGTGCTAATGGCAAAAGAACCGTAATAATTCCAGAATCCATCGTATTTATTCTCCTTGAGCATATTTAATGGTTTTTCACCAAAGTCCTTATGGTGATTGCGTTAGAAAAAATAGTTTATGTTTTCACTTGTTGAATCAGGTGGCTGCCACGGCGTGTCAAAATAAAACCAAATAAGGTCGCCAATAAATACATAAAAATAGAATAAACACCGGCAGGTATCGCCACTGTGGTGTTTTCAAGCACACTCAGTGCGATAGTTAACGCGATACTGGTGTTATGAATGCCGATCTCAAAGGTACACGCACGTGCCTGCTTTTCCGGTACACCTGCGAGGAATGGAATTAAGTAACCCAAAAATAAGCCACTGAAACAGAGTAAACAGGTCGCAATGCCGACGCTGGCAAAATACGTAATGATGTTGGATTGTTCACGCAAAACTGCGAGTGTAAAGATAAGAATTAATAAGAAAATAGACAACATTCGCATCGGTTTGTTGATGTGATACGCAATGGTCGGAAAGGAGTTGCGAATAAACATACCGAAACATACCGGTATCAAAATAATCAGAAATACATGGGTGATCTTGTCGATAGGCATACCAATGCTAGTGCTTTCACCAACAAAATGCAAAATGGATAGGTTGACGATAAAAGGCAGTGTAAAGCACGAAACAACTGAGTTGATGGCTGTTAAGCTAATGTTTAATGCAACGTCACCTTTATATAGGTAGCTAAAAAGGTTAGCAGTGGGGCCGCCGGGTGAAGCCGCAAGCAACATGAGCCCGACCGCGAGCAAAGGGGGTAACTCAAGTAACTTACAAAGGAAAAAAGCAATACTGGTCAGTAGAATAAGCTGAGTAAATAAAGCGATGAAAATAACTTTTGGATAGCGTCCAACGCGTAAAAAGTCTTTGACTGAAAGTTCAAGCCCCAAACCCATCATCATAATGGCTAAAGCAATGGGTAGAAAAAAAGCAAATAATCCCGAATCCATGGAATTTCCTGATATTTTTATCCTTATAGTATTTTTGAGTTTATCTCAGTTTAATAAATAAGCAATAAATAAAAGCGAGTAAAAACTGATGTTTTACCCGCTTTATTTTTGATCTGTTAATTGGTCGATATTTTTATCGACAACTGTTTATTTAGGACGAGGAGGAGTGAACCCTAAAGCACATTTTCCTTTAATTTCTTGTCCATTAATCGTTGCAGTAGTGGCTTTTGCATCTGCACTACATGTGCTTAATAATTCTGCTTCTTCGCCATGCAGATTTGCATTTTTGGAAGAGCTAAAAAATTGTGGTTCGCAGGTACCATTCCAGATAATACCGCGATAGGCAAATGATACTTGAGCGCCTTGGCTTTTACCTTTACAGACTTGTTGATATCGCTGTGCATCATACACTTTCTCAACTTTATCATTGGCTGAGGCAGCAAGTGGTGATAAACATAAACCGCATAAAACCGTGGATAGCAAAATATTCTTATTCATGCTTATAGTCCTTATGATTCTCATGGGATCTATAACAGAATAAAAAATCATCAGAATAAAACAACAATCTTCGAGTAACATTTGCTTGAGAAATGTATATTTTTATGTGGAATATGCAAAGTATGTATGTTCATAAAGAAATATATAGGCATAAAGCAGTAGTCAATAACAATAAAATCGAGTTAATCAGTCAACTTATCGGTGAATTTTTGCTATAATCTTCCGTCATCCTTTTTTAATCTCCTTTACCACTATGCATTATCCTAAAGTTTACGATGTCATTGTTATCGGCGGCGGTCACGCGGGTACTGAGGCAGCTCTTGCTGCGGCACGTATGGGTCGACAGACTTTACTCTTAACTCATAATATTGAGACTTTAGGGCAGATGAGCTGTAACCCAGCCATTGGTGGTATTGGTAAATCACATTTAGTACGTGAAATTGATGCGCTTGGCGGTGCTATGGCATTGGCTGCCGACAAAGGTGGTATTCAATTCCGTATTTTAAACTCACGTAAAGGTGCGGCTGTTCGTGCGACTCGCGCACAGGCTGACCGTATTCGTTATAAAGCTGCGATTCGTGAAACCCTCGAAAATCAAGCTAACTTGGATATTTTCCAACAAGCAGCTGATGACCTTATTGTTGAAGGCGATACCGTTAAAGGTGTAGTCACCCAAATGGGTATTCGCTTTGATGCGAAAACTGTTGTATTGACTACAGGTACATTTTTGGGTGGTGTGATCCACGTAGGTCTAAATAATGCTTCAGGCGGTCGTGCGGGCGATCCTCCTTCAATTTCATTGGCTGCGCGCCTTCGTGAATTGAACTTACCTGTAGGTCGTTTAAAAACAGGTACACCGCCACGTATCGATGCGCGATCAGTTGATTTCTCTGTAATGACGCCACAGCCGGGTGATTTCCCATCTCCGACTATGTCATTCATGGGTGATGCGTCGATGCATCCTGAGCAAATCAATTGCTATATCACACATACCAACGAGAAAACTCACGATATCATTCGTGGCGGCTTAGACCGTTCACCAATGTATACCGGTGTGATTGAAGGTGTAGGTCCACGTTACTGCCCATCAATCGAAGATAAGATTCATAAATTTGCCGATAAAGATTCGCATCAAGTGTTCTTGGAACCTGAAGGTTTGGACACACATGAGCTTTATCCAAACGGTATTTCAACTTCTTTACCATTCGATGTTCAGTTTGAATTGGTTCGCTCGATTCGTGGTATGGAAAATGCGCACATTTTGCGTCCAGGTTATGCGATTGAGTACGACTATTTCAACCCACAATCATTGAAATTCTCTTTAGAAACCAAATCGATTAATAATCTGTATTTTGCAGGTCAAATTAATGGTACAACAGGTTATGAAGAAGCGGGTGCGCAAGGTTTGCTTGCAGGCTTAAACGCAGCACGTCGTGCATGGGATCAAGAGCAATGGACACCAAAACGTGATGAAGCGTACATGGGTGTATTGGTTGATGACTTGATTACTTTGGGTACTAAAGAACCGTACCGTATGTTCACTTCGCGTGCGGAATACCGTTTGATGTTGCGTGAAGACAATGCGGATCAGCGTTTAACAGCAATTGGCCGTGAAATGGGTCTGGTAGATGATGCGCGTTGGGATTCGTTCTGCCAAAAAATGGAAGCTGTTGAAACTGAAAAAGGTCGTTTACAACACCTTTGGGCAGCGCCAAACAATCCACTAGGCAAAAAATTCGTTGAAATGACTGGTGATGACCTGTCTAAAGAAACCAATGCAATTGATTTGTTAAAACGTCCAAATATCAACTTTGCGCAAATTGCTGAATTGACGGGTTCAGAAGTTTCAGCATTTGTGGGTGAGCAAATTGAAATTGCAGTGAAATATGCGGGTTATATTAACCGTCAGCAAGAAGACGTTGCGCAAATGAAGCGTTTGGAAGATACACGTATTCCTGCTGATTTTGATTATGATGTCGTTTCTGGTCTTTCACGTGAAATCACCATGAAGCTGAAAAATGTATTGCCTGAAACATTGGCACAAGCAAGTCGTATTCCAGGTGTAACACCTGCGGCTGTTCAATTGGTGATGATTACGATTCGTAAGAATAACCAAGCGAAAAAATCTGCATAAGATTTTGAGTTAAATAAAAAACCCGCAACTGAGCGGGTTTTTTATTGCCAATAAATTATTGGCTGTTGCTATTTGATCGGATTAAATGAATATTTTGATCATCATTAGTTTTAGCTATGGTTTGATTATTAAAACCTTTCATAAACCTAAGTGATTGATAATTAATTATAAATACAAAAAATAAGATCTAAAAAATATTGATATACAAAGTTTTAGGTTTTAATGGTGGGCTTTTGGTCGTGTGAATTCCGACCTTTGTAGTGGTATTTATTCTACCCAATAAAGCCGAAACTTCAGGGCATGGCGTACAAGTGGGTTTACGCTACATGAATGGAGTTCGATTATGGCAAATCAACAATCGGGAAAAATGCAAAAATTTCTAACGGTATTTTTGTGTTTCTGGGTAGCATTTTTTGAAGGTTTTGACCTGCAAGCGCCCGGTATCGCAGCAAAAGGAATCGCAGCGACATTTTCCTTAGATCAAGTGCAAATGGGCTATGTGTTTAGCTTAGGTGTGTTTGGTATGTTATTTGGCGCGTTCTTTGGGGGGCGTGTCGCTGACTATTTGGGGCAGAAGAAAGTCCTGATGTTGTCGATTTTTATCTTCGGTGTATTTATGTCTATCACGGCAGTTGTACCAAGCATTGAAATTTTATATATCGCACGATTCTTTACAGGTTTAGGTTTGGGTGCTGCGATGCCAACGATGATCTCGGTGGTGGGTGATGAAGCGACGGATGCTAACCGTGGGCGCTTAAATAGTTTGATGTACTGTGGCTTACCCGTAGGTGCAATCTTTGTTGCTGGCTTGGGTATTGTCTTTAAAGATATCTCATGGCATACACTATTTTTAATTGGTGGTTTAACGCCTTTAATCTTGATTCCATTCATGGCGATTATCTTAAAAGATAAGCGTACAGAAAAAGTTCAGGCAGAAACCAAGGAAACGGTTCCACCGATGGGGCAAATCCTTTTTGCTGAACAGCGTTATAAGTATACATTGCCGCTCTGGCTGAGTTTCTTCTTTACCTTAATGGTGAACTATATTCTGATCAGTTGGTTGCCTAACTTGCTTATGGAACAAGGGTTGGAAAAGCAACAAGCTTTTATGATCATGTTGATGTTCCAAGTGGGCGCAGTGATTGGTACGCTGGGTTTAGGCTACTTGCTGGATCGCCTAAAATTATGGCAAATGGCAGTGATTATCTATTCAGGTTTGTTTGTGGCATTGTTTGTGCTGTTTACAACAAATTCCATTCCTGTACTCATTGCTGCAGGCATCATGGGCGGAATTTTCTCTACAGGTGGTCAATCGATTTTGTATGGGATCTCTCCAATTTTCTATACACCAGCTGGGAAAGTGACAGGTGTGGGAAGTGCAATTTCATGGGGACGTTTGGGTGCAATGACAGGTCCATTACTTACAGGCAAGATTTTGGCGCTAGGTCTAGGAACGACAGGTATTTTAATTGCAAGTGCGCCGGGTATTGCTTTGTCGGCTATCGCGGTGGCTGCATTATCTGCCTATAAATCATCCCTCAAGAAATAATCGAAATCAGTCATATTTAAAGGAGCTACGGCTCCTTTTTTATTGAATAAATATCTTTAGCTGAAACTAAGTTTTGTTAGAATAAATCTAATATTCATGAATAAATTTACTTCTATGTCTTATCAATTGATCGAACTTGATATTTCTCCTTCAGATAACATTCAGTGTCCACATTGTCAGCAGCAAGTGATTGATTGGTCAGAAGAGCAGTATGTACAGCCATGTGAGCATGTGCTGTTTATTGCAATGGATATTGGTTTTGAGTTTATTACCGATGAATTTGAGCAAACTATGCAGCATACAGTCGATGACTTGCATGCCAATGATGATCAATATCATATGTTTACTGAAATTACCGCCTCAAGTTTCCCTGAGTTTCTGATATATAAGTCTGATTTAGGGGTGGAAGGTTATTCACGTTATGTCGGCTTTACGGCATAAAATATTGCTAAAAAATCTCAAAATAAAAAAGCCAGTTAAGTGACTGGCTTTTTTAATGAAAATCAGAAAATTAACTTTCTAATTCTTCTTCGACATCATCTTCGGCACTGTCCATACCGAGTTCTTTAAGTTTACGGGTTAAGGTATTACGACCCCAACCTAAAAGTTCTGCTGCATGGCGCTTACGCCCACGTGTTTGCTGTAGTGCAGCATTGATGAGGGTGCGTTCAAACATTGGTGTGGCAATGTCGAGAATTTTCATCTCACCATTTTTAAGTTTTTGTACGGCCCATTGACCAAGTAGCTCATCCCAATGATGCACACCGATGCGATCAATCCCTTGAGCAGCAGGGTTACCATCTGTGCCTTGAATTGGAATCTGTTTTAATTCAGACGGTAAATCTTCTGGATAAACTTCACGGCCTGTGATCATAACCGTTAACCAACGACAGGTATTTTCAAGCTGACGCACATTACCTTGCCATGGCAGTTTTTGCATGTATTCTTGCGTTTCAGGACGAAGAATCTTCGGACTTACCCCAAGTTCTTTACCTGCACTTGCTAGGAAGTGCTGTGCAAGCATCGGAATATCTTCACTACGATGTGCAAGTTTTGGAATATGAATACGAATGACGTTTAGACGGTGGTACAAGTCTTCACGGAAGCGACCTTCATGTACTAACTTTTCTAAGTCTTGGTGTGTTGCCGCAACGATACGGACATCCACCTTGACTGGGATGTGACCACCAACGCGGTAGAATTCGCCATCCGCTAAAACACGCAGTAAACGTGTTTGAGTTTCAAATGGCATGTCGCCAATTTCATCAAGGAAAAGAGTCCCGCCATTAGCTTGTTCGAAACGACCTTGGCGCTGTGTGTTGGCACCTGTGAACGCGCCTTTTTCATGGCCAAATAATTCAGTTTCGATCAAATCTTTTGGAATTGCTGCCATATTGAGCGCAATAAAAGGTTTGTTGCCACGTGGTGAGTGTTTGTGCAACGCATGCGCAACCAATTCTTTACCCGTGCCTGATTCACCATTAATTAATACAGTAATGTGTGATTGAGAAAGACGACCAATGGCACGGAAGACTTCCTGCATAGCAGGTGATTCACCAATAATCTCTGTAGATTGAATCGGTTGAACGGTTTTTGCAGATTCTTGTTGTTGTAATTTGGCAATATGCAAAATTGCACGGTTTACAAGTGCTAAAGCTTCATCAATATCAAAAGGTTTTGGTAGATATTCAAAAGCACCTGTTTGATAGCTCGACACAGCAGATTCTAAATCTGAATGAGCGGTCATGATAATTACAGGTAAGTCAGGGTAGTTGCCTTTGACTTTACCTAAAAAGGTCAGTCCATCAATACCCGGCATACGGATGTCTGTCAAAATAACATCTGGCGCATCGACACTTAACTGATCTAAAGCGGATTGTGCTTCTTCAAAACTGGTAACATCAAAACCTTCTTCTTTGAATGTTTTTTCCAGCACCCAACGCATGGCGCGATCATCATCGATGACCCAAATCTTATTACGCGACATGATCTGACTCCCAAGGTAAATATAGGCTAAATACTGTTTTTCCAGGAACTGATTGGCATTCAATCATTCCGTTATGTTGATGCATAATATTTTGTGCAATGCTTAGGCCGAGCCCTGTGCCTTTCGCTCGTCCTGTCACTAATGGGTAAAATACGGATTCTAATATTTCTTGTGGGACACCCGGTCCATTGTCCTCGATGTCAATGCGTACCGCAGAACGTTTTAATACACCGTTGATGGTGACTAGCCGTTGAATACGTGTGCGCAAGGTGAGTTCTGGTTGATGCTCAACAAAGAACTCTTTATTTTCAGTCATCGCCTGAACAGCATTGACACTGATATTCAGCATGACCTGAATCAATTGATCACGATCTGCCAATACATCAGGTAAAGAAAGGTCGTAATCACGGGTGATTCTAATTTTCTTTTTGGTTTGGTTGACGATCAGTGCACGGACACGTTCAAGTGGTTCATGCACATTGACTGGCTCGTAACTTGGCAATTGTCTAGAGCCAAGCATGGTGTCAGCTAGATTTCGTAATCGATCCACCTCACTGATAATAATGTCGGTGAATTCGCTGTACTTCGGATCATTTAAGCTACGCGCTAAAAGTTGTGTCGCCCCACGGATACCACCGAGAGGATTTTTAATTTCATGGGCAACACCACGAATCAGTTGTCGTGCGACTTGATGCTGTTGAATCAGGTTTTCTTCTTTAGAGATTTTCAACATCCGGTCGATTTGATTCAGCTCAATCAATAGCAACGGGTGGTAGGGTTTACCAGAGTTGAGCTGTGACACGGTGTAATCAACATGAATGTCTTTAAAGTTGACATTAATCGTTGCTTCTCGGCGAGTATAGTGCTGACCAGAAGTTAATGTATTCATTAATGCATCATGCGTATTGAATTCATCATCGGGCATATGGAGTAAATTTAATACAGGCTGACCTGATGCACGAAGTAAGCTGATGTCAAAAAGCGCTTCACAAGATGAATTTAAATAAAAAATATTCAGGTTGCTATCGACCAATAAAATGGCAGTGGTTAAATTATCCACTAAAAGCCGGTAATCAATCGTCATAGTCTGATCCATTAGCGAGAGGTTCCTGTCTTAAAATGGCGCAATGGCATCTTCATAAAGCAAATCGTTCAATCTAATAAGGTTCGAATTGATGCAAGTTATGCAAGATATAAGCCAACTATTTGAGAAATACGCTAAGTTTTGATGCTTATTTGAATAAATGCGCTTATTTAAGACTTTAAATAAAGTGTATAGCCGATTAAAAACAGGCTGTAAATCTAAAATGCATTAAAATGGTGCAAATTAAATTATATGGATGAATTTATAGCATTATTTTGGTGCGTGATATAAAGAGTGGCCTTTTCACCTGTTTTTATGTTTTGAAAAGACATACAATACGCGGATTATAGTGGAGCGCAGATTCATGAAATCCCCCAAAGTCGGTTTTGTTTCTTTAGGTTGTCCTAAGGCATTGGTAGATTCCGAACGAATTTTAACTCAGTTAAAGACTGAAGGTTATGATGTAGCATCAGATTATGATGGTGCAGATTTAGTAGTTGTAAATACCTGTGGTTTTATTGAATCTGCAGTACAAGAGTCGCTAGATGCCATTGGCGAAGCGATGAGTTCAAACGGTCGCGTAATTGTGACTGGTTGTTTAGGTAAAGACGAAGATAAAATTCGCCAAATGCACCCAAATGTCTTAAAAGTGACAGGTGCTGCGGCATATCAAGAAGTGATGGAAGCTGTGCACGAATACGTGCCTGAGCCACCAAAACACAATCCGTTTATTGATCTAGTACCTGAACAAGGTATTCGATTAACACCAAAACATTATGCTTATTTGAAGATTTCAGAAGGTTGTAACCACCGTTGCACATTCTGCATCATCCCAAGCATGCGTGGTGATTTGGTTTCTCGTCCAGTTGGTTCAGTATTGACTGAAGCTCAAGCACTGAAAAAAGCAGGTGTAAAAGAAGTCCTTGTGATTTCTCAAGATACATCGGCTTATGGCGTAGACACCAAATACAAATTGGACTTCTGGAACGGTCAGCCCGTTAAAACTAAATTCTATGACATGTGTGAAGCATTGGGTCAATTGGGTATCTGGGTGCGTCTACACTATATATATCCATATCCACATGTGGATGCTGTGATTGACTTAATGGCACAAGGCAAAATCCTGCCGTATTTGGATATTCCATTCCAACATGCAAGTCCTAAGATTTTAAAACTCATGAAACGCCCTGCGCACAGTGAAAATACACTGGAGCGTTTAAAAGTTTGGCGTGAGAAATGTCCTGATCTTGTGATTCGTTCTACATTTGTTGTGGGCTTCCCGGGTGAAACTGAAGAAGACTTCCAAATGTTGCTTGATTGGTTAAAAGAAGCGCAGCTTGATCGTGTGGGTTGTTTTACTTACTCACCAGTTGAAGGCGCGACTGCAAATGATTTGCCAGATCATGTGCCTGAAGAAATCAAGCAAGAGCGTTATGAGCGTTTCATGCAAGTTCAGCAAGAAATCTCTGCTGCAAAATTGCAAAGCCGTATTGGTCAGAAAATGACAGTACTTGTGGATGATCTTGAAGAAGAGTTCCCAGTTGCTGTTGCGCGTTCTTATGCAGATGCACCTGAAATTGATGGTAATGTTTTTGTTGAGGATATCGATAAGTCAGTGATTAAAGCAGGTGATTTACTTGAAGTAGAAATTACAGATGCAGATGAATATGACTTATTTGCAAAACTGATCTCGGTTAAGTCTGCTTAAACGATTCATTAAAAATAATTGAAATTAAATAATTCGGAGTTGATGATGCTTGATTCTAAAAAACCACGTTTTGGTCGCATCCTGCTTAAGCTTTCAGGTGAAGCTTTAGCGGGCAATAAAGAGATGGGTATCGATGCACAAGTGCTCGATCAAATGTCACTCGCAATTGCGCACCTTGTTGGTTTAGGTGTTCAAGTGGGTATCGTTGTCGGCGGTGGTAACCTTTACCGTGGTAGCCAATTACAAAAAGATGGTTTGGTTGGCCGTGTAACAGGTGATCAAATGGGTATGTTGGCCACTGTAATGAACGGTTTGGCACTTCGTGATGCTTTGGTACGTCGTAATATCAAAACTCGTCTAATGTCAGCTTTACCCATTGGTGCAGTAGTTGAATCATACTCTAGCCGTGATGCAATTCGTCATTTAACTCGTGGCGAAGTTTGTGTATTTGTTGCAGGTACGGGTAACCCATTCTTTACGACAGATACAGCAGCATGCTTACGCGGTATTGAGATTGAAGCCAATCTTATCCTTAAAGCGACTAAGGTTGATGGCGTATACAACAAAGATCCAAGCAAATATGAAGATGCAGTGAAATACGATGCATTAACATTTGACCAAGTTTTAGATGAAAAACTGGGTGTGATGGATTTAACAGCGATTTGCTTGTGCCGTGACCACAACGTTCCACTTCAAGTATTTGATATGAACAAATCAGGTTCATTACTTTCAGTGGTAATGGGTGAAAAAGAGGGTACTCACGTTACGAACTAATGTACGTGGGCCCTAAAGCTCTTTATACTACAAGCTATTTTAGAATTTACATCTTTTCGAATTAAGTAAGGAAGATCACATGATTAACGATCTTAAAAAAGACGCAGAAGACCGTATGAACAAATCTCTAGATTCTCTAGAGCATGGTTTTGCCAAAGTTCGTACAGGCCGCGCGCACCCATCAATTTTAAATGGTGTTATGGTTCCTTACTATGGCTCTGATGTGCCATTAAACCAAGTTGCGAACGTGGGTGTAGAAGACTCTCGTACTTTACTTGTTCAGCCTTTTGAACGTTCAATGGTTGCCGCAATTGATAAAGCAATCCGTGAATCTGACTTGGGCTTAAACCCGATTACTGCTGATGCCATCCGTGTTCCTATGGCTGCATTAACAGAAGAAACACGTAAAGACATGCAGAAAGTTGCACGTAACGAAGCTGAAAATGCAAAAGTTGCGATCCGTAACATCCGTCGTGATGTTTTAGGTGATATCAAAGCATTGTTGAAAGAAAAAGAAATTTCTGAAGATGATGAGCGTCGTGCGGGTGATGACATTCAAAAAATCACAGACAAATTCGTTGCTGAAGTTGAAAAACGTCTGGCTGCAAAAGAAGCTGAATTGATGAAGGTCTAAGTTTTAATGACCTCATCTGAAGAAACTTCCCGTCTTCCAAAACATGTTGCCATCATTATGGATGGCAACAATCGTTTTGCCAAAAAGAATCAAATGCAAAAAGGTGAAGGGCATCGTTCTGGAAAGGACATCCTAGATCCCATCGTTGAACATTGTCGTAAAAGAAATATCCAAGCACTGACCGTTTTTGCTTTTTCGAGTGAAAATTGGAATCGTCCTCAGTTTGAGGTTGATTTGTTGATGGCTCTTCTTGAAGAAACCATTCATGAACAGTTGCCACGCATGGAAAAATTTAACATTTCCCTACGTTTTATTGGTGATCGTTCTCGTTTATCTCCTAACTTACGTGACTTAATGTTGCAAGCAGAACAAAGGACTGCTAATTTCGACAGCATGACTTTAACTATTGCAATTAGTTACGGTGGTATGTGGGATATGACACAGGCTGCAAAAAAAATCGCAGCAGATGTTTTAACTAACAAAATAGATCTTGAAGCAGTGGATGCTGAAGTCTTTGGTCAATATGTCAGTTTAAGTGATCTACCTCCGGTAGATTTGTTAATTCGTACAGGTGGTGATTTCCGTCTCTCGAACTTCTTGCTTTGGCAAGCTGCGTATGCAGAACTTTATTTTAGCCAGACATTATGGCCTGAATTTACCATTGAAGAATTTGACGACGCACTAGCAGTATTTGGTGGTCGTGAACGTCGTTTTGGTAAGACCTCAGAGCAGATTCAACAAGAGCAGTTTGAGAATAAATAAATGTTAGAGCGGATAATAACCGCATTGGTACTGGTTTCAGTTGTACTGAGTTGCATGTTTGCAACCGAGTCTAAATACCCAATGCTTGTGCTGATGATTATTGCATCAGCTGTCGCGGGTTATGAGTGGTTCAAACTCATGCCGCGGAATACACAAAATGTGATTAAACCTTTCGCTTGGGGCTATGGTCTAGTCACTGCTATTCTTTCAGCACTAGCATTGCATTTTACAGATGTTGCATTACTGCTTTGGGCGGCTTCGATCTTTACTTGGATCTTAAGTGTCTATTGGGTGAAGTCTTATCCTGATTACGATAACTGGTATAACCCGAGTCTGAGTGGTATTGGTTTAGTCTTAGTTCCTGCTGCGGTAACTGCTATTTTTTCTGTGTGGATGAACTCACCGTGGTGGCTCATGTATCTGTTCCTGTTGGTATGGGGTGCAGACAGTGGTGCATACTTCGTGGGACGTAAATTTGGTAAGAAAAAACTTGCACCAGATGTGAGCCCAAATAAATCGATCGAAGGTTTATATGGCGGTCTATTCACTGCAATGCTAATTGTTATTGTTGTTGAAATTATTTATCTTGATTTAAGCATCGCTGAACATATTTTATTTTTAATACTTTCAGTAATAACAGTATTTAGTTCAGTACTTGGTGATTTATTTGAATCGATGATCAAGCGTCGTGCAGGGATCAAAGATTCTGGTCGTATTCTTCCCGGACATGGTGGTGTGCTGGACCGTATCGACTCGTTGCTTGCTGCAGCACCTATCTTTGCAGCAGGTATGTATGTTTTAAAATTAATTGGCGTAGATTTATAGATGTCACAATCTGTTTGTATATTGGGTGTAACAGGATCCATTGGTCAAAGTACTTTAAAGATTCTGCAACAGCACCCCGAAGAGTATTCAGTTTTTGCAGTCACTGCACATAGCCGAATTGTAGAACTTGTCGAAATATGCAAACAATATCGACCGAAAATCGCAGTTGTTCCATTCAATAAAGTGGATGAACTGCGCCAATTACTCGTAGCTGAAAAATTAACTGATATTGAAATCTTGCATGATGAAGCCGGATTAATCGCAGTAGCAGAACATCCACAAGTTAATGTGGTCATGGCCGCTATTGTGGGTGCAGCAGGGTTGCTACCGACATTGGCTGCTGCGAAAGCGGGTAAACGTGTCTTACTTGCAAATAAAGAAGCGCTGGTGATGTCGGGTGACATCATGATTCAGACCGCACGTGAAAATAATGCTTTGTTACTGCCGGTCGATTCTGAACATAATGCAATCTTCCAGTGCTTGCCTGAAACTTATCTACAAGGTGAGCGTCATGGTCAGCCAAAATTGGGTGTCAAACAGATTTTACTCACCGCATCTGGTGGTCCATTTTTACATCATAGTTTAGAACAATTACAAAGTGTAACGCCTGCTCAAGCCTGTAAGCATCCAAACTGGTCGATGGGGCAAAAAATTTCTGTTGATTCTGCAACGCTGATGAATAAAGGCTTGGAATTGATCGAAGCCTGTCATCTTTTTGCAGTTGAAGAACAATTTGTAACAGTTGTTGTCCATCCACAGAGTATCATTCATTCAATGGTTCAATATGTAGATGGTTCGACTTTGGCGCAAATGGGTAATCCTGATATGTGTACGCCTATTGCTCATGCATTAGCATGGCCGAAGCGTATTCAAACACATGTGCCTCCATTAGATTTATTTATTCATTCTCAGTTAAATTTTGAACAGCCTGATATACAGCGATTCCCAGCGCTAAAATTAGCACGTCAAGCCATGAAGGCTGGAGGCTTAGCTCCTACGATTTTAAATGCAGCCAATGAAATCGCCGTGGCAGCATTTTTGCATGAGAAAATTGGCTTTACTCAAATCCCTCAAATTGTGGAACATGTGTTGGGGCAAGTTGAAAACTCAGCTGCAAATAATATTGATGTTATTTTGCATGCAGATAAATCGGCACGTATGGTTGCTGAAAAAGCAGTATTGAATTCAGGAAGTTAAGACATGAATGCCTTGTTTATGATTATTGCAGCAATATTGCTACTTGGACCGCTAATAGCGATTCATGAATTTGGGCATTATTTTGTTGCACGTAAACTGGGCGTAAAGGTTTTGGTGTATTCGATTGGTTTTGGCCCAACACTGCTCAAGTGGACGTCGAAGAAATCAGGTATTCAATATCAACTGTCTGCATTGCCACTGGGTGGTTATGTCAAAATGTTGGATGAACGTGAAGGTGATGTCGCAGCAGAAGACTTACCGAAAGCATTTAACAGACAACACCCTTGGAAACGTATTGCAATTGTTGCTGCAGGGCCACTCATCAACTTGGCTTTTGCTGTGGTGTTGTTTTGGATTTTATTTTTACCTGCACAGGAACAGCTGAATACGCGCGTAGGTAAAATTTTACCGAATACGCCTGCAGCAGCTGCGCAAATGCAGTCTGGTGATAAAATTACTGCCGTAGATGGCACTCAAGTATCCACTTGGGAGCGCTTGAATTATGCCTTGGTTGATCGTGTAGGTGAAACTGGCAATATTCAAATTCAAGCTGAACGAGCAGGGCAAATTCAAAACTTCAGTTTACCGATTCAAAGTTTCTTACGTGATCAAACTCAGTCACCACTCGATGTTCTAGGTTTTACACCGTATCATCCTGAAATTCCTGCAGTAGTTTCAAAACTCAGTGAAGATGGCGCAGCGATTCGCCAAGGGATGCAGGTGGGTGATCGAATTGTTTCGATCGATGGCGTAAAAATGAAAGACTGGTTTGATGTTGTACAAGTTGTACAAGCTTCTCCAGAAAAGTTACTTAAAATTGATGTTTTACGACAAAATAAAATTGTGCATTTAAGCGTGATGCCGCAAGGTAAGCGTGACCAAATGGGTAAAGTCACAGGGCTTTTAGGTGTACAAAGTGATCCGGGTAAAGTCAATATTCCAGCCGAATACAAACAAACCATTCAATACACGCCTGTAGAGGCGATGGGCAAAGCGGTAGAAAAAACAGGTCAGATATCTAGTATGATCCTGAATTCTATTGTAAAAATGGTGCGTGGTTTGGTTGGTTTAGATAATTTATCTGGTCCGATTACTATTGCGAAAGTGGCTGGACAAAGTGCTGAGATGGGGTGGCAAACCTTCATTTCATTTATGGCACTGATGAGTGTAAGTTTGGGTATTTTAAATTTACTACCGATTCCTATGCTCGATGGCGGTCATTTAATTTACTATTTTATTGAATTAATTCGTGGTAAACCTGTTTCTGAACAAATACAATTGGTTGGATTAAAAATTGGTATGGTATTGCTGGGTAGCATGATGCTACTGGCTCTATTCAATGACATTATGCGTTTATAAGAACGTTATACGAAATAAATTAACAGCGGAAAAGACTGGCATGCAGCACAAACATTTATTTATGCCATTGGCACTGGTTAGTGCTATGGCCGTAGCACAACAAGTATATGCAGCAGATGATTTTGTAGTACAAGATATTCGTGTTGATGGCTTAGTGCGTTTAACTCCTGACAATGTAGCCGGAATGATCCCATTCTCCGCTGGTGATCGTGTCAATGATCAAATCATTTCAAACTCAATTCGTAGCATGTTTGCGTCGGGTTTGTTTGATGATGTGAAGTCTTCACAAGTCGGTAATACCCTTGTATATACAGTGGTTGAACGCCCAGTTATTTCTAAAGTTGAGCTAAAAGGCAATAAACTTATTCCTAAAGAAGCCTTGGAAGAAGGCTTAAAGAAAATGGGTCTGTCCGAAGGTGAGGTTTTAAAGAAATCATCTTTGCAAACGGTTGAAACTGAATTAGAACAACAGTACATGCAGCAAGGTCGCTATGATGCTGATGTCAAAGTTATTACAACCGCTCAACCGAATAACCGTGTCAATGTCTTAATCGAGTTTGAAGAAGGTCAATCTGCCAAAGTATTTGATATCAATATCATTGGTAATACGGTCTTTAAAGAAAGCGAAATTAAACAAATTTTTGCATTAAAAGAAAGTGGTTGGAACTCGATCATTTCTCGTAATGACCGCTACGCACGTGAAAAGATGGCTGCGAGTTTAGAAGCTTTACGTGCGATGTATCTCAACAAAGGTTACATCAACTTTAACATTACCAACTCAAGTCTGAATTTGAGTGAAGATAAAAAACATGTCTTTATCGAAGTTTCGGTGGATGAAGGTGAACAATTTAAGTTTGGTGAAACCCATTTCTTAGGTGATACGCTTTATACGCAAACTGATTTAAACGCTTTAAAACTTTATAAAGATGGCGATTTATATTCACAAGAAAAAGTGAATGGTGTGAAACAGCTTTTACTTCGTAAATACGGTAACGCAGGTTACTACTTTGCAGAAGTGAACATTGTTCCTGAAATCAATAAAGACACCAAATTGGTTGATTTAAATTACTATGTGAATCCGGGGCAGCAAGTCACAGTTCGCCGTATTAATTTCACAGGTAACTCGAAAACAGCTGATGAAGTTCTTCGTCGTGAAATGCGTCAAATGGAAGGTGCATTAGCAAGTAACGAAAAAATTGATTTGTCTAAAGTACGTTTAGAGCGTACGGGTTTCTTTAAAACCGTTGATGTTAAGCCTGCACGTATTCCGGGCACGCCAGATCAAATTGATTTAAACGTAAATGTTGAAGAACAGCATTCGGGTACAAGTACTTTAGCTGTTGGTTTCTCACAAAGTGGCGGTGTGACTTTCCAAGCAGGTTTGAGTCAAACCAACTTCTTGGGTACAGGGAATGCAGTTTCTATCGATTTGTCTCGTTCAGAGACTCAAGATTACTATAACCTCAGTGTAACTGACCCGTACTTCACTATTGATGGTGTACGCCGTGGTTATAACATGTATTACCGTAAAACCAAGTTAGATGACGATTATAACGTTAACAACTACGTCACTGACAGTTTTGGTGGTGGTATTAACTTTGGCTATCCGATCGATGAAAACCAAAGTATCAGTATGGGTTTAAATGTAGATCAAACCAAGGTAACAACAGGTGAGTATGTATCTACATATGTGCGTGATTATTTGAAGGCAAATGGTGGTAAAACCATTGATTCTAATTCATTTAATACATGTTCAATTGTAAATCCTGATCCTAGCAATCTTGAATGGACATGTCCTGAAGCGAACATAGTTAATAATGATTACGAAAGTGCGTTTGAAGGAAAGTTTTTAACCTATAACTTAAACCTAGGTTGGTCGTATAACACGCTTAACCGTCCTGTATTCCCAACATCAGGTATGTCGCATCGCGTAAATACTGAAATTGCTTTACCAGGTAGTGATGTTGAGTATCAAAAAGTCACTTACGATGCACAAGCTTATTTCCCACTAGGTAAAGACTTTGTGCTCCGTGGCTATGGTAAGTTGGGTTATGGTAATGATTTACCGTTCTATAAAAACTTCTATGCAGGTGGTTTTGGTTCGGTACGTGGTTATGACAACAGCACCTTAGGTCCAAAATATGACGGTGTCTATTATGATGCTCGTGGTGAAAAAGATTATGACCCAGAAGAAGTCGGTGGTAATGCTTTAATTCAATTTGGTACTGAATTAGCTTTACCTGTGCCATTTAAAGGCGATTGGGCGCGTCAAGTTCGTCCAGTATTATTTGCTGAAGGCGCACAAGTATTTGATACCCAATGTGACGTTCCTAAATCTAGTGAAGACCGTCAATACTGTAAAGATAACTACGGCTTTGATATGAATAATATGCGTTATAGCGTTGGTGCTGGCTTTACTTGGATCACGATGATTGGTCCAATTTCACTGAGTTATGCATTCCCACTGAATGACAAAGTTGGCGATGAAACAAAAGAAATTCAATTCGAGATTGGTCGTACCTTCTAAGTACGACCCTTCTGGGAATAACAAAATTACAGGTTAATAAGATGAATAAATTATTTGCTGGTTTGGCGGTATTGGGTATGTCATGTTCTGCTGTGGTACATGCAGCAGGTTACGGTGTGGTTGATTTAGAAAAGGTGGTGGATCAAAGCACTTATCTAAAACAACAAAATGCTCAAATTCAACAGCAATTGAAACCACAAACCACTAAAATTGAATCACTAGCAAAAGAGCTGGAAGCAATGCAACAAAAAGCTCAGCAAGGTGGTGATAAGTTGACTGCTGCGCAAAAGCAGCAAATGGGTCAACAGTATCAAGCTAAACTTAAAGAGCTGACTGATTTACAGCAAAAAGTTCAAGCTTCGGTTCAAGGGAATATTCAGTCCTTAAATCGCACGATGGATACTCGAATCAAGCAAGTTGCAGAACAATTGCGCACAGAAAATAAGTTAGATGTTGTTTTGAATAAAAATTCAGCACTTGCGTATGACCCTAAGTTTGATTTAACTGATAAAATGATTCAAAAGGTTAATGCAATTAAATAATCAATGAATTCTCAAAAATTCAGTTTAGAAAAGCTTGCTCAACTTGTTCAAGGTCAATGTATTGGTCAGCTAGACTTGCAATTCAGCGGAATGGCAAGTTTGGAGAGTGCTCAACCACATCAGCTTGCATTTTTAAACGCAGATAAATATCTGAATGAAGCTCAACAGTCTAAGGCTGGTGCGCTGATTGTGACTGCAGACATGCAGTCACAAATCTCTTCACAGCAAAACTTCATTGTTGTACCCAATCCGTATCTGGCTTTCGCTATTCTAACGCATGTTTTTGAAAAGAAATCTGTAGAAACAGGAATTGAAAGTACTGCCCAAATTCATCCTTCCGCAATCATTTCTGATACTGCTTATATTGGGCATTATGTGGTGATTGGTGCGAATAGTGTGGTGGGTGAAGGAACGCGCATTGAATCACAAGTGAAGATTGATCATGGTGTTGAAATTGGTAAAGATTGTTTTATCGATTCGCATGTGACGATTACTGGTGAAGCCAAGTTAGGTGATCGTGTACGTATCCATGCAAATACGGTGGTCGGTGGTGAAGGATTTGGTTTTGCACCTTATCAAGGGAAATGGCATCGTATTGCTCAATTAGGTTCTGTACGTATCGGGAATGATGTGCGTATTGGTTCAAATTGTAGTATCGACCGTGGTGCTTTAGATGACACAATTTTGGAAGATGGTGTCATTATTGATAACCTTGTGCAAATCGCGCATAACGTCAAAGTTGGTGCAAATACAGCAATGGCTGCGAAATGTGGCATTGCTGGTAGTACAACTATTGGCAAAAATTGTGTGCTAGCAGGGGCTGTTGGTATCGTAGGTCACATTAATATTGCAGATAATGTGACAATTACCGGTATGTCAATGGTCACAAAAAGTATTTCCGTTGCTGGAAGTTATTCTTCAGGTACGCCAATGCTTGAAAGTGGTTCTTGGAAAAAGGCAGCAATCCGCTTTAAACAATTAGCAGATGTGCCATTGACCCAATTGGTCAAACGACTTGATCATATGCAGTCTCAAATTGAGTCCCTTGAATCAACATTTAAATTGCGTAAATAATTATGATGACAGAGTCGAATACCCCAGCTTTCACAAAACCTGAATTACCAATGACTATTCAGACCATTCGTGAATATTTGCCACATCGTTATCCGTTTTTATTGGTTGATCGTGTTGTTGAAGTGACTGACAACGGGATTGTAGGCTATAAAAATGTAACGATTAACGAAGAATTTTTACAAGGCCATTTCCCTGAATACCCAATTATGCCGGGCGTGCTGATTGTTGAGGCATTGGCGCAAGTATCGGGTATCTTAGGTTTCATTATGAATAATGAGAAACCTTCAGCTGGTTCGTTGTTCTTATTTGCTGGTGCAGAAAAGGTCCGATTTAAAAAACAAGTCGTTGCAGGCGATCAACTTGTATTAAAATCAGAATTAGTGATGCAAAAGCGTGGCATTTACAAATATAATTGTGTTGCCACTGTAGATGGCGTAGTCGCAGCAACCGCGGAAATTATGGTTTCGCATCAGAAAACAGAGACAGCATGAGCAATAACGAATTAATTCATCCTACCGCCATTATTGACTCATCAGCAGTAATTGCTCCGGATGTGCAAATTGGACCATATTGTATTATTGGTCCTCAAGTCACAATTGGAGCGGGTACTAAACTGCATTCACATGTTGTGGTGGGTGGTTATACCCGTATTGGTCAACATAACGAAATTTTTCAATTTGCCAGTGTTGGTGAAGTCTGCCAAGACTTGAAATATGCTGGTGAAGAAACTTGGTTAGAAATCGGGGATCATAACTCGATTCGTGAACACTGTAGTTTACACCGTGGTACTGTTCAAGATCAGGGTCTAACTAAAGTTGGTAGTCATAATTTATTGATGGTGAATACACATATTGCACATGACTGTGTGGTAGGTGATCATAATATCTTTGCTAATAACGTCGGCGTTGCAGGTCATGTCCACATTGGTGATTATGTCATCGTAGGTGGTAACTCTGGTATTCATCAATTCTGTAAAATCGATTCTTACAGTATGATTGGTGGTGCATCTCTTATTTTGAAAGATGTACCTGCTTATGTCATGGTATCTGGTAATCCAGCCCATGCTTTTGCCATGAACATTGAAGGAATGCGTCGTAAAGGTTGGTCTAAAAATGTGATTCAAGGTTTACGTGAATCCTTTAAATTGATCTATAAAGATGGATTAACGACGAATGAAGCGATTGAACGTATTCGTACTGAAATTTTGCCTGAAGTGGCAGAAGCGCAATTGTTGATCGACTCACTTGAGCAGTCTAAGCGCGGTATCGTACGCTAAATGCTGCGAATAAAAAAAGACACCTTATAAGGTGTCTTTTTTTTGCGTTAAAAAAAGTCCTATTTTTTAACAAAGCCTGCTTCTTCAGATTTTGGATACTTTTGGGTAAGCTTGGTTTTGAGCTGCGTTGCTAAACTGCTGTTTCGATCTACGTCTTTTGCAATGCTATACAGTTGATATAACGCTCTAGGTGCACGAGTCGACTCAGGGTATTGATCTACTACAATACCATAGTTCTTTTTCGCTTCTGCGTAGTTAGTCGGTTCAACAGCAAGGTTGAATTCAGCTAGCCAAAAATATGCATTGCTAATATAAACACTGTTAGGATTATTTTTAATAAAATTTTTCATCGGTGCGATGGCTTTTTTCGCACCACCTTGTTTGTATGCATCTAAAGCAACGGTATAAGCTGCTTTCTCGAGCTCAAGTGAGTCACCGCCTGTATTTACAGGTTGTTTTGCAGATGAGCTTAATGTTGCTTGGGTCGTAGGTTGTTTAGCTGGTGTAGGGGCTATATTAGCTGCTACTGGGTGCAGTACCTTGTTGGTTATCCTCCGCAGCCTCTGTGTCTTCACTCGGATCTACTTTTTGTTGGAGTAGCTCTAAACGTTGATCTAAATCTGCATAGCGGTTTGTAAGTTCACTTTTTAATTGTTCGATAATATTGTCTTGCTCTTCCATTTTACCGCGTAAGCTACGCAATTCATTTTCGAGCTGTTGGTTCTTCTGCATGAGCTGCCAATTCAAATTGGTTGGCGTAGGGGTAGAGCCAGCACCTGTTTGAATGGCTGTATTATTTGCTGTATACACAGTGCCATTATCTGCGCCACTCAAACCGCGAGATTCAATTGGAATATTGGCAAATAGCGTACCTGAGCAAGTCAATGTAAGGGCACACAATACATGCTGTTTAAACATCATAAAAATTCCATGTAGTTGCAAGCATGTCCGTATTGAATAGTTTTATTACAGACTGCTTTAGATAAAACGATAAGCACATTAAAAACGCCAAAGTTCTGAATTGCAATAAGCTTTTACAATCTTGTTGTGTATTAAAGTAAAAATACAGTGATGAAGTTTCACGTTTTCTACATCATCGACCATCATATTGATTTATAAATAATCAAACAGTGTTTTCTACTCAGGAATTCTTGGTTTTAGTCTTGCATGTTTATTAAAAATCTCTATACTCTGTTCTTGCAATGGTAGCCCTGCCGGTTACTTCGCAATTGTACTCTACAAACCCCGCCAGGACCGGAAGGTAGCAACGGTAGTAGAAATATGATGTGCCGAAGTCTTGCTGGTAGGGTTGCCACCAGTTTTAATAATAAATTAAACTTCATCTCATTTTTTCAATCCTAGATTCTTATTTATTTTAGTTTTATTAATTCTTCATTTAGATCTATATCTTTGTTATTCGTCATCAAATTCTTTACGTGAAATCACTTTAAAAATCGTATCGAGATCAAAGCCTCGATATTGTAAAAAACGTATTTGTTTGGCTTTTTGTTTTGGATCACGTTCAACAGCTTTGCCAAATTTTTTGATCTTGAGCTGGTAGGCTTCAGCGACCCAATCTGTTTCTTTTAATTCATCCTGAATTAATTCACTGTCTACTTTTTTATTTTTTAACGCGAGTTTTATACGGTTGGGACCTTTACCTTTACGTTTTTGACTCGACAACAGCATTTCTGCTACACGCTGATCGCTTTGATAGTTCTCACGTGCGAGTTCTTCCACCAAGTGTATGACTTCTTCGCGACTATCCGCATACAGTGCTAATTTCTCGATTAAATCCGCTTTTGAGTATTCTTTACGTGTGAGTACTGCAAAGGCGTAGGAGCGTAAACGAGAGCCGCGCAATCCTGGTTTTTTTTCAGTATGAACATCTTTACCATTGGCATCAAAATGCAATGCAGTGTGATCGATCACCGAAGCATTGTCATGCGGAATGTCAGTTTGTGCAGCATGATTTACGCAGGTAGTTTCTTCAGCTTCTGCAAACTGTTGTTTCAGTGCTTCATAATCAAGCAAGAGTGGAAAATGGTCTTTAGTCATGGGGTCATTTTAATACAAATTTTGAATGCAAAACAAAACGCCCCGTAGGGCGTTTCGTCTGCTTTTAAAACATGCTGTGATTAAGCATCTAAAAAGTCTGGTTCTTCTTCATCTTTGTCTTCTACAGGTGCTGTACCTGTAGTCAGAAGTTGTTCACGAATCAGTTTTTCAATGGTTTGCACAAGTTCAGGGTGTTCTTCTAAGTGGCGAATGGTATTGTTTTTACCTTGCCCAATCTTGTCACCTTGGTATGAATACCAAGCACCTGCTTTTTGAACAATTTCTTGTTGTACTGCGAGGTCAACAAGCTCACCTAAATGGTTCACGCCTTTACCATAAAGAATTTGGAAAATTGCTTCACGGAATGGAGGAGCCATTTTGTTTTTCACAACTTTCACTTTGGTTTCTGAACCAATGATTTCGTCGCCTTCTTTCACTTGACCAATACGGCGGATATCTAAACGTACAGACGCATAGAATTTAAGTGCATTACCACCAGTTGTGGTTTCTGGGCTACCAAACATTACACCAATCTTCATACGGATTTGGTTAATGAAGATCACCATACAGTTAGAACGTTTTGCATTACCAGTAATTTTACGCAGTGCTTGGCTCATCAGACGAGCTTGTAAGCCCATGTGTGAGTCACCCATTTCGCCTTCAATTTCGGCACGTGGGGTAAGTGCAGCTACGGAGTCGACTACGATCAGGTCAATGGCGCCTGAACGTACCAGCATGTCTGCAATTTCAAGTGCTTGTTCACCATTGTCTGGCTGTGAAACAAGTAAGTTATCAATATCTACGCCAAGTTTACGTGCGTATTGAGGGTCTAATGCATGTTCAGCATCGATGAATGCACAAGTACCGCCAGCTTTCTGACATTGTGCAATAGCTTGTAATGTCATAGTCGTTTTACCAGAAGATTCAGGACCGTAGATTTCTACGATACGACCTTTAGGCAAACCACCAATACCTAGTGCGATATCTAATGTTAAAGAACCTGTAGAGACAGCTTCAACTGCCTGTACGGTGTTATCACCAAGACGCATAACGGTGTTTTTACCAAACTGCTTTTCAATTTGGCTTAAGGCCGCATTTAACGCCTTGCTTTTATTATCATCCATCTTACAACCTCAATACGATGTCACGAAACAATATACTCAAGTGGATGTATTCAGTTTAAATCTGTTCCACGAGGGTATAGTGACAGAAATCATCCTTTTGTTCTATGAAAATCACAACAGGTGCGACATGTTGTGACGCTTTTAACTTAATCATCATTATAAGACCATTGCTGGTCAAACTGTTGATCATTTTCTCTTTTAAATTTACCAATATCTCGACGATCTTTTTTACTTGGTCGATGATCTGGCCGAGCTAGATTATGCAACTTTCTTTGTGATGCGAGCAATTCCCGTTTTGCAATACTGACCTCAGTTTCATCATAAAGCAGCTGAGCGGTTGGGGCAGGCCCACGAACATCCGACAGTGCTTTCACCACCACGGTTTTTTTCTCAAGGCCTTGTGCAATGGTTAATTCCATGCCTACACGAACTTCACGAGAGACTTTAACGCGTTCGCCATTATGATGAACTTTACCGCCTTCAATAGCATTTTTGGCAATAGAGCGTGTTTTAAAAAAACGTGCAGCCCACAACCATTTGTCTATACGCATACCAACCGCATCTTCGGATAGATTTGATTTACGCATATTTTTTCTGTTCCTCGGCTTGCTCAGTCGTTTGAGCTTCTAAAATAGGGATTAAATCTGTTAATGCGGACAGCATTGGGTAATTGCAAGTCTCGCGAGGCGCTTTGGCAGATGAAGGTTGCTGAATCGAATAGAGCTGTTCAATCCCAAAAAGTTTTGCACCATTGAGCACTTTTTCTGTGTCATCAATGAAGTAACAGTTTTTTGCATCGAAGGGGTGTTTGCTTGCTAATATTTGCCAAAACTCAATAAACTCTTTGGCATGACCGAGAGTTTCTGAACTGACGATAACATCAAAATAATCACGAAGACCGGTTTCTTCGAGTTTGAATTGTAAGCCTGCAAAGTCGGCATTGGTCGCAAGCCAAATAGGATAGCCATTTTCTTTTAGATAGGTAAGCAGCTTAATGCAGCCTTCGCGTTTAGCCACTTTGGCTTTTTGTTCTATTTGCATTGCCAAAACATCAACGCCAACTTGTGACGTCCAAAAGCGAGATGAGTACCATTTTAGGGTATGATTATGCTGTTGATAAAAACTAAATAGCGTTTGCTTGCTTTGTTCGAGTGAGCATTGATGCTGTTCAGCATAACGAATTGGCAGCAGCTCATTCCAAATGAAATCATCATAAGCAAGATCGAGTAAAGTACCGTCCATATCGAAAATGATCGTCGGCTTTTCTGAGTAATTTGGCATATAAAGGTATTCTATGTTTAAAACAACAACAGCACCGCAAGACCCACTGATTTTGCAGTTGGTTCCCATTGTGACACAAGCTTGCGAAATTTTGCGAGAAGAATATCAGCGTTATTGCTCAGGAGCGAATTTTGATGTGGAACGTAAAAGTGATGATTCACCGGTAACGCAGGCGGACTATCGTGCAAATAGCTATATTACCCAAGCATTATCCAAAGTTTCTAACTTGCCTGTATTGTCAGAAGAAGGTGATAAGTCTGAGCGTATGCAATGGCAAAAATTTTGGCTGCTTGATCCCTTGGATGGTACCAAAGAGTTTTTACATAAAAGACCTGAATTTACCATTAATCTGAGTTTGGTAGATGGGGCCAATACCACTTTTGCCATATTGGCGATCCCGGGGGAATATAGCGTATATATTTGCCCCTTTGCGGGACTGCCGCTGAAATATGATAGCCAGTCCACTGCATGGTATGAATATGTTCAAACCTCTGCAGAGAGTGTCGTACACGTTGGCTTGAGTCAAAGTGCCAAAAATAAGCCGATTTATACGGACTATCTAGACGCTTTAGAAAAACTCACTCCTTTTCAGGCCTACCATGCTGGTAGTGCATATAAGTTTTGTATGATGTTAGAAGATCGAGTGGATATTTATCCGCGTTTTCATCCGACTTGTGAATGGGATACCAGCGCTGGACAATGTTTAATCGAGCGTATTGGTGGTGGTTTGGTTGATTTTAAAGGTCGCGCATTTCTATATAACCAACGCACGACTTTATTAAATGGTGGATTTATTGCATTTAAAAATGCCGAAATGAAAGAATTGGCCTTAAATGCTTTGGCAAACATGCCTGACAAAACTTGAGCTAAATCGGGTTCATGCTATAGTGTCAGCACACTCCGTTAAATCTCCTGCATTTAAGAACTGTCAATTATGGCCCTAGATTTGCTCCCTCCTAGTATGCTGAAAGCAATAGACTTATTGCCGGATGAAAAGACGCCTGTAACATTGTTTACACGTCATTCCATTCGTGAAGTTGTACAAGGACAAGGCTTGGCCGGTTATGACTTGCAACTGACCCATCAAGGACGTGATTTAGCCGAAGCGTGGGGCAGCTATTTGGTTGAAAATACCGATCGTGTTATTCAGCACTGTATTTCGAGTCCAATTCAGCGCTGTGTGGATACGGCGGCATTGATGATTCAAGGTGCAGATAACGTCACGATTGAACCGAATACCCACCATATCGAGATCATTGAACAAGGATTATTGGTCGAGCCGGGAAGTTTTGTGCTCGATATAAAAAAAGCAGGACCATACTTTCAAAAGCAAGGTGCTTTAGGCTTTATCAATAGTTTTGTGAATAATGCTTTGCCGGGTATGAAACAACCCATTCATGGGGTAGTAGATGTATTGGAGTTGATTTACAACACTCATCCAACCAATGATTATGGGCTGAGTCTAGCGGTGAGTCATGACACGATTTTGGCTGCAATTCTTGCCATTATTTCAGGTAAAAATATCGTGACACGCGAAGACTGGCCGAAAATGATGGAAGGACTATTTGTTTGGTTTGAAGGAGATGTATTCCTTGAATCTAAACTGAAATGGATTTGGCGTGGTGAACTACATGAATTAAATATTCGTGAATTTCAGCAGGCTGAACAGCAACTTTAAGTATTTTTGCGCATACAAAATATTTAAAAAAGGCATCCATGTACGGGATGCCTTTTTTATCTGCTTCAATATTTCATTAAATAAAAGATTAAATATTGGCTTTAATTCGTGCGGGATACTGATTTAAATCAATACTTGAACCGTCGTCACTATAAGGCCAGCGACTAGTATTGACAGGTAGATGTTGTTGGTGGATTCGACTGTATTTGTCTGCAGCAATCAATGTCGCAATGTCATGATCTTTAATACTATACGCTTGCACGAGTTCAACTGGATATTGTGTGCGTTCAAAAAATTCAGCTTCTGTTTCCCCTTGATGCAGCGCAAAGATGCGTTCTACAGCAGGTAAATACACGCCATATGCTAACCATGAGTCCACGCCTTGAGAGGCTTGAATCTCTGCGGTTGATTTCATATTTGAAATGACTTTACCTAAAATGTCTTTTTCACCTTTCGATGTAAAATATTCAATATATTGATGTTCTGCTTCTGCAAATTTTTCTAATGATGGCAAAAATTGGTTAATCGACATTTTCATCCCTCTTTTCATTTGTACAGCAATGGCTGCCTAGGATGAAAATTAAAATACCATAAAAAATATATGGGATTAAACCATTTCTAAAAATTTTTATTTACAAAGTTTCTAAAAATATCCTGACAATTTTTGTCGGGAATATACGATTGTATTTAAAGGCCTACATCTTAATTTTAGTTGAAAAGTGAAGTACCTGTCACACCAATCGTGATTCTGCCAATACAAAATATTTAGATTTAATTTGAATTGTTAATAAGTGACAAAACTTGACAATTGAATGATTAATAAAAAGAAAATAGCATTAACTTTGTTTTAACTTATTGATTTATATATTTTATGTAAGTCTCTTAATTGGATTTTTTTGTGGCTAATTGGGGAATAGTAGTGAAAAGTGTGATAGGTTTTTCATATAACAAGTTATCAATTTGTATTGTGTCATTAATGTTAGTTGCTTGTGGTGGCGGAGGTGGTGATGATAGTTCAAGTAGCTCTGCATCAACTGCCAGTTATCCAGAACCGACCCAAGATATAGTCGATGAAACAAGCATTGGTTTTTATGACTACGATGCCAATGATGCTGTTCGTGAAATACGAAATGATTTAGTCGGCAGCTTTTCAGCTCAAGTTCAATTTGGTCAAAGTCATGTTGTCGATCCGAATGCAAACGAAGCCAAGAAAATGCCACGGTTAACCAGTGAAAAAGAAGCGCTGCTTATCGTGACGCCAACACTTGATATGCAAAACATCAAGCAACTCAAAGTAGAAATCTATCAAAACAATCGTTTAGTTCGTACCGCGACATTGGATGATCCAACGCACATGCCTATTTCAGACCAGAGTGGGCAAAGAGGTCGTCCAGATGTTTGGTACAGTAAACGTGCGTGGACTACGAAACTCAATTGGGATGAAGTTAAACCTGGTCTAAGATTAAAATTTATCGACGCAAATAAAGTCAGCGGTGAATTGGCTGAGGATAAAATCGATTTTGCTGCACCAGGTGAATTGGTTTTAAATAATATCCGTGTTGGTATGTTGGCAGATAAACCAAATTCTACCGGTCACTATATGCTGCTTGAGCCTGAAAAAGCAGGTACAGATTATTTCCAAACCATTCCTGCAGCAGAAATGACGGTTGCACAATATGATGATATGCAGTTAACACGTGCAATGGTTTCCTCAGGTGTTATTTATGACAGTAAAAGTGCCGGAGATGGTGGTGTTTATGCAGGAGACATGCGTGAGGATGTTGGTAAATCAACGTTTAGTGTTGGTATAAACCTTGCCAACTGGGGTATTACCAGTGCATCTATGGCCAATCAAAGCCAGCCACAATTAACCCAAACAGTAGTTGTCCATCATACGAAGGGGAACTATGCCAATGGTGTGCATACCCATGGCCTGAGTGGTGGTAATGGTATGCTGACACTTTATGATTCTGTAGGGAATGAATTTAGCCATGAAATTGGCCATCACTATGGTTTAGGGCATTACCCTGGTCAGGTGGGTGACAACCTATTTTGGGCTGCACACCATGCGGATAGTGGATGGGGTTATATTGCTAACCGTCATATGATGCGCGGTAATTTATCGTGGACGGCGACATGGAAGTGGGATGGTAGCAATGGGATCCCTAATTTTAAAAATATGTTCCCATACGGTAAAGATGCCATGTCTGGCGGATATACCGATAGTAATGTATCACGATATACGCATTACACGGGCTACAGTACATTCCTGAAAATTCAACCGCACTTTGACCGTTATGTCTGGGATGAAACATCACCTACCGGCTACAAAAAGTGGAATAAAACCACTCGTGAAATGGAAGTCGCTCAACCGAAGATGCCAAATTCTACGGCTCCGGTTTGGTATAACGCAGATCAAAATTATCCACGACCACGAGTATTTGGTCAGCCTGTCATTACCATTTTAGGGGGCTATGATCCGGTCAATCAAGTTGGTTTGTTGTATCCTGCGGCACGTTCAAACTGGGGTAATGTGTATGACTTAAATGCTGCCAATACCGCTTTGGATCAAGCGGCATGTTGGTTGAATGTGCAATACACGAATAAAGTCAACAATATTGCTTTAGCACCTGTACGACTAGGTAGTAATGCCAATAAACTGCATGTCAATTTAGCTTTGGCAGATCAACCACAGAAGGTCAATTTATATTGTAAAAAAGCAGGTGAAGAAGCCAAATTATTAGCAAATATTGAAATTCCAGTTTACAGCACAGCGATCAAGCCGGCCGTCAAAATTGGACGTCAGCATGGTTATAGTGCTTTGCGTGCTATCGAGCTTCCTCAATTAGAAAGTGCTTTGGAAGCGCAAGCTGCAAATGCTGTTGTTGCTCTTAATCCAACTGAAAAAATGCTGTATGAGTCATATAAAAATGACAAGTCATTGATGAATAGTGTGGCGCGTCAGCAATTAACCCGTTATGAGTCGCAACAAAACACCGCATACCGACTAAATCGTTGGATGAATGTGTATGCACAAGACCTAACCAATCAAGTACCTGAGGCGCAAAGCGCACTCGAAGCATTTATGAAAAAGCTTTCAGTCACTCAAGAAGGTATGTTCGAGCAGATGACATTGATCAAAAATGGTAACAACTGTTTGAAATCTGAAACCTTAACTGATGGAGCATTAAATTTGTACATCAGTGGTCCAAGCGGATGTACTGCGGATGATACTGAACAGTGGGTATATGATGCCATTGGTCGTATACACAGTAAGTCAAATCCAGATCAATGTATTACAGGCAACGGTGGTTCAGCTAAAGTGACGCTAGAACGTTGCGTGTTAAACCAAACCAACCAAATTTGGACCATGGACCCTGCGACTACAACGATTCGTCAAAGTGGTCAATGTATGGATTTAAATACGGGACGTTTGCAGAATAACCGTGCGGATTTAATTCGATATAGTTGTACCAATGGTGGCAATCAACGTTGGACAAATTTGACAGCAAGCCAAAACTTATTATGGACATATTTATCAGCGACGAATATGAAGCTGATTAATAAATAATCTGTAGATAGAAAAATAAGGTCCAATAAGGACCTTATTTTTTGCTTTTAAAAATCTTTAGGCACAAAAAAAGCCCTAAGAAGGGCTTTTTTCATCGCAACAAATTAGTTAGCTAAAGCTTTAACTTGTGCATTTAAACGGCTCTTATGACGAGCAGCTTTGTTTTTATGGATGATGCCTTTATCAGCCATACGGTCAATTACAGGAACAGCTTTTTTGTAAGCTTCTGTAGCGACAGCGTAATCACCAGCAGCAATAGCAGCTACTGTGCGTTTAAGATAAGTACGAACCATAGAACGTAAGCTTGCGTTGTGTTGACGTGCTTTAACGTTTTGACGAGCACGTTTTTTTGCTTGAGCAGAGTTTGCCACTCGTGCACTCCTTGAAATAGATTGGTCTGGGCGGGCTGAAATTACATCTGAAAACCAACATCAGAAGAACTATCACCAGCCCGTAAACAAGTGCCATATTGTGATTAAACTAAGCGCTTAAGTCAAGTCTTGACATGCTTTGACAACATTTTAGATGCAGAAAAATTTTAAAGAAAACGTTAGATTAGTCTAAAGTAATTGAGATTGTATGAAAAATGACTAAAAGTATAGAGAATGCGATTGTCATCGGAGCAACAGGATTGGTCGGGCGGGAATTGGTTCGTCAGCTCAGTCAAAATGCAAGATGTAAGAATATTACGGCTGTGGTACGTCAGCGTGACCATGAACTGAATGGACTGGCAAAAGTTCAACAAATGGTGATCAGTGACTTTCTTTCTCTGACTCAGGATGATGTGAGAGATTATAGTCATGCCTTTAGTTGTTTAGGCTCGACCATTAAAAAAGCAGGGTCTAAAGATCATTTTTATCATATCGATTTTAGCATCAATGCACATTTCGCTGAATTATTAGAATATACAGAAACCCATTTGATCATAGTTAGTGCTATGGGCGCTGACGCCAATTCCGCATTTTTTTATAATCGAGTCAAAGGGGAATTGGAATATTATTTAAAAACCTTAAAGTTAAATCAACTTTCGATATTAAAGCCTTCGCTGTTACTTGGCGAGCGTCATGAATCTCGGCGTTTAGAAGATGCGACACAGAAACTTTATATGCGCTTTTCGCATTTTGTACCAGACCGTTTCAAATTTAAGCCAGTGACAGCACAGCAAGTGGCTCATACTATGGTCGATGCAGCACAAACTCAGACTGAAAAGTTCGAGATTTATGATAATTTACGCATACTAACAATTAAATGAGGGAAATACCGTGTCTACAGTTCCATTCGTCACCTGTGATTTACTTGATGATCATCCAGATAAAGAATTACAAGTGGTGATCCCGTCGTTGGATGGTAAATTCTTTCAAAGTTATGGTGCACGAAAAAGTTTTGGCGGTCAGGTGATGACGGTCAAATGTTTTGAAGATAACTCTCGTGTTAAAGAATTATTGGCAACCGATGGTACGGGTAAAGTATTGGTTGTGGATGGTGGTGCGTCGATGCGCTGTGCCTTGATGGGTGATATGATTGCTGAATCTGCAGTTAACAATCATTGGAATGGCGTCATTATTTACGGCTGTGTGCGTGATGTTGATGCGATTGCCGAACTTGATTTAGGTGTGCATGCTTTGGCTGCGATTCCACAAAAAAGTAACCGCAAAGGCGTGGGTGAAACAGATATTCCATTAAGTTTTGGTGGTGTAAACATTCAGTCTGGTGATTTTATTTATGCTGACAATAACGGCATTGTTGTTTCAAAAGAGCAATTGGTTGCTTTATAAGCGTGTTTGAATTTTTAGTCGTGAAATGAAAGCGTGATTCTTGCTCACGACGATATAAATGTGAAAAAGTAAATACAAACATCAGCTGAGGACTCTCGGCTGTTGTATAAAAATACGAAATAAAAGAAGAAAGGAAGAAGTGTATGTTGTTGCATCAATTAAAAGTGGCGCAAGCGTTGCTCTCAGGCGTAGCAGAGGGCGGACGTGGTACAAATGGGACGCCTTATCCGAAACAACCTGAAAAAGCCCTTAAACTTTACGAATTTGAAGGTTCTCCGTATTGTCGTCGTGTACGAGAAGTACTAACCACACTCAATTTGGATTATGAGGTCTACCCATGTCCCAAAGGGGCTAAAAAATACCGTTTAGACGTGCAGAAATTAGGTGGAAAACAACAATTTCCTTTCTTGGTGGATGACAATACAGGGGATCGTTTGTACGAATCTCAGCAAATTATTCATCATCTATTTAAACATTATGGTAAAACTGGCCAAACGCCTAAGAAATATGCCAGTTATCCTAAAATTCCGTATGTTGCCTATGTTGGAACCTTAATTAATGGGGCTCAAGGCGTGTGGGTGCAGCGTAAAGTCATTCATCGTGATGCACCAACTCAACTCTTAGAACTATGGGGTTTTGAAGCGAGTCCATATACACGTATCGTACGTAGCGCATTGTCTGAAATGGAATTGGCATATATCTTTCATAATGTGGCTAAGGAACGTTGGCAAGATCAGGGATTAGCGGTAATGCGCTTAAGACCTGGTAAATATGTACCCCTGAAAGGTGGCAAGCGTGAACAAGTGTTAAAAATCATGGGGAACAATATACAAGTGCCATATTTGAAAGATCCTAATACTGGTGTAGAACTTTTTGAATCTGAAAAAATTGTAAAATATCTGAAGAAGCAATATTTGAGCTAATCTCACTCAAGTTTAAGCTAAGTGCAGTGTATAGTCAGACTGATGGCTATACACATATTGTAATGTTAAATGGATTTAAAATTAGAAGAAAAATGCATCATAGCTGCATCAATTGAATTAGAATAAATTGTTAAAAAATAAGAAATTTACTTAATTATAGGGATATCCTAAAAGGATTAAACTCATTAATGTAAAAGACATTTCATTTTTTCGGGGGAAGTAAAATCATGTCACCACAAGAAGTCATACTACCCGTACCGGTGCTCGTCGTTGAAGATGAGGAAATTATTCAATTACGTTTACGTCAAATTTTGACAGAGCTGGGTTATAAGCGTGAAGAGCTTATCTTCACCAAAAATGTTAAAGAATCTATTCAAGCCGTAGAGACCCAACCGATATCCTTAGCCTTAGTTGACTTAGGTTTGCCTGATGGTAGTGGTATCGAAATTATTGAAAAAATACGTTCCCTCGAAAGTAATACCATGATCTTGGTTGTCTCTGCATGGAGTACACAAGAAAGCTTATTTGCCGCAATTAAAGCAGGTGCAACGGGCTATGTATTAAAAGAACGTGATGATGCTGAAGTACTTTTATCTATTCGGAGTATTTTACGTGGTGGGGCGCCGATTGACCCATTTATTGCACGAGAAATCCTTAAACAAATATCCGAAGCCGAAGCGCCAAGTCCAGAACAAACAGTCGCCGATGAAGCAGACCTGAACCTCTTGACCAGTCGTGAAAAAGAAATTTTATGTTTGGTTGCTCAAGGTTTGAGTAACCGTGAAATTGCTGAACAGCTTTTTGTTTCTCGCTATACGGTAGAAAGCCATATTAAACATATTTATCGCAAATTAGCCGTAACGAAACGAACCAAAGCCGTGAGTACAGCAAGATCTATGGGTATTCTATAATGCGTAAAGGAGGATATTTTTTCTTATTTATCCTCTGTTTAGTATGGGGGAGCTTGAGTCATGCAGAGCAAGTTTTCCCTGTAAATGATCAATGTAATGTAACTGTGAATAGCATTTCACGGGTGAAGACACCATCCAATCAAGAATTACCCAGAACGGGATGGAAAACCACGCAATTACCTGACCGTTGGAAAGAAGATAAAGACTGGGAAGGTTATCAAGGTGGTGCTTGGTATAAACTAGACTGGTCTTGGTACTGTAAAAATAATGCCCGTTTGGCAGAACCCATCGTACTATATATTGATTATATCATTAATACGGGTTCAGTCTTTCTGAATGGCGACTTGCTGTGGACCAATAAAAATCTTCAAGAACCGATTTCTAAAAGTTGGAATGTTGCACGCTATTGGATTTTACCGATAAGTGGAATCAAACATGATCATAATGAAACTTTGATCTATGTGTATGGTTACTCGAGTTTAAATGCTGGCTTGGGTCCAGTAATATTTAACAATGTCATGGCAACGGTAGAGCAAGCCGAAAAAACAACGTTTACACGTCGAACCATATTACAGTTAAATATTTTTCTTTCTGGGGTCTTGGGTCTAATTTGCTTTATTATTTGGTTGATGCGTCCTCGTGATACCAGTTTTGGCTGGTTTGCGCTTTCAACAGTGTTGTGGATTTTATTTCTCAGTAATGCTCTGACTACTGAAACCTTTCCATACCCAGATTCGATTTTTTCTGCCAAAGCTAATCTGATATTTGTAATGCTGTACTTTCAGTGCTTTAGCATTTATATCTTACGCTTTCTTGGGCGTAAGTTTCCACGAATAGAACTGTCATTTACAATGTTGACTGCTGCACTGATTGGTGTGGTATGTATTTGGCCATTCGAACAAAATGCAGATATTTCGAGCCTTATTTTCTTTTTGTATTGTGCATTCTTTTTTATCACTTACCTCTATCTGTGTAAAATTAGTTTCAAAGAACGAAGAAGAGACTATATTTTATTAGCAATCTGTTTGACTGCGATAATTGTGATAGTCATAGGTGATATCACAGTCTTGGTGCTCTTTCCAAAAGAAAATTTTACACCTTTATCACCCTTTACTTCACCGATTATCACCTTATTTATAGTGGTGATCTTGGGGGCGAGACTTAATCGAAATATACAGAAGATTGAAAAATATAATGATGATTTGGCATTTGAAGTTCAGAAAGTCAGTGATGAATTATGCAGTAGCCTAAACGATAAACATCAGCTTGAACTGAGTAATGTACGCCTACAAGAACGAATTAAATTATCACATGATCTACATGACGGTCTGGGCGCATCCATTGTGCGCTCGATGATCTTGGTTGATCAGTGTGAAAGTAATATTCCAAATAGACAGTTCTTGTCGATGTTGAAATTATTGCGCGATGATTTAAGGCAAATTATTGATAGTGGATCATCTTTAGACAGTAAAGTGCCAAATTCACCTTTGCTCTGGATCGCACCTGTTCGACATCGCTTTAGTCAGTTGATGGATGAAGTGGAAATGAATGCCAAATGGTGTATTCCTTCGCAGTGGGCGATCAAACCAACGGCAATTCAGTGTCTGACTTTAATACGAGTGATTGAAGAAAGCCTGACCAATATTGTGAAACATAGCCAAGCAAATCATGTCAATGTCACGCTGTCACAGTTCGAAAATGGCGCATTGCTATTAACCATTGAAGATGATGGTGTCGGTTTCGATGTTGAGAGTGTTTCAAATCATGGCATGAGTATTGGGATGCGAAGTATGAAAATGCGTGTAGAACGGATAGGCGGAAATTTCAAAATTCATTCTCAGCAAGGCTGCACGATTATTCATACAGAAATTAATTTAAAATCAGCTGCATAAATATCTCTAAATGAGCATAATTAAATATCAACAGACTCTACTGGTGAAAGCGAAAAATTTGGGGGCTTAGTCGCTGACAAATTAAAATCTTATGCAAAAGATGAAGAAAGTGCTGCGAAGACGACGGGTAAAATGGCAAGTTTTGCAGCAGGATTGGGTACGGTTCTGTTCTTTGAAGATTTAGATGTGGTCAGTGCTCTACAAGCACAGTTTCCTTCTTATGCAGAAAACTTTCCAATTTGGGCAGAACATTCAACTGCCATTGCCCAATTTGCGACTTGGACTGCGTTACACACCGAAGGTTTAGGCGCATCACTACAGCATTACAACCCAATTGTGGATGAACAAGTACATGCTGAATGGGACATTCCTGCGCATTGGAAACTTCGTGCTCAATTGGTTTTTGGTTCAGTGGAAGGTGAAGCGAAAGAAAAAGGCTATATGGATGATGCAGCTCGTTTTAAAATCTTCCAATAATTGCAGCGTATAGCACTCAATTTTGATAAAAAAGGAACGAAAAATAAGTTCCTATTTTTATAGCAGTTTTTATTGAAATAGATAGGGTTGGACAAGATTTTCATCCGTGAAAACCTTGTCCAGATTAGCCCATTGAGGACTGAGCTAAACGGGTGGCTAGAACCAACTTTCTTGCATGTTGAGGCAAGTATCATCAAGTTCTAGCAATAACTTGGCTTGGTGCTCTATTTCAGGTAATTCCCAGCGGATAAAATATTGCGCGGCTTGTAATTTACCGGCTAAGAATTGTTGATCTTCAGCTAAATCTGAATGTTCAAATTTCACAAGAGCTTGATTAGCCATTTCAAGCCATAGCCATGAAATGATGACTTTGCCCATCATGTCTAGATACAAGGCAGAATTACCCAGTGCCTGATCGACACGACCTTGGGCGAGGACTTGTCCCAAACTTTGTGTGGTTTTCTTCACCGTGTTTAAATGCGCTGAAAAAATTGCTGCAAGCGCCTGAGTTTTTGGATGTTGAGCTTGATCAATTGTATTTTGCATACGTTGTAATAACAGCATCAAACCTTTACTGTTGTGCTGCCAAAGCTTACGACCCAACAAATCCAAAGACTGAATGCCAAATGTGCCTTCATGGATCGGATTTAAGCGGTTGTCGCGATAGTATTGTTCAAGCGGATACTCACGGGTATAGCCCGCACCACCTAAAACTTGGATGGCTAAATCATTGGCTTTTGGTCCATAGGCGGAAGGGAATGATTTGACGACAGGGATAATCAAATCTAATAACAACGCGCTGTCTTCATTGTTAGCGGCTTGATGTTCATCAATTAATCGTGCAGCAAATAGGCATAATGCGAGTGCGCCTTCCACATAGGATTTTTGTGCCAAAAGCATCCGTTTAACATCTGTATGTTGAATAATATTGACAGGTTTTGAGGTAGGATTTTTATCTGATACTAAGCGACCTTGTGGACGGTTTTTGGCATATTCGAGTGACTCTAAATAGCCACGGTATCCAATCATGGCTGCACCTAAGCCGACACCGACTCGTGCTTCATTCATCATCTTAAACATATATTTAAGACCAGCACCTGCTTCACCAATCAGATAGCCAGTACATTGATCTTTTTCACCAAAGCTCAGTACTGTCGATGTTGTACCTCGGTAGCCCATTTTATGCAATAAGCCAGCCAGTTGTACGTCATTGGCATCTGCAAGTGAACCATCGCTTAGGGTTTTAAACTTCGGAACAATAAACAGCGATATACCTTTCACGCCCTGAGGTGCATCTTGGATGCGAGCAAGGACCAAATGCACGATATTTTCAGTGATGTCTTGGTCACCCCCTGAAATAAACATCTTTTGGCCTTTGATAAGGTAAGTACCATCGGCTTGTGGTATGGCTTTTGTGGTCAAATCACCCAAAGATGAACCCACATCAGGTTCAGTCATGGCCATCGTTCCAGCAAAGCGACCACTGAACATATGCGGTACAAACCTATCTTTTTGTTCAGTCGTACCGAAAGCTTGAATTACATTTGCAGCCGCAGCGGTTAAAAATGAATAAGCCACTGATGAAGGATTTGCTGACATGAAATAAGCATTTGCAGCCATGTTGATCAAAGTCGGAAGTTGCATACCGCCTGCATCATAATCATGCTGCGCACAAAGCAAGCCGGCATCTGCAAATTGCTTCCATGCCGTTTTGACTTCAGCAATGGTATTAACCTGTTGACCATCAAAGGTTGGTTCATTTTGATCGGCTGTTGCGTTATGGGGTGCAAAAAAGTCTTGAGCAATACCTTGTGCAGTTTCTAGGATGCTTTTGAAGGTTTCAGCATCATGCTCAGCAAAACGTGGGTAATGCGTTAAGTCTTGCGCTTTAAACACGTCAAATAGCAAAAAATTTAAATCTTTGTCATTGATTAACTGCGCCATTGATCAATCTCTAATCGGGTCGAATTTTATGGCTTAAGCCTAGCAGTTGATTTTTAGATATAGAATTGTCAATAATGACACTTAATAAGTCAAAAATGACATTTTGATAATTTGAACTTTAAATGAAGAAAATCATAATTTTAGCATTTGATGGCGCTTTAGCTTCCGCGATTACTGGGGTCATTGATTTATTTGCAATGGCGGGGGTCAGTTGGAACCGGATCCAAAAACAAAATGTGCAGCGGCTATTTCAGGTCAAAATTGCCTCACAACATGGTCAAGCTGTGCAATGTATCAATGGCATCAAGCTTTATGCAGATTTAGCATTTTCTGAAATAACAGATGCAGATATCATTATTGTTCCAACGATAGGCGCGGCGATTTTAGATGTTTTAGCGCAAAATTCAGCACTAATCGAGTTATTAAAAACTCGGCAATTGCAGAGCGGACTGATCGCAGGAAATTGTACGGGTAATTTTTTTCTGGCAGAAGCAGGGCTTTTAGATGGTAAGCAGGCAACGACGCATTGGGGCTTTCAGCAAATGTTTCGTGAACGCTATCCTTTGGTGAAACTGAATGCAGATCAGCTGATTAGCCATGATCAAAATATCTATTGTGCAGGCGGCGGCTTAGCATGGTTTGATTTGGGACTACACCTAATAGAACGTTTTTATGGTTTTGAAACGGCAATCCATACGGCAAAATCATTTGTATTGGATTATCGTCGTGATAGTCAGTTGTCCTATTCATTATTGAAAATATCTAAACCGCATCAGGATGGTTTGGTGCAAAAAGTTCAAGATTGGTTAGAACAGCATTATCATGAAAATATTGTCTTAGATGAACTTGCAGCGCAGTTTAATGTGACAACGAGGACATTGATTCGACATTTTAAAGCGGCTTTGGATATTCCACCGAATCAATACTTACAATCGATACGGATTGAAGCTGCACGAAAGCGTTTAGAAGAAACGGGACATGCTTTAGATCTGATTATACGAGATGTTGGCTATAGTGACCCAAGCTCATTTCGACGGTTATTTCAAAAAAAAACGGGGCTGAGCCCCTTAGAATATCGTCGACGTTTCAGCCGACGATTTGATGTTTAGTTATAGTTTAAGCGGTTCGAACGGTATAACGACCATGTAAAATGTAGTAGGCACCCATACATGCAAAGGCAGCAAATGCGCTATACAAATACAATTGTGAGTAACCAATATGGTCGAGCAATTTACCGATAAAGTATGGTCCAAAGCCTAAGCCTGCATCCAAAAAGATAAAGAAAGTCGAAGTGGCAAAGCCCATACGTTCAAGCGGTGCACTTTTCACGGCAACTGTTTGGCAGACCGACTGAATATTGCCATAACCGAGTCCAAGTAAGCCGGCACAAAGTAAAAGCATCCATGAACTCTGAGTGATGCTGAGCAGTACCAATGCTACGCCCATAATCACAAAAGCAGGGTAGATCACAATATTTTCACCTTTACGATCCATCAAAGGGCCAGTAAATGGGCGAGAAATTAAAATCGCAATGGCATACATCAAAAAGAAAAACGAGGCTGTTTCAACCAAATTGATTTCTTTGGCATAGAAGTTAATGAAAGATAAAACACCTGAGTAGCAGATTGAAGCGAAAAGCATGATGAATGATATCGGTAATGCTTTAGGTTCTACAAATTGAGCAATCCAACTCGGTTTTTTGACAGCTTCAACAGTATCGAGGGGTTTATTGATTTTGGGTAAATCGGGCACTTGAATCAGCAAGGCAACCAATAGGCAGCTCAATGCGATAATCGTAGAAACGATAAAAATCGCGTGATAACCAATGTGTAACATCATCCAAATGGCAAGAAATGGCCCAATAGCTGTACCTAAAGTACTACTCATGCTGTAGTAGCCAATGCCTTCACCGCGACGTGTCGCTGGTAAGATTTGGGCAATTAAGGTACCCAGCACTGTTGATGCAATACCCATCATAAAGCCATGCATAAAGCGTATGAAGAGCAACATGCCGACGCCAGACTGAATGAAGTAAAAACCAGAAAAAATTAAAAAGCCAATTAAACCAACGATCAGTGTCGTTTTACGTCCAAAGCGTTCTAGGAAATTGCCTACCAATAAACGCCCGACCAATGTGCCGACAATGAACAAGCCTGAAACTAAACCTGCTTGGGCTGTAGTCGCACCCAATTCAGCCACCGCATAGCCCACGATCACCACAACCAAGAGATAAAAGGTTAAAACCAATTGGAAGTTAATGGCGCTGACTAAAATAAAATTTCGAGTCCAAAGTGGTGCGTTATCTTGCATGATCATCACCTACAGTGTTTTGTTCAAGTTCTTGCATGACACGGTGTAAAATTTGAATGGAGTGTTGGATATCTTGGCTTGCTAATGGCGCGATCAGGCGCTGCTCAAAGGCATCTATGTCTTTTGCACATTGCTGAAATAACTCACGTCCAGTCTCGCTGAGCATCATTTTCTTTTGACGTTTATCGTTAGTTTGTACATGACTCAAAATATCCATCTGCGCAAGAATTTTGACACGCTTAGTGATGGATGGCTTGGATACGTTTAAATATTCAGCCATTTCAATAGATGTACAAGCGGTTTTTTCACGGATGACAAACATGACTTGCCAAAGCGAATAGTTCAATTGATAGGGCAATAAAATCGTGTTGATTTCATCACTTATGAGACGCGCACAGCGCAGAAGTGAAGAGCGGAAACCTAATGAGGTATTCATGATAGTTAACTAGGGTAACTAAATTATCGCAACTGTACGCCTAATTTATTTTGAATTCAAGTGAACAACTCAAAGCATAAAAAACAGGTATAAAAAAACCTGTGCGCACACAGGTTTTCTTGCATAGCATTTCATTTAAAGCTTATCGTTCAATGTATATCATTGAATTGATACCTTAAACAATACGTGTTTATTCTACAGAAGCTTCTGCAGCTGCAATTGCAGCATCTTCCGCTGAACTGTCTGCATTTTCTGAAATTTCTACACTTTCACCATCTGCATAAGCAAGTTCTTCACCTTCTGATTCAGCTTGCTCTAAATAAGCCGCAAGTTGTTCATCTGTTAATTCTTCAGGTTCACCTTCAGACATCATTGCTTGTTCTTGTAATTGCGCTTGTTCTAAATTGCTCATCATACTTTGCATATTGAACATCAATGGGATCATGACCAATAAATAAACAATCATCAGGATTAGATACAATGACCCAATAACTTTCTCTGTTTGTTCCGTTGGACGCTTAATACCAAATTTATTTTCACCTTCGGTGCCTTTTGCAGCCATCACATAAATGCTAAAGATGGTACCGACGAGTGGGATGAGAAAAATTAAACAGAGCCAACCACTTTTATTTAGATCATGTAAACGACGAATCGTAATGCAGATCATTGCGACAAACATTGCAACGATGGAAACGACAATCAGAGCGATCGCACTGAGTCCTAAGAATGAATTAAAAAGTGCTTCAATACTACGTTCTGCTGAATTGAAAAATGCAAAAAGTCCCAGCGCGACGCTGATGCCTAATAGGCAGGTATAAATCATACTAATGATAAATAACCACGCTAAATAAGACAGGCGGCCAAAACGTCCTTCAGGAGACAGGGGATGATCGGCTTTTTGAATTTGAGGCTGAATATTTTGATCTTGTTGAAACGGATTCAATTCGCTTGAAGTAAGTTCAGTCATTATTATTCCAATTTTAATTATCTAATTTATTTTCTATGCCCAAAAGGGCAGCATTATTGTATAGCGAAGTAAAAAAAGGTCAAATATTAGACATGGCTAAGTCATCAAATATTCCTTAGCCATGCTGCACTGTGGTCTGTTATTTATGTAATTTACGATACTCTTTAGGGCGCATTGGACGACTGGCTTTCCACAAACCTTTCTTTTGTTTACGTGCTTTGCTTTGTAAATTCATCATATAGTTCAAATGCTTTTGGTCACGGATGTATTCTTCGTACACCCATGCAGCCCCACGTTTTACCATCTCTTCATTCATGCATTTACGATAGCGATAAATGACCCCAACGCAGCGGCCATAACGGTCTACATCAGTGATTTTTACACGGACAAATTTCTTGTAAACCATGGATTTGATCAGGCGGGCTGACTCTTTACCGTAGGCTTGTGTCGATTCTGGCGCATCCACATAAGCAAAGCGAAGTTTGGTTTTAGAACGTCTCAGATTCATCCGATAGCAGGTGAGGGTATCGCCATCACTAATATCGGATACACGACAGAGGTAAGATTTTCCTTTCTTAAAAGGTTGGAAAAAATCCTTTAAGAAAATGGTGACTTTATAAAGAACATAGACTGTGATCAGGCACAGTACTGCACCTAAAGCCATGAGCCAATTCGCGGAGAGATTTGAAAGCATACACAATGATATGAACGAGGTCATATCGCATAAAAACAGGAGTTTAGATTTTATAAGAACTCATGATATATGGCTGTCGAATAAACCGACGGTCAGTTAAAAATACCTTAAATAATCAGCATTTGATCTATAAATATACAGCAAGTTTCATCACGCAAAACTCTATCTAAATACATGCAAATAGCCTAAGTAAAGTGGTGTCCCATTAAAAATAGCCTAAGCAAATATTTTAGAAATTTCGCTTCGCAAAAAAACATGCCGTGAATTTAATTCCAAATCATTATGCCAATACATCCCTAATTTAATTTTCGGCAAGTCTACAGGTACATCAAAAATATTCAGTTCGGGAGCAACCTGTAAGTGCGTCAAAATATTTTGTGGAATCGTCAATATTGCCTTAGGTTGCTGTGCCAAAATTTGTAACGCTGTAGAGTAATGCTGACAGCGTAAAAAAATCTCTCTAGAGTGTTTTTTACGATTTAAATAAATATCTTCAACTAATACACCTGCACGTCGTGAAGAAACCCCAATGTGTGGTGCAGAAAGATAAATAGACTCATCCATCTTAGGATGTTGACTACAAACCACGAATTGGTCTTCAACCAAGGTTTGAAAATTAATCTTTTCACCAAAGTTTTGCTCTAGGTCAATCGCAAAATCAATTTGCTGTGCAGCAAGGTCAGCCACAATGGTTTTGCGGTCTAATTTAATACTGGAAAATTGGATTTGAAACTGTTGCTGTTGAAAGTGTTCAACTAACTTGGGAAAAATAATCGGTTCAATTTCATCATGTACCGCAATTTTTAAGCTCTGTACCATTGAAGGAGTAAATTGTTGTTTTTGGATAGAAATACTTTGAATCGCAATAAGCGCATTTTTAATTACGGGATAAATCTGTTCAGCAAATGGAGTCGGGAGCATTTTTGCCCCAGCACGTACAAATAAGTCATCTTGTAAATGTTGTCTTAAACGTTGAAGTGCATGACTCGCTGCAGACTGAGTGATACACAAAATTTGCGCAGCTTTTGAAATGCTTTTTTGTTCATAAATTGCGATATACAGTGGATATAAATTGATATCCATACGGTGAAACACACCCATATCGATGACGGTATTTTTATGAATACTATTCATGTTCATCTATTGAATTAAATCATTTTGTTCATATTAGATTTCAGGTTATGGTGTTGTAAAGCGTAAAGAACATAATATTTAAAGGATGTTGTCATGTTTGAACTTTCAGCACGTGCACAAGATTATATTGAAAGAACAAAAAAATTTATTAAAGATGAAATTGAGCCTGTAGAAACTGAGTTTTGGGCAGAAGTTCATGAGTTGAACCAAGGTGGTGATTGGACCAAATGGCAATGGCCGGCACAGTTAGAGGTTTTAAAGGATAAAGCCAAAGCTGAGGGCTTATGGAATATGTTTTTACCTTGTCCTGAACTTGGGCAAGGCTTATCTGTACAAGAATATGCACACATCGCAGAACTTTCAGGCCGTAGCTTACTTGCACCTACGGTATTCAATTGCAATGCACCTGACAGCGGCAATATGGAAGTGATTTGGCGCTATGGCACGGAACAACAAAAGCAGCAGTGGTTAACACCATTACTAGACGGAAAAATCCGTTCGGTGTTTTGTATGACGGAACCTGCAGTTGCTTCAAGTGATGCCACCAATATGGAAGCTACGGCTGTCGTTGAAGGCGACGAAATTGTGTTGAATGGCCGTAAATGGTGGTCTTCAGGTTTAGGTGATCCAAATGCCAAAATCATTATCTTTATGGCGCATACACCTGATGAAAGCAAAGACCGTCACCATCAGCATTCAATGGTTTTAGTTCCTGTCGATACGGCGGGTGTAAAAATCGAACGTATGCTTCCAGTATTTGGTGACTACGATGCACCACATGGACATGGTGAAATTAGCTTCACAAATGTTCGTGTTCCTGTTGCAAATTTCATTGGCGGAGCAGGTCAAGGTTTTGAAATTGCACAAGGTCGTTTAGGCCCAGGCCGTATTCATCACTGTATGCGTTGTATTGGTGCTGCTGAGAAATCACTAGAACTGATGATTGACCGCGGTATGAGCCGAACTGCGTTTGGTAAAGAAATTTTAAAACTCGGTGGCAATTTAGAACGCGTAGCAGAAGCACGTGTTGCGATCGATCAAGCACGTTTACTGACCCTATATGCAGCATATAAAATGGATACTCTAGGGAATATGGCTGCATTAACCGAGATTTCGGCAATTAAAGTGGTTGCGCCAAGTGTCTTAGAAAAAGTTGTCGATATGGCGATTCAAATCCACGGCGGTGCTGGGGTTTCTAGAGATACACCGCTCACAGGTTTCTTTGCGCAAGCACGTTCACTGCGTCTAGCTGATGGCCCTGATGAAGTGCATAAAGGCATGATTGCAAAATTAGAATTGGCGAAGCGCGGTTATAGCAGCCGTCGTAAAAAATAAACAAGTTGTAGTCACATATTTGGCATGGCAACCCCGAGTTGTCCATGCTATAAAACTATAGAAAATTATATTTTTATCATCATGATAGATTCAAATTTAGGAAGAAAAGCATGTCAGTGATCGATGTAGGCGGTTCAGTTCGTGAGGGTGAAGAACTGGATGTACGTGCTGTAGGAAATTGGTTGATTGAACATGGCGTTGAAATAGAAGGGCCTGTAGAAGTCACTCAATATTCAGGCGGTGCATCAAATTGGACTTATCGCTTAAAATACGACAATGCTGATTTAATTTTACGTCGTCCACCGAAAGGCACCAAAGCCAAGTCTGCACATGATATGGCACGTGAATATAATGTACAGAAGGCATTATCTGAATTTTATCCTGTGCTCCCTGAAATGGTGGCACTATGTCAGGACGAATCAGTGATTGGCTGTGATTTCTACGTGATGAAGCGCGTAGAAGGTATCATTCCACGTGCAAACTTACCCAAAGAAATCAATTTTGATGAAACTCAAGTTCGAGCGTTATGTACCAACGTCATCGACAAATTAATTGAACTGCATCAAGTGCCTTATGAAGGCACAACTTTAGAAAAAATAGGTAAGGGCGACGGATACTGTCGTCGTCAGGTTGAAGGTTGGGACGCACGTTATGAAAAAGCCAAAACCTTAAATGTTCCTTCTTTTAAATATGTCCGTAATTGGCTCAAAGACAATATTCCTGCTGACTCTAAAACCTGTGTGATTCATAACGATTGGCGTTTTGATAATGTGATTTTAGATCCACATGATCCAACCCAAGTGATTGGCGTATTGGATTGGGAAATGGCAACACTGGGTGATCCACTGATGGACTTAGGATCAGCTTTGGCGTATTGGGTTGAAAGTGGCGATAACGCAATTTTTAAAGCGACACGCCGTCAGCCGACTAACTTGAAAGGCATGTTTAGCCGTAAGGAAGTCGTTGAATATTACTTAGAAAAAACTGGTCTGCAAACGGACAATTGGACCTTTTATGAAGTGTTCGGCATTTTCCGTTTAGCCGTGATTGCACAGCAAATTTATTATCGCTTTTACCACAAGCAAACCAATAATCCGGCATTCAAAGATTTTTGGATTGTGATCCATGCTTTACATATTCGTGCCTTAAAACTTATTGGTTTGCAAAAACTTGAAGCCAATGACGTGGCACAAAAATATATTGAAAAAATGAAGGATATTTTAGGGAAATGACCACGATATATTTAATTCGGCACGGTCAGGCTTCTTTTGGTGCAGAAAGCTATGACAAGCTTTCTCCCAACGGCGAGCTACAGGCTAAGGTGCTGGGACAGTATTTCGACCGTATTTTAAAAGAAAGTCCTTATGTAGTTGCAGGCTCCATGCAACGTCATCAACAAACAGCCAATCTTGCATTGGCTGAATGCTTTCCAGAAGCACAAGTTGATACAGATAACGCATGGAATGAATTTAATCATCAGCAAGTTTTTGCTCAGTATGAACCTCGATTTAACCAGCCGCATTTATTAAAAGAAGATGTATCTAAGCATGAAAACCCGCGTGCTTATTTATCCAAAATTTTTGAAGGTGCCATTGAGCGTTGGACAGGCGGAGAATTTCATCATGAATACGATGAATCTTGGCCACATTTTAAAAATCGAGTCGAAACAGCGCTAGAAAAGTTATGCACTCAACTGGCTGAAACCAAACCACGTTATGCCGTTGTTTTTAGTTCAGGTGGAGTGATCTCGGTTGCCGTAGGTAAAATATTAGGGCTGAGTCCTGAAAAAACATTTGCACTCAATTGGGCCATTGCCAATACCAGTATGACAACACTGCGTTTGGTTGGAAATGAACCGCAACTACTCAGTTTAAATGAACACCATTTTATAAAAGCAGTTGATCCAAATTTATTGACTTGGATCTAAGGTAAACAAAGGAATTATCATGGCTAAAACAATTTTAATTACAGGTGCAAGCTCGGGAATTGGTGCAGGAATGGCACGCGAGTTTGCACAAAAAGGCTACAACTTGGCCATTTGTGCACGTCGTTTAGAGCGTCTAGAAACACTAAAACAGGAATTGGAAAGCCAATATGGCATCAAAGTGATTGCGAAAACCCTCGATGTCACAAATTATGATCAAGTGTTTGAAGTGTTCCGTGCCTTTAAAGCAGATTTTGGCAGTATTGACCGTGTTATTGTCAACGCAGGTGTCGGTGAAGGTCGTCGTATTGGTAAAGGTAATTTTGAAATTAACCGTGCGACAGTTGAAACTAACTTTATCTCTGCTTTGGCGCAATGCGAAGCTGCAGTTGAAATTTTCCGTAGCCAAAATGCAGGGCATTTGGTGGTGATTTCTTCAATGAGTGCTATGCGCGGCATGCCTAAACATTTAACGGCTTATGGTGCAAGTAAAGCAGGTGTTGCTGCTCTAGCTGAAGGCATTCGTGCAGAGCTGATTGATACCCCAATTAAAGTGACGACTATTTTCCCTGGTTATATTCGTACAGAGATCAATGAAGGTGCGAAAAAACTGCCATTTGAAGTCGATGAAAAAACTGGTTCACATCTTTTAGCAAAAGCTATTGAGAAAGCACCGGTTAAAGCTTATGTACCACAATGGCCGTGGTTGCCTTTAGGTCTTGCGATGAAAGTATTGCCATTGAAGATCGTGAATAAATTGGGTTAAACCTTTATTCAATAATAAAGCTCCAATTTTGGGGCTTTTTTATTCTCAAGTGATATTCGTCATCCTCTGTAGGTTAAAAAAGGAATACATCAAACCTGTGATGAAAAGACAGTAAAAGCAGCCGATTTTGCAAAGAAAAAATGGAGTAAATACTCAGATTATTTATAAATAAGATATTGAAAATAAATAAAATGTTGAATATTTGAACAGACGATGATTTGTTCTCAAAATAGCGATTTCCTTTTTTTTAATTTGCTTTAATGTACAACTGTTCATTAATTTTTAGGTTTGTATTATGTCTATGTCTTCCGATATGACAGATCAACAGCGAATTAACAAAGTCAGAACTGTCGTAACGAAAGCTGGTGAAGACTTACGTCAACAGTATCCCATTTTAAAACATCAAAACTTTATTGGCGCTTCCATCCTTATTTTTGCGCTACTGGGAATGTTGGGTTCAGCTTGGGCGTTTGCCGTTGGCATTTTACCGGCATGGGCTTGTGTGATTTTGGTGGCGATGTTTGCTTCACTGACACATGAATTAGAACATGACCTGATTCATTATATGTATTTTAAAAAGACGCCGTGGGCTCACCATCTCATGTTGGCTTTGGTGTGGTTAGCACGTCCCAATACCATTAGTCCTTGGGCACGTCGTCGTTTGCATCTCAACCACCATAAATATTCAGGTTCAGAATACGATTTGGAAGAACGGGGCATCAGTAATGGCATGCCGTGGGGTTTACGTCGTATATTGGTCATTAGCGATCAATTGATGACGGTGTATTTGCGCCCATTTCAAATGTTTAAAATGATAGGACAATTCATTGAAAAACAACCTGAAAAAGAACGTAAAACGGCATTGTTCTCTCAATTGACTGGATTTTTCCCTTTAAGTTTTGTTTATTACGGCATTTGGTATGTATTTGTCATTTATCATGTGGTGAATGGTATTGCTCCAATGTTAGGACAAAGTATTAGTTGGTCAGTTAATTTAGTAAAGTTAATTCCAACGATTAATTTTTTAGCTGTGATTTGGATTATTCCGAACTTTATACGTTCTTTCTGCTTACAATTTATCAGCTCAAATATGCATTATTATGGTGATATTGACCCACGCGATGTCATTAAACAAACTCAGGTGTTAAATCCGTGGTGGTTGTTCCCAATGCAATTATTTTGCTTTAACTTTGGTTCGACCCATGCCATCCACCATTTTGTGGTCAAAGAGCCGTTTTATATTCGTCATCTAACCGCAAAAACTGCACACCAAGTCATGCGTGAGGTTGGTGTACGTTTCAATGATTTTGGAACCTTTAAACGCATAAATCGCTGGAATTAAATCAGTACTAGCTTCAAAAAAAGCCCTCAATTGAGGGCTTTTTTATGATCTAAACGTTTATAAATTACTTGTGTGCAAAAAAATGCTTGAGCGCATCTTGCAAGGCAACTTGCCATACCGCGTAGGAATGTCCGCCGATATATGATTGGTAATGCACATCATGACCTTTATTTTTTAAGTCGGCTGCAACAATAGGCGAAGTCTCTAAAATACTCAGTTCATTATTATTTCGAGAGCTTTCATAACTATTGGCAGTAATAAACCAATTCTGTTTAGGTTGTGAGGTTTTATCACGAATGATTTTACTCATGCCATTAGGGAGGTCTGTCGGCGCATTTTGCCACCAAAATGATCCAGATAACGGTACGACATGACTAATTTGATTTGGATTTTCTAAGGCTAAATAAGCTGAACTTAAACCGCCAAGACTTGACCCAAGTAGTACCGTTTTCTTCGAATCGACTTTTGCAGGTGCATTTTTTTGAATCCAAGGCATCAGTTCATCACTAAAAAATGCTGAAAATTTAGTATTTGGTGTTAATTCTTTCGGTCGTTCCTGATCGTTCGGTGGAGAAACAAAAATGGCTTGAATTGGCGGTAACTGACCTTGCTCAACTAATATATCTAATGCCTTTGGAACATTCAGCAACTCGTTATAATGCTGACCATCAAAAAATATAGCGGTGATATAGCTTTGATTTTTCTTAGCTTTAGATTGGTAAATTTGGATTTTACGTGAGTTATTCAAAATTTTGCTGTGTAGAACAAACTCTTGTAATTGGGGTTGTTTTACATTTGGATATTGTTTTGGATCAATAAATGGCGGGGCATCTTTAAGCGCCGCAAAATTTTCATTACGTAAACCTGATGTGTCATCACTTGCGAGATAAGTGTTTTTGTTGAAAGGATCGATGCGTTGTACTTGTATCACAGCACGACGCTGCGTTCTTGATTCTTTAAGTTTAGGATTCAGATGCGGACAATAATTTGACAGATAACCTTCTAAGTTCGGTAAGTCGACAGCAAAGCTATAACTGCCAATATAACGATGATCAATAATCGATTCTTTAAACCAAATATCGGTATTTGGTAGACGTGTTAACCATTCATGGTCATTACTCGGCCCACCAATAAGGCGTACATTATGCTGCGCACCTTTCCATAAAAAAATTATACGGTCATGTTTTTCATCATAGTTTTCAATGATTGGTGTACCTATAAGCTCTACACGCTTCCAAAAATCTTCAAGAATTTGAGCATGTTGTTTTGGATTTTGATTTAACTGATGTTGTAGGTTTAATAATATTTGGCTTTGCGCTTTGACATCTTCACATGCAGCAGCATAAGGGAAATGTTTTTTTTCTGTTGTATCGGTTAAAGCGGGTAAGTTTTGAGTTTGGGCAAAAGCAGAAGAAACAGCAAAGCTCATAGAACAAGCAAAAAAAAGTAGGGAAAGTTTTTTCATTGAAATAATAAAATAGGTAGAATGAAATCAGATAAATGATAATCATTATTAATATAAAAAACTAGCAATATGCCGCAGAATGGTGCTTTTAAAAAAAGAAAATGTAGAAAAATAACAATAGAGTCAATGCTTTGTTTTTTAAAATAATTAAAATAATGCAGTCGACAAGCTTTAATTCATTACCCAAATATTATGCTACTCAAAGTATCAACACTGCTGCTGTTACCTGCATTACTGATCCAAGGTTACCGTGTGAAAAAAAATACCCCACGTTTAGCAGAACCGGTGGGAGAGCGCTGTGGAATGATTGGTCAGGGTAATCGGCCATTATCGCTATTAATACTAGGTGATTCAGCAGCAGCAGGTGTCGGCGTCGAGCATCAGTCGGATGCGTTATTGGGACAATTACTTAAAATTTTATCGCCTGATTATCAAGTTCACTATTGCCTTGAAGCCACAACGGGACATAACAGCCAGCAAATCATCAATGCTTTGGACAATGTCACTACGCAGAACTTTAATGTCGTGATCAGCTCTGTTGGTGTCAATGATGTCACAGCTTTAAAACAGCCAGACCAATGGTTGAAGCTCCAGCAGCGCTTATATCAAGCTGTTGAGGAAAAGTTTCATCCACAGCTATTGATTATTTCAGGTGTGCCACCAATGGATGAGTTTCCAGCTTTACCGTTTCCATTGTCATGGCTGTTTGGACAATATTCAAAGAAGATGAATGCGCTGTTAAAAAATTATGTTAATACTCAAGCGAATATGCGGTTAATTCAATACGATTTACACGATTATCGTGAGAAAAATTTACAAATGGCCAAAGACGGCTTTCACCCGAGTAAAGAAATTTATCAGTTATGGGCTGAAATAATAGCGAAACACATCACTGAAGAATTTTCATAGACAATAATGATTCAAACACTGGGCGAAGTTAAATCTACATGAGCAAAGACATTTCCGACGCAAATCCGCAAATCGAAACGCATCCTTTAGCGCCATTTTTGCCATCAAATGGGAAACTCTTGATGCTAGGGAGTTTTCCGCCACCCAAAACACGCTGGAAAATGGATTTTTACTATCCAAATTTCCAAAATGACATGTGGAAAATCTTTGGCCTATGTTTTTTTCAGGATAAAAATCATTTTCTCAATCTAGATAGCAAGACTTTTAAAGAACAGCGCATTCGAGATTTTTTAAATCAAAAAGGCATAGGCATTTTTGATACGGCCTATCAAGTGATTCGTTTGAAAGGAAATGCATCAGACAAGTTTTTACAGCTCCATCAGCCAACCGATATTGCGAAGCTGCTTCAAAAAATGCCGAATTGCCACAGTATTATGACGACGGGAGACAAGGCGACTGATACTTTGATGCTCTCGATGCCAGAAAATACTGAAAAACCACACATTGGGCATGCTGTTCGTACCGAATTTGCAGGCAGAGATTTGACTTTATACCGCATGCCATCATCATCTAGGGCTTATCCACTGGCACTGGAAAAAAAAGCTGAGGCCTATCAAAGCTTATTTAAAGATATAGGCTTACTTTAGGGAAGTTTACGTTATTGTGAGATACCTTGAAATATATGTCTCATTTAAACAGGCAACATTCAATACTCAACACGTGGCATCTTATGGATAAACATCAACTCCTTAGCCATCATATTCAACATAATCCCAAAGGTTTAAACGCGCTTTAATTTCTTTGCGAATATTCGGCAGCATAGGTAGTAAAGTACCATCGATCCATAAACTCAGTGTCTGAGATGAAACTTTTTTGTTTGCATCATTTAAAATTTGTGCGCCTTTCACGATCACCAAAGTTTCTTCGCTAGCTGCAGTTTCAATGCCTTTAAATAAAAGCTGTAATTCATGACCTGTATCTTGGATTAACCATTCCAACTCAATTTGGATATTGTGATTAGATTTAAGCACAGCTTGGCCTTCAATCATGTCATTGTCAGATAAGCAGTCATGCTCAACCCGAACTTTCGACAAAAACCATTCTTGATGACCAAGTTCAGGAAGTGTCGTAAAAGGCGTTAAAATATCACTTAAATTAAATTGGCGGCTTAAATCAAAAAATTGCATTAGAAAACTTTAGGAGGAAATAAAACAAAATAAGAGGTGGATGTTAAAGCATCATCAAGTGTGAGTAAAACCTTTGCTTTTATTGAGATATTTTATGTATAAATAGCATTCAATCTATCTAAATTAAGTCTAAGAAAATGAATTGCGAAAATAATATTCACATAAATGATGTGCACAGCCCCATAGACTTAAAAGATCCAATCGAAGCTAAACAATGGGCTGCTGACTGAAGTCAATCTTAAACGTCCGTGGCGTTATGACATCTTTCAAATGTATGTCGACTCTATTTTGGCTTTCAACCCGAATGCGCACGTGCTTGAACTCGGTTCAGGTCTAGGCTATTTTGCTGAATTTTTAATCAATCATTGTCCAAATATAGATTACACAGCATTTGATTTTTCCGAAGCTATGCATGACTTGGCAAAAGAAAAACTAAGTGCAGAACAACTCTTAAAATGTAATTTTATAACAGGGGATTTCAAACAATCTAATTGGGAATAACCTCTTCATTTCAATGAGAAAAGCACCTTTGATTTGATTATTATTCATCAGGCCTTACATGAATTGAGACATAAGGCGTATGCAGCAGAGTTTCATCGGACTGTAAAAACATTGTTAAATACACAAGGCGTGTATTTTTTATGTGATCATTTATATGCACCACATGCACAGCAAAATCATGAGTTGTATATGTCAGTTGAGGAACATTTAGCCGCGCTGAAAGCAGCCAAATATGGGCAAGTGGAATTTCTTGGCGAAATCAATGGCTTGGTTGTTTTCAAAAGCCAGCACTCATATGAACGAGACTGACTAAGACCGTTTTTGACTTGATCGAACTTATCAGATTATTTCAATAAATAGCCTCGACGAGGGCAATTCAATCATTTAGCAGTACGTTGTCATTACATCATCCATTCAATCGGGAGGTATGACACTGCTTTTATGCTAAATCTTTGGAATCGTGTTGTTTCTGGTTCATGAGTATAGGTTTTGATTGTTCCATTTTTTTGATGCTCTAACCAAATGATTTCGCCATTTTTATCTAGTTTTAATTCATATGCAATTTGCGGTAAATACTGGTTTAATGCGGCAGAAATATCATTTTGTAATCGATCAGACTTAACGACAAGGCCAACTTCCGAATTTAAATTTGCGGAACGTGGATCAAAGTTAAATGATCCAATAAACACCATTCCGTCGATATCGAAAAATTTTGCATGCAAACTAGAGGCATTTTTGCCTTTTGCAGGGATGATATTTCCAGTTATGACCTCATACCATGTGCGTTTTGAACGCTCTATATAAGGTTTAAATTCATATAGTTTCACGCCATTTTCGAGTAAGTCTTTGCGATATTTTTGATAAAACGCATGAACGACAGCGACGTCATTGGCTAAAAATGAATTGGTTAACACACGGACTTCTACATTTTTACCTGCAAGACCCGTTAGAAAGTCAGTTCCTTGTTGCGTGGGAACAAAATAAGCTGAAACCAATTCCATGCGTTCCTTGGGCTGTCCCATCAAGGTCGAAAATTGGTTATAAATTAATTCTTGCTCTTTAGCCTCACCACGAATTTTATTCGGACTATCCGCAATGAAATGTGCTTCGGCCCAATTCACCGGTCTTAGTTTAAGCTGAGCCGCCAGTTGTTGCTGTGCATAGTTAATGCGCTGTTGATCTTTAGTCAACGTTGTAGAGTTTTCTTGGTACGTTTGTCTTAATTGATTTAAGTCTTCTTTTGTACCTGCACCAATCCATTGCTGAACAGAATAACTTAAATCATCATTCCAAAAGTTCAAAAACACTTGATTGGCTTGTTGAATGGCTTCCCCATAGAAAAGGATATCCAAATCTGTAAATTGAAAACTTTCACTGGCATCAAAATATTCATTACTGATGTTACGACCACCAGTTACGCCTATAAAACCATCGGCAACAATTAATTTATTATGCATACGATGGTTAATATGCTTTAAGCGAAATGCATAATCAATGACACGTAATTTTCTGAATTTATAGGGATTAAACAGTTTGATTGAAATGTTGGGATGAGCTGAAAGGGATTGTAAGGTCGGATCGAGTTTCGTCCCGTTTTGATCATCAATTAGTAGCCTGACTTTTACCCCACGGTCAGCGGCATGCAGTAATTCTTGAAACATCAGATGCCCAATAGCATCATTTTCCCAAATATAATATTGCAAATCGATGGTGTATTTTGCATTTCGAATCAAATGTAGGCGAGAAGCAATGCTTAAGAAGGCATCATCTAATGCTAAATAAGCCGTTTGTTTTTGTTCTAATTTTTCTAAATCCGTAGCAGACGTAATCCATTTTTCTGCATGTGATTGTATAGGGACATCTTTTTTTGACTGATTGCTAGGTAAGCTGCATCCAGTTAATAGGCTGATCGAAACAGTTAAACCGACAGTACAACTTATTTCACGTAATTGTATCATTCGAATAGCATTAATCATTCCTTGAAAAATTCATCATAACATCATGTTTTAAGGTTGTATCTAGGCTTAAAAAGAGGTTACTGTAACTCATCTGTTAATATAAGCCATACAGGATGTTTTTAGACATGAAATCACGTGCAGCCGTTGCTTTTGGACCGGGTCAGCCTTTAGAAATTGTTGAAATTGATGTGGCACCACCTAAAGCAGGTGAGGTTTTAGTCAAAATTAGCCATACAGGTGTGTGTCATACAGATGCATTTACATTGTCGGGTGATGATCCTGAAGGCGTATTTCCAGCAATTTTAGGGCATGAAGGTGCAGGTGTTGTGGTTGAAGTCGGTGAAGGTGTGACTTCAGTGCAACCGGGTGATCATGTAATTCCGCTTTATACCGCAGAATGTGGTGAATGTTTATTCTGTAAATCGGGTAAAACAAATCTTTGTGTATCTGTACGAGCAACACAAGGGAAAGGTTTAATGCCTGATGGCACAACACGTTTTTCTTACAATGGTCAGCCGATTTATCACTATATGGGCTGTTCAACATTCTCTGAATATACTGTGGTTGCAGAAGTTTCTTTGGCAAAAATTAACCCTGAAGCGAACCATGAGCATGTGTGTTTGTTGGGTTGCGGCGTAACAACAGGTTTAGGTGCAGTTAAAAATACCGCTAAAGTTCAGGAAGGTGATTCAGTTGCAGTCTTTGGTTTAGGTGGAATTGGTTTGGCTGTGGTACAAGGTGCTAAAAAAGCTAAAGCAGGTCGTATCATTGCCGTAGATACCAATCCTGACAAATTCAAACTGGCTGAAGAATTTGGCGCTACAGATTTTGTTAATCCAAAAGATTATGATCGTCCAGTTCAAGAAGTGATTGTAGAAATGACGGGTTGGGGCGTCGACCATTCATTTGAATGTATTGGCAATACCAATGTGATGCGCTCTGCTTTGGAATGTGCTCACCGTGGTTGGGGGCAATCTGTGATTATTGGTGTGGCAGGTGCAGGTCAAGAAATTTCAACCCGTCCATTCCAATTGGTTACAGGTCGTACTTGGAAAGGCACTGCTTTCGGTGGTGTTAAAGGTCGTTCACAATTACCGGGTATGGTAGAAGAAGCCATGTCAGGCGAGATCAAACTTGAACCATTCGTGACCCATACCATGGGGCTAGATAAAATCAATGAAGCTTTTGATTTAATGCATGAAGGTAAATCAATTCGCTCTGTTGTACATTTTGAAGATTAAACATTGATTTAAATATTATTGATTAAACGACTAATCATTTAAATATTAATACGTTTATTTTCACTGTTTTAAAAACTAGGCTTTGGCCTAGTTTTTTTATTTATGTTGGTATAACAAATCAAAACTTCAAATTAGGATTTGCAAAAAGTGACAGATTGTTAGACATAAAATGATAAAAAATGCCAAATGATAGATTTTGTCCCGAATTCACATGGTGGGAAATTAGCACTAAACTTAAGGTAAGCATAATTTAAAAACAAATGTATATTAATGCATTATCCGAGGCAAAAAATGACAACTACAAGTTACAAGCCTGAGTGGATTCGGGAAGATTTTATTGATTTTATCGGAGAGAAATTTGATGCAATTTGGGCCTACAAACGTGTAAAAGCACAATTGGTCAAATCACGTTGTGTGGGGATCGGGTTTTATGAACTGAGTTTTTTAGCGAATCACAATTTTAAGGCAGCAAATTATCGACCAGGCCAATGTGTTCTGGTGACAGTTGTCAAAGATGGTGTACGTCATCAACGTAGCTATAGCGTCGTCGAAATTAATACATCTGGTCATGTGGTGATTGCAGTTAAACAGCAAGGCAAAGTGTCCAATTGCCTGACGCAATTAAAAACAGGTGATGTTGTTGAATTATCGCAACCGCAAGGTGAGTTTGGCCTAAAGCTAAATTCGGATCGCCCAATTTTACTGCTTGCTTCAGGGAGTGGTATTACCTCAATCATGGCTTTGTTTAAACAAGCCATTCAGCTTGGACGTACAGTTGACCTGATTTACTTCAATCGAGATGATGCTTATTTGGATGAATTGATTCAACTAGCGAAGCAATCTAACCATGTACATTTACATGCGATTAATACGCTGAAAACCAAATTGCATATCTCACCAGAGGTGCTAAATCACATGGTTCCTGATTTTAAGCTGCGAGATTGCTATGCCTGTGGTGCAACGCAAATGATGCAAAGCATTGAGCAATTGTATCGTGAATTCAAGCTTTCAGAATATTTAAATACTGAATATTTTCAGATGATTGCTGATGATTCAGTGCCTGCTCAACCTGTTACTTTTAGTTTAGCCCAGCAAGATTTTTTGGCAGAGGGAAATTTACTGGAAAGTGCTGAAAAAGCCGGTTTAAAACCTGCGCATGGCTGTCGGATGGGTATTTGTAATACCTGTTCGTGTACCAAATTACAGGGTTCAGTGAAAAACTTACTCACTGGCGAAATGGATCATGCGAATAACACACAAATCAAGTTATGTGTCTCTCAGGCAATTTCACCCGTACGCATTCAACTCTAACCCAAGCCGCATAAAAACAAATCAGGGGCGTCATCATGAATCAATCGATATATATTAGTCCGAATAGTAAGTCACGTTATTTATCACCCGAACAAACTGCTGAATTTGGCGAAAAAGTTGAGCAAATTCGCCGTGAAATCATCCAGAGTGTGGGTGAAAAAGATGCAGCGTATATTTATAAAATTCGCAATTTTGTCCGTTATAGCGAGATCGCATCTCGTGGCATGTTGATGTTTGCAGGCTGGATTCCACCAGTGTGGTTACTCGGCACAGGCTTATTGGGTATTTCTAAAATCGTAGAGAACATGGAACTCGGACACAATGTGATGCATGGTCAGTTTGATTGGTTAAATGACCCGAGTTTAAATGGTGCTAACTATGACTGGGATACTATTGCCACGGGTCAAGACTGGAAATATACCCATAACTATGTGCATCATACCTATACCAATATTGTGGGTATGGACCATGATGTCGGTTATGGTTTGATCCGTGTGAGCGAATCGCAAAAGTGGGAGCCACGCTTCCTATTTAATATTCCACTGGCTGCTCAACTCATGGTTTTCTTTGAGTGGTATGTCGGCATTCAACGTTTACATTTAGAAGATGTTATTGCGTATAAAACCAAAACTTGGAAAGATGTATGGCATGAAGCGGCTGATGTACGTCAGAAAATTAAGCGCCAAGTGATTAAAGATTATGTGTTTTTTCCGCTTATTGCAGGTCCCAATGCGATTCCTGTCTTTGCAGGAAATGCTGTAGCCAACGTGATTCGTAGCTTATGGGCTTCCGCTGTCATCTTTAATGGCCATTTTACTGAAGATGCGGAAAACTTCGAAATGGACAATACCGAAAACGAAACTCGAGCAGAGTGGTATCTCCGTCAAATTCGTGGCTCAAGTAATTTTAGTGGAACACAATGGTTGCATATACTCAGTGGTAATTTGAGTCACCAAATTGAACACCATTTATTTCCAGATATGCCTGCGAATCGCTATGCAGAAGCCGCACCTAAAATTAAAGCACTTTGTGACGAATATGGTATTCACTATAACGAAGCCAGTTTTATCAAACAATTTGCAAGCGTTTGGGTTCGCCTCGCGAAATGCTCAGTGCCGAATGACTGGAGAGCCGAAATCAAGGAACGTTCAGCATCACTTCAACAGCATGTTAAACAAAAAATCATGAAGAAAATCGGGCGTTAAAACACAGTATTGTTTAGCAATATTGTCCTAAGAGATCTTAAATTAGAAGCTGAAGCTACGTATTAACATCAGAAACGTAATTTGATTCAAATAAAAGAACGATACACGGTAATGTCATCCGCAACTGTTTGAGACAGGACTACTTCTCATCAAAAATGTTTTTGCGATACTTTGAATAATTTGACGCTAGTGAACGAGTTTAGTCGGTGAGGTGCATTGCACCGCAAGATGGTTTCCTTGCGAAGCTTTGCTTCTCATTTTGCCTAATGAGAAACATCGTTTCGTAAGAGTACCTCCAGCCGAAGGCTAATCTCTTTATCTAAACCCTAGATGTAAGACTCCGTCGAATAGACTGAAAAAGCATTTTAAAAATGCGAAATTACTTTTACGTGCGTAATATCAGTTAAATAAGAACGATTTCTAAAGCAGTAAATTCGCCAAAGTAGCGTTCATCTACTTTGGCTTTTTTAGATCTTTCTAAAGAGTAAGAGCTATTCAACTAATTGGACGCTACTCTGAATGCCACAAGATTCTACAAAATAAGCATCATGTGAAACGAGGATCACCGCACCTGTATAATGCTGAATGGCTTGAGCCAATAACGCTCTAGATTCTATATCTAAGTGATTTTCAGGTTCATCTAACAATAAAAGCTCTATATTTGGCGTTAAATAATTTAAGCCTAACAAGGTCACTTTTAAACGTTCACCACCACTTAAACAGTGAAATGGCAGTTCCGCTTTTTGACCACGGATTCTAAGTTGACCAAGTTGATTACGCCATTCCGTTGAGGAAACATCACGATTAAACTTTGCTAGATTGTCCAAAACACTCAGTTCAGGTGATAAATCACTCAAGTTTTGGTCTAAATACAGGGTATTCACAGACAAAAATATTTCATGGCTAGACTGTGATGTGGTCTGACTCAGATACTTTAGAAATGTAGATTTACCAATACCATTTTTTCCTTTTAAATGAATTTTGTCACCTGCTTGTAAGGCCAAGTCGAAAGGTAGGTGCTGAGATGTTTTGCTATGAAAATCTTTAACTCTTAAGATTTCTCCTGTTTTTTCAGTGCGATGTTGAAAAACAAATTGCTGCTCTTTGATATGCTCAAGTTGTTGCTGTGATTGAAGCAGTTGGGTTCTCTTTTCTTCCAATTGCTTCTGCTGTTGCGTTTGAACTGTCGCGAGGCTTTGACCGGCTTGCTCTTTTTTAAAATCGAGTAAAACTTTAGCTTGGGAGTCTGACTTGCGTAGTGCATGACCTTGTTGTTCTCGTTTTTGTGCTTTCATTTGTGTTTCGTGTTGTTGTAATTTGAGTTGTTTTAACTCACGCTGATGCTGCATAGCATTACGCTGTAAGGCTTTATTTTGCAGATCATTTTTTTGAATGTATTCTTCATAGTTACAAGTAACATGCGTGACTCCAAACTCATTTAAAGCGTAGATATGCTCTACATGTTGCAGCAACTCTCGATCATGACTGACGACGAATGCACCCGCAGGATGGTTTTTTAAACGATCGATGAGCCATAAACGTGAAGATACATCTAAATGGTTACTAGGTTCATCCAAAAGTAAATAATGGTCAGTTTTTAAAAATAATGCACACAAAGCCAATTTGGTTTTTTGACCTTCACTCAGCTGAGCGACTGGAAAATTTAAATCTGTTGGAAGTGACGCCTGCTTAAGTTGTTGCTGCCAAAGTGTAGGAAGGTGCCACTGGTTTTCAGTCAGCTCAAAGTCTTCAAAACTGGCATTGCCTATTTCGATACGTTGAAATGCGTCATATAAATTTTCCACACCGAGTGCAGAAGCAATCGTGTCAGCTTCTAGTCGAGTAAATTGTGATAAATAGGCATGTGGTACATTCCATGAAATTTCCCCTTCGTATGGGAGATCTTTCAGATTTTGCTGATGTAAAATTTTAAGGATGCAGGACTTTCCTAAACCATTGCGACCAATACATGCCGAAAGCTGTTGTTGATTGAGGTTAAATTTCAGGTTTTTAAAAAGTGTTTTAGAAGGAAATTCCAAGCTTAGTTTGGAAATTGTACAAGTTGTTTGAGTCATAGATGCACCTTGCGATAGCAAAGATGCGCAATACAAATAACTAATTTTATTCTATAAAAAAGACAATATTTGAGAAAATGCAGTCGAAGTCATTAGCCATGTGTTTGCACATCAAAAAAATGGATTTGATGATGAAAAAAACAGGGCTTACTTCATTGGCAAATACTCGAATTAAAAATAAGTGGAAAAAAGCTTTAAACAGCCTAATGTTGTGCAGTCTAATAAATGTTTATTTATTAATCAATACATCAAATTTTAAAAATAGGTCGCAGTAATTGACAGTAGAGTTATTTAATACAACAAAATAGCAAAAAACTATTGTCAAACCGATGAATACAGCGTATTTTAATTTTCAGACAGATACTTTTTGATGAAATCAAGATGTTAAAGCAACCTTTAATCTTAAACGCATATTATTACTTTTGGCAGTTTAGATAATTGCCTGAACGCGTTCGGGCATGAAAAAGGTTGCCCACCAAGTTTATACCTGATCGGCAACCCTGATCAGGTTTTTTTATGTCTTGATTTTTATAATATTTTTGGAGAAATCTCATGTTTACAGTAAATAATTCATATTTTAGCAACGGTTATTGGTTTTACTTTAGTCAGTCTATGTCTAAAGCCCTGAAGTCCCAAAGTCCCATAACGCTCAGATAAAAGATCGGACTGTTAATGTATACAGTCCAAAGGAATAGAACCAATGAATGCGCTAAATACAGCTTTACAACAAACTCAAAATTCAGAAATTCAGAAATCTACACAGCCAAAAGAAACACTTTTGAGCTTGCCACATCAATTGAAACAACAATTACCTTTATCAGTTCATGCTGCAGAGCAAATTGCTGCACATCGTGCAACGATTCAAAATATTTTGACGGGTCAAGACCCGCGTCTAATGATTATTAGCGGCCCATGTTCAATCCATGATCCAATTGCTGCGTTGGAATATGCTGAAAAATTAAAACAATTACAGGCACAGGTTTCAGATCAAATTTTTCTTGTGATGCGCGCATACATTGAGAAACCACGTACTACAGTGGGCTGGAAAGGCTATATGTATGACCCAAGTTTAGATGGTTCATCTAATATGCAGTTGGGCTTAGAAAAATCACGTGAGCTGTACTTACAAATTATTGAAATGGGTTTGCCAATTGCCTCTGAAATTTTAAGCCCAATGGCGACGGGTTATTTTGATGACCTTTTGGCTTGGGGTGCAATCGGTGCGCGTACCAGCGAATCACAAATTCATCGTGAAATCTCGAGTCATATGCCATACAGTATTGGTTTCAAAAACGGAACAGATGGCTCAATCCAAATTGCTCTAGATGCCATTCAATCTGCGTCCCATCCACACCAGTTCTTAGGTATGAGTCAAGCCGGCTTACCGTGTATTTTAGAATCTGTTGGCAACCCACAAGCACATTTGATTTTACGTGGCTCCAATACAGGTCCAAATTATAGTTTGGCTGAAATAGACAAAATTCGTAGTAAAGTAAAAGGCGATTTACCGGCTTTAGTGATCGATTGTAGTCATGGTAATAGCCATAAAGACCCAATGAAGCAACCTGAAGTATTACGCACTATTGTAGCGGAGCGTGAGCATACCCAAGTGCGTGGCGTGATGTTGGAAAGTCATTTAGTGGATGGTAATCAAAAAATTAGTTGTGACATGACTTATGGTCAATCTATAACAGATGGATGCTTAGGTTGGGATAAGACCATTGCTTTGATTCAACAGGTTACGAATGAACTTCATGCATCACAAATTAAACGTAGTGCTTAACAATCCAGAGCATACTCAGTCTGAATTGATTTACCCCAAAGCCTTAGAACATTGATTGTTCTAAGGCTTTTATTTTGAAAAATCCTTTGTTGCTTACTTCAATATAAAAATTGAAATATGGCCTATATTTTAAAATATATACTGATAATTCAGTGTTTTATGTTTGAGTGAATCAAATTTTTTATGCACAATAATGTCTAAGCTCAATACAGCGCCAGAAATAATGACAATCTGTGCTTGGGTGTTTGAAATTTTATATTGGGGAAGTTGATGTACACTGCTGAATTGCTGGAAGAAGCACGCCGTTTTATGTTCCACATGTTAACCAAAGTGGTTGAATATGGGGGTTCTGATTTATTTATTACGGCAGATTTTCCACCAAGTATTAAACATCAAGGCATGATGAAACCCTTTGGGCAGCAAGAACTTGATGCTGAGAAAACAAAGCTTTTCGCCTATAGTTTGATGAATGAGAAGCAGCGCAAAGAGTTTGAAACAGAACTAGAATGTAACTTTGCGATTAGTGTGCCAAACGTTTCGCGTTTTCGTGTCAATGTATTTCAGCAACAGTTACATGTGGGTATGGTCATTCGTACCATTACGGCAGAAATTCCAAATTTTGAAAAGCTTAAATTACCGGCTTCGCTTAAGCACGTGATTATGGAAAAACGTGGTTTAGTTTTAGTGGTTGGAGGTACAGGTTCAGGAAAATCAACCTCTTTAGCGGCGCTGATTGATTATCGAAATGAAAATAGTGCAGGGCATATCATCACTGTTGAAGACCCAGTGGAATATGTGCATAAGCATAAAAAATCAATGATTACGCATCGTGAAGTCGGTGTAGACAGTCATTCGTGGCATAACGCTTTAAAAAATACCTTGCGACAAGCACCAGACGTGATTTTAATTGGTGAAATTCGTGACACCGAGACTATGGAACATGCAATTGCCTTTGCTGAAACAGGACATTTATGTTTAGGTACGCTACATTCAAATAACGCCAATCAAACCCTAGATCGAATCATTAACTTCTTCCCAGAAGAGCGAAGAAATCAATTGCTTATGGATTTATCGAGCAATATGAAAGCGATTGTTTCGCAGCGTTTAATCCGGACTGAAGATGGTAAAGGACGCCGTGCAGCCGTTGAAATCATGTTAAATACGCCGCTCATTTCAGATTTGATTTTGAAAGGTGAGTTTCATGAACTAAAAGCGATCATGGCAAAATCTCGTGAAATTGGGATGCAAACTTTCGACCAAGCTTTATTTGATTTATATAATGATGGCGCAATTTCTTATGAAGAAGCTTTAAGAAATGCCGATTCAACCAATGAATTACGTTTGCAAATTAAACTAAAAAGTTCACGTGCAAATGGTACTTCAGCGGCTGCGCAATCGTTTAGTATGGTTGAAGAAAAGAAAGAAGAACCTGAAAGCACCGAAGCTTCGGAAGAAATATAAGCTGCATATTCATGCAAATGGTATATAAGCCAATTTAGCTATCAAATTGAAATAAAAAAATCAGCCTGAGGGCTGATTTTTTAGATATTAGAAATATTTACAGACCAGCTTCGTATTGTTCGCTGGTCAATAAAGCATCTACATCAGCCATATTGTCTGGTTTAATTTTATAAATCCAACCTTTGCTATAAGGTGCATCGTTTACAAAATCAGGATCATCTTCAAGGTCTGGATTGACTTCAACAACCACACCAGAAATCGGTGCATGAATATCAGAAGCGGTTTTTACCGACTCGACCACACCCGCTTGTTCACCAGCAGTGATATATTGACCCACATCTGGTGCTTCAACATAAACTAAATCACCCAATGCGTCTTGTGCATGATCAGAAATGCCTGTAACAACAAGGTCACCTTCAATTCGCACCCATTCATGTGTACTTGCGTACTTTAAATCTGAAGGATGATTCATTGATAACTCCTTAAATCCATTAAATTCATTTTTGGCATGAGTTATACATGCTTTTTAGGTAAAACAAAAGACTTATAAGTACGGATCTTTACGCCAATTGCTTGGGCTACGACCACTCCAACGCTTAAAAGCACGGCTAAAATTGGCGACATCGCTATAGCCCAATTCATCAGCAATTTGCTCTAAGGTAAAATCAGTCCGTGATAGAAGCGAAGTAGCATGACGGTAGCGAACTTCGTCAACCAATGTTGAAAATGAAGTCCCTTCGGCAGCAAGTTGGCGTTTAAGGGTTCGATCGGACATGTGTAGCCATTCAGCAACACTTTCAATACTTAAATAGTGCTGCTCAGAGTTGGTTAAAATGTCACGAACGCGCATGGCAATACGGTGGCGTTCGCCCAAAGCAGAAAGTTCAGCTTCACATTGATTAATGGCGATTTGACTGGCAATCGGGTCTGCATGGACCAATTTATTGGTTAAATATTGCTTATCAAAACTAAGTAGGAGATGTGGCTGATCAAATCTAAATTGGTGTCGTGGATATTTGGCAATAAACCGCTCAAAACCTTCAGGTTGAGGGAAATCAAAATCAATTTCTCCCGCAGAATAATCCACACCAGTAATTGCTTTGCCCATGCTGATCATGCCAAAAATTAAGGCAATAGAAATCTCAGTACGTAAAGGCTCAATCGTAACGTCGGTTTGTAGTTGAACAGTAGCTTTGGTTCCAAAAGTTGAGAAAAAAAGCTGTAAAAAGGGCATGCGTAACTGAATAAAACGGTTTGCCAAGACTAAGGCATCAGTTATGTCCTTCGCCGTCATGATGGCATAGCCAATAAAACCATGAATTGAGATGCGCATTTGGTTGCCCAAATGAAAACCTAGAGTTGGCTCACCAGTTAATCGTAGTGCGTGCTCTACCAATTGATTGGCGATGGGTGTTGGAATACGGAAATCTGGTTCAGCCAATTGTTCGCTGTTTAATCCGAATGGACTAAATAATGTTTCTGCAGTGTAGCCCCATCGAGAGACCACATCTAAAAGGAGCAATCCATACACTCCGGGAATACCCTGATCCTGACGGGAATTAATTGTTTTCATAGCGTTCCGTTGCAATGCGGGTTTTTCTTCTGTTCAAGGTTATATTGGCATGATTCCGTGTTGTATCCCACAAAAATTGTTGGACAAACTGACTAGGCTCAACTATTTATAGCGGCCTACCTTAGCGTTGTAAAGTAGGCCGTTAAGGATTAATTCGGTTTAAAATCTTTGGAAAAGACCACAATTTTGGTCGTAGACATATAAAGAACGTCATTGTGCTGATTGAGCGCTTGCGTAACATAGGTCACAATGCCGCGGTCTGTCTTACTTTTCGACGGAGTAATTGCAGATATTTCAACTTCTACACGAATTTTATCCCCCGGACGTGTTGGGCGCGGCCAACGCAGACTTGATTCAGAGCCAATTAAGCCATAAGCCACAAGGAAACATTCAGTCCATAAGCGCATTGTTACAGCAGCAGTATGCCAACCACTTGCCGCTAGCCCTTGAAAGATCGGGTGCTGTTGGGCTTTGACTTCATCTGTATGAAATTCCTGAGGATCAAAAGCGTTGGCAAATTGCTTGATTTCTTCAACAGTCATTTCATATTCACGACTGCTAAAGTGATCACCAACTTTAAGGTCTTCCAGATACAGCATTTTCATCTTCCTTTGATTCTACTTTATGTTGTTCTATTAAAAATCCACCGGTTTGACGCTGCCACAAGTGTGCATAAATACCATTCAAAGCGACAAGCTCTTCATGGGTGCCTTGCTCAGCAATACGTCCTTGATCCAAGACAATCAATCGATCCATTTGCGCAATTGTTGACAGTCGATGCGCAATGGCAATCACAGTTTTGCCTTGCATCAAATCATCTAAACTCGATTGAATCGCAGCTTCGACTTCTGAATCGAGCGCACTTGTGGCTTCATCTAAAATTAAAATTGGTGCGTCTTTTAAAAATACTCGAGCAATTGCAATACGTTGACGCTGACCGCCAGATAATTTAACACCACGTTCACCAACAAATGCGTCATAGCCACGTTGACCACGTAAATCGATCAATTGAGGAATGAATTCATCAGCTTTCGCTTTGCGTACTGCATCATACATTTCTTCATCAGTCGCATTCGGACGGCCATATTTAATATTTTCTTCAACCGTGCGATGCAATAACGAGGTGTCTTGGGTCACCAAAGCAATATTTTTTCTCAAGCTATCTTGAGTAATATCTTCTATATTTTGGCCATCAATCGAAATACGACCATGATTGATATCATAAAAGTGGAGTAAAAGTTGAATTAATGTCGATTTTCCGGCACCTGAACGCCCGACTATACCGATTTTTTCACCTGGTCGAATGGTTAAATTAAATTGATTGATGACCTTTTTATCATTATAAGCAAAACTGACATCTTCAAATTTAATTTCGCCTTGCTGTACTTTTAAGTCGGTTGCATCAGCTTTATCTTGAATATGAATTGGGCGGCCCATGGTTTTCATCCCATCTTGAATGGTCCCGACATTTTCAAATAGGGCAGATGTTTGCCACATCATAAACTCGGAAATACTACTGAGTTTTAAAATCATGGCGGTCGCTGCTGCAATGACCCCAAGCTCAGCTTGACCATCCATCCAGAGCCAAACGGCTGTTCCAAGTACGCCACCATATAAAACAATGATCAGCAAATTCGTCGCGATGTTGTATTTTGCAGCAAGTCGCATTTGCTTATACACCGTCACCATAAATTCTTTCATTGAGGCTTTGGCATATTGGCTTTCACGGCCCGCATGGGCAAATAATTTCACTGTTTGAATATTGGTGTAGGCATCGGTGACACGACCAGTCATTACTGCGCGTGCATTGGCTTGTTCATTTGAAATTTTGCTTAATTTTGGGATGAAATAGCATGCAGAACCAATAAATAAAGCCAGCCAAAGTAATAATGGAACAATCAACAGTGGCGATATAGCACCTAAAATCACGGTGATCGAAATCAGGTAAATGAAGACATAGGCCAACATGTCACCAAGAATAATCCAAAACTCACGTACAGCCAGTGAAGTTTGCATGACTTTGGCAGATAAACGACCTGCAAAGTCGTTGTGGAAGAAATCTAAACTTTGTTTCAGTAATAAGTTATGAAATCTCCAACGTAGGCGCATTGGAAAGGTGCTATATAGAATCTGATGTTTAATAATGGTTTGAAGGCAAGAAAAGAAGATATTTGCCAATAAAATAAAGCTTAAAATGGTCAGATTCGTCTGGTGCTGCTGTAAAAAGGTTTCAGGTTGAGACTTACTGATCCAATTGACTAATTCGCCAATTTTGGAATAAAGCAGTGCTTCAAAACTCGCTACACCTGCTGTACAGAGTACCAATAACAATAGGTATTTTTTTACACCCGTCGCAGCTTGCCATACAAAGGGGAAAAATTTTGTCGGCAATGGTTTATTCAAGTCCTGTTCAGGATAAGCGTCAACTAAATTTTCAAACCATTTAAGCATGCAGATAACCTGAGAATTTTGCTGTAATTAATCTTTCTTTCTTCAGCTCTGAGTGTAATGGATTCGCTGGTTTTTCTCCATTTTGATTTGTTTATTTACTTAAAAGCTTGGCTGCAAAAGTTCATAGAATTAAAATGTACAACCCGATTACGACCTTGGCGTTTTGCTTCGTATAGAGCAATATCGGCTTGTTTAATTAACTGATCAAGTTTGGCGTGGTTAGGGTCAATTTTGGAAACACCAATGGAGATCGAAAATTTCACCAATTGACCATCTATATAAAACTGGTATTGTTCCATTTTATGTCTTAACCGTTCAGCAATTTTTAATGCATCTTCTGGGACGGTATAAGGCAAAAGTACAATAAATTCTTCACCTCCAAAACGTGCCAACATATCGTAAAACCGCATTTCTTTACGTGCAATTTCAGCAATTTGGCATAGCACTTGATCGCCGACATCATGTCCGTATTGATCATTAATCGCTTTAAAATGATCGACATCAAAAATCAATAGACTGGTGCAGACCGTCATCGGGGTTTCTTGGATTTTTTTATTGGCGGCATGTACAAATTGGCGACGATTACTTAACTGGGTTAATTCATCCGTATGGGCAATTTTGCGAAGGGTATGAAAGTTCCAGTCATCTAGCAGCGCTCTTAGAAAGGTTTTACGAGAGTTCAGCGTTGAGTTCCAGCAGATATACATACTGAATAGCAGCACAGGAATATACACCAATAAAAAAATCGTAAAATCACCAAAATCATTAGTGCGCCATGCGCCAAAAAGTATCGCTGCCGAGATCATGGCAGAGGTCATGATCGAAGGGCGAAAATGCACATGAATACTTAAATTACCCAATACAATCAAAATAATGGCGGCATATTGATAGCTATGCACCAGTTCATTTTGCGACTGAAGTAATATCTCAAACCAGAGAATCGCTGAAAGGCAAGTGGCGAGTGGCAAAATCAAATCGAGCAATTTAATCTGTTTGATATATTTAAACAGAACATAGTTCAGGCTAAATGCACCTATAATGGCAATAATACGAATCACACCTGAAAGCATTTCTACGTCTGGCAGCACATAGCGATCTGCCCAAAAATAGATTAAAAATGCCAATTGAGCGAAATAGTTGACCTGCTTTAAATAGTCTTTCTGGTTGTAGTACAAAAATTTGTAATAAGCATTTTTAAACTGTGCCGGAATACGTGCAATCGGGTCGGATAAAGCACGCTCAATACGGACACGATTCTCTAAATCACATGCTTCTGCCTGTATGAGCGTATGTTTGGCAGAAGTGCGATTAATCGATTCTATGAGTAATTGTGATTCGTTTTTAACTGATTTCTGAGAAGGTTTCTTGGGGCCTTCCATGACCAAGCTCCTATTTTAGAAGCGTTTTTATGCAACTGTTAACAAATAGTATCTAAAATTGTCTACATTTGTATAGTATTTGTTTGGGTTTTTTTAATTACTGATGTTACGCAGTAACACCAGAAGCGTAATTTGATTTAAATAAAAGTATGATACGCGGTAACGTCATCCGCAAGTGTTTGAGACAGCACTTCTTCTAATCAAAAATGTTTTTGCGATACTTTGAATAATTTGACGCTAGTGAACGAGTTTTGCGGATGACAATGGTTTTGGGTGCTTTTGCCAAAACAAAAGTACCTCCAGCCGAAGGCTAATCCCTTTATTCACCCCCTAGATGTAAGACTCCGTCGAATAGAATTAAAAATCATTTTTAAAATGTGAAATTACTGTTATGTGCGTAACATCAGTTAATTATTTTTAGTTGTTTCAGATGCATTATATTTTTAGGAAATTATACGATCAGCGCATTTATCTAGCCTGCTCTAAATCCTTGCATTGCGCGATAAAAAAGCACTAGCAGATGTCGAATAGCTTTTAAAGAAAACGCCCCCAATATATATTCAATCGACATTGTGAATTCTTTAACCTAAAGAATTTCTTCTTCAAATATACATGGGGAGATGCGCAATTAAGTCTTAGCTTTTATCGACATTTGGTTGAACGAGGGCTTTAAAATCGGCACTAGAAGGGGCTTGATAGATTTTAAGTCCAAACTCAGGTGTGATTGCGATCAGATGGTCAAAGATATCCGATTGAATCGCTTCATAATCTTTCCATGCAATAGTTTTACTAAAAGCATAAATCTCTAAAGGAATGCCTTCACTCGTGGGTTGTAACTGACGCACCAAAATCGTTTGGTGTTGGGCAATGCCTGAATGCTGTTGTAAATAAAATTCTACATAGGCACGAAAGGTCCCAAGATTGGTTAAACGGCGCTGATTATATTGCGACTGATTTGAAAGTTGCTGATTAAACTGAGCAAGCTCTTCATGCTTATGGTCAAGATATTGATCTAATAATAAAAATTCTTTGAGTTTATTTTGCTCATCCTGAGTCATGAAATGAATAGAGCTTTGATCGATATAAAGTGAGCGTTTGATGCGGCGTACACCGGACTGTGCCATACCACGCCAGTTTTTAAAGGTGTCTGTCACCAGTTTATTGGTTGGAATCGTGGTAAAGGTCTTATCAAAGTTCTGTACAGTAATGGTATGTAATGACATATCAATGACATCGCCATCCGCATTGAGCGAGGGCATTTCAATCCAGTCACCAATTCGCACCATATCATAAGAAGAAATTTGTACCGAAGCGACCAGTGACAAAATGGTATTTTGGAAGACCAACATCAGTACAGCCGCCATAGCACCGAAGCCTGCGAGTAATGTAAATACATCTTTTTTCAGAAAAGTACCTAAGATCATTAGGCCACAAACCAAAAAGATGATCAATTTGACCAACTGCAAATAGCCTTTAATTGGTTTGTTTCTAGATTTTGGATTACGTTGATAAATCAGATTAAAAATATTTAGTAATTCAGAAATGGCTAAAGCAATGGTCAGGAAGATAAAGGCCTGACAAGCCATTTGAACGATTGAGATAAACTTCACAGATAAATGTGGGACTGTGGTTATGCCATTTAAGATTACAATTGCTGGAACAATGTTGGCAAAGCGTTTAATCACACTATGTTCTGACAAAATTTGACTGTGGCTAAATGCCATTTTAGACACGAGCTTACGAATACCACGTACCACAATTTGCTTGGCGATAAAATTTGCGATAATGGCAAAAATAATAATAAGACTGAGCGAAGTCAGCATTTCTAGCCAAGGGTATTGATCTGACCAGTCTTGAATATTTTTAATGAACTGAAATTTTTCCAAAATCATCCTACTCTTATTGATGTAAATGAAAGGGTTAATGATCAAACTATTGTAATTATGATGATTATATAAGCAATTTTATACTCGTAAACTTTACGGAGTTACGACATGTATAGTCCATAATGTTACTTATTGGGTGCTAAGAAATGATTTTTTTGAAGGTATAACCTAATTGATGAACTAAAATAGATAAATGTTGAGCTAAAAAAAGCCCCCTAATTAGGAGCTTCATTAGCGATATGAAATGCTTACCACATTAAATCATCAGGAATTACATAAGCTGCATATGGATCTTCTTCATCCGTGGTTTGTTCATTGACTTCAGAATTATTCACAATAATAAAGCCTTCCATTTTCGCATTAATACGGTCGGCTAATTCTTTTGGTAAAAAAGCATAGTTGCTATTTTCACGTGCAATAACAAGACTACCCGCAACAAGGGCATTATAAATTTGCTGATTGATATAAAGCTTTTTGATCTTGGCATCATCGATAAATTGATAGGTCGATTCGCCATCGGTATCACGAATTTTATGCTGATTAATCATTTGCATGATGGCAGCTTTTAATTCTTTTTCTTGCAACACTGCTTTACGATCTTGCTCTAAAGCATGATCTTTAGCCATTTTCTGCTGCTGATCTTGCTCAATTTTCGCCTTGATTTCAGCATCTTTACTTTCACCGGTACGTTTTTCATGTACGGCTTGTTTAGACAATTTTTTTGCCTTTTTATTATCGACCAGACCTGCTTTAAGCAGTTGCGCCTGTAATGCATTTTTAACCATAGTACGTTCCAACTAATCGTGTATATGTCGATAATGAAAATAGATGATCCAATATACTGCGCTCATAACTACACTGAGTGCGGCAGGAATTAGGAATGCGTTTAATTTTAAATAAGGATAAAGCCAACTGGCAAGTATGCCACCAACGATAAATCCAGCCAAAATTAATAAATGTAAGACCACACGTTTAGACTCAACCTGAAGTCCACGGGCTTTATAACCCAAAGCCAAACCTAAGTCCGTCAAAACACCAGAGAGATGTGTGGTACGAATAATGGTACCTTTATAGTGGCTGACCATTGCATTTTGTACACCCATCGCCACGCATGCCCAAAGCAAAGCGTAACGTGGAAAATAGGGCAATATCATCCAACACAGGACAATAAAAAAAGCCACTAAGCTTAATGGGACGCCATAACGTCGCGTTAAGCTAAAGTGACTATTTCCTAGAATTAGCCCACTATAAAATGAGCCAATCACATAACAGAGCAACACTAAAATCAAATAAATAATTGTAGCCGGCTGCCATGCAATTAAAGCCATGGCTAACATACTGACATTACCCGTCATGTGAGATACCGACTGGTGCAAGATCGTCACCAGGCCGAGTACATTAATCATTCCTGCATTCACTGCGAGAAAAAAAGCACCCAGTTGTATCCAAAGCGGTAAAGTCTGAAAAGGCATGGCCTCGCCTTAAAAAGTATCCAATATCAGGATATTATCTTAAACCACGGTCGACTGCAGCTGTAAATAATACGTCAGTCGAAGAGTTTAAAGCTGTTTCAGTTGAATCTTGAAGTACGCTAATAACCATACCAATGGCAACAACTTGCATCGCGATATCACTTGAAATACCAAACAGGCCACAAGCCACTGGAATAAGCAGCAATGAACCACCAGCAACACCTGAAGCACCACATGCAGAAACGGTAGCAACGACTGATAAAATCAACATTGTGCTGAAATCAACAGAAATGCCCAAAGTATGAACTGCTGCTAGTGTGAGGACTGTAATTGTGACCGATGCACCTGCCATATTGACAGTTGCACCTAAAGGAATCGCTACGCTTGCAGTTGACTCTGGTACACCAAGACGCTTTGCAAGGTCTAAGTTAACTGGAATGTTTGCAGCGGAACTACGTGTAAAGAATGCAGTGATACCACTTTCACGTAGACATTGGAAAACCAATGGGAACGGGTTTGAGCGAGTCATAAATGCCACCATTAGTGGGTTAATGACCAAAGCTACAAAGAACATGGTACCGAGTAATACCGCAAGTAAGTGCGCATAACTAACAAGCGTTTTTAGACCTGAGTCGGCAAATGTAACAGCAACCAAACCAAAGATACCGACAGGTGCAAAGTTAATCACTAAACGGATTACTTTATTCACCGCATCAGCAGCATCGGATAAGAAAACTTTAGTGGTATCTGATGCATGGCGAAATGCAATACCCAAGGCAACAGCCCAAGCTAAAATTCCAATGAAATTTGCTTCTGAAATGGCTGTAACAGGGTTTGCGACAAAACTTAATAATAAGTTTTTCAATATTTCAGCAAGACTGCCTGGCGGAACAAGATTTTCTGCAGCAACATCCAAAATTAATGTAATTGGGAATAAAAGGCTTGCTACTACTGAACTTAAAGCAGCAAGGAACATACCAATAGCGTACATCAACATAATCGGTTTAATGTAAGAATTACTGCTGCCCACTTTGAAATTTGCAATGGATGACAGTACAAGTACAAAGACCAGTATCGGTGCTACGGATTTCAATGCCTTAATGAATAAATCACCAAGCAAACTTAAATAGGGTGCAACGCCCGGAGCGACGACAGCAACCAATACACCTAAAATAATGGCGATAATAATTCGGGTTACTAAACTCAAGCGTGTAAATGCTGAAAACATAGGAGAGCCTTGTCAGAATTACAATGACAAAATGATGAAAATTAGCCCTGTATTTTATACGAAAATGTGGAATGCTTAAAAAATAATTTAATTTAAAAATAAAACTTTGTTTTTTATAATCTATTTTTGTGTATTAAAATGTAAACCCTTCAAAACTCACTGTTTATCAAATTCGCATTGATTAAACAGTGAGCTAATAGGCCTTTAAATTTGGTACTCAGAACTGGCTGTCGCAAGCTCTGTAACGGCTTGATAGTGGGTGAGAAAAATTTGACCACTCAAATGCGTGAGTAGTTTTGAGTGCTGCAATTTGTCCATGACAGGGCCTTTGACCTCGGAAAAATGCAGTCGAATATCTAATTTTGATAATTCAGCATTTAAATCTTCCAACATTTCTAAGGCACTGAGGTCAATTGAACTGACGCTTGAGCAGTTGATAACAACATGCTCTAGATCAATATTTTCACTGACTTCATTGATCAGGAAACCTTTAAGCGTATTGGCATTTAAAAACGAGATATTTTCATCTATACGGAGCGAGAGAATATGTGGTGCGGTATAGACATGATGGCGCTGTACATTGCGGAAGTGCTGTGTGCCTTCGACTAAACCGATCACCGCAATATGTGGACGACTGATGCGCCATAACAACAGAATAAAGGTAGAAATGATGCCAATAATGAGACCTGTAGAAATATCGATACACACCACACCGAAAAAGGTCACCCACATCGCTATACCATCAGCTTTTGAATAACGCCATGTATCCACAAAAGGTTTAAAGTCGACTAATTTCCAAATGGAAACAATAATTGTGGCCGCCAAGATCACTAAGGGCAAGTCTTGGAAAAAACCAGTGAAGTAGAGACTGACAACGATAATCAGCAATGACGACAACACACCTGCCATCGGGGTTTTTGCACCTGCATCTGCATTAACCACTGTACGAGATAAGCTACCCGTCACTGGAAAGGCAGAGCTAACCCCAGCGCTTAGATTGGCTAAACCTAAAGCGATCAACTCTTGATTACTATTGAGTTGGCTTCGTTGTTGTAAGGCAGTAGCTTGGGCAATAGACAGTGACTCAACAAAACTGATCATGGCAATCATTGTTGCACCGGGCAGTAAGGTTTGTACCAGTTCCCAGTTCCAATGTGGAAAGCTTAAGGGTGGAAAACCTGAAGGAATTTCACCGACGGTTTTAATGCCGACATTTTGCAGGTCAAATAACATCACCGATGCAATTGAGATCACCACTAGTATCAATGGAAGTGCTTTACTTAGAAAGGCGGTAGAGCCGAATCGAGATTGGATCGATTGAGTGGCCAATATTTTTGGTACATAGATTAAAAACAGTATGGCCAGCACACCAAAGATGAGTGAAGCAAAGTGAGTTAAACTCAGGTATTCCCACAGACTTAAAACAAACTCAGGGATGTTGTTGGCTTTTAGCGGGACATCGACGAGAAACTTAAACTGACCCAGTGCAATGAGCAGTGCAGAAGCAATAATGAAGCTTTTAATGACAGGATGACTGATCAACTGAATTAAAAAACCGAAACGTAGTACACCTAGCAGCAGAGAAATCAGCCCGACCATTAAGGCCAAAAGTGTAGCGGCTTCAATATAAACAGGTGAACCAACTTCAAATAGCGGATTGAGCGTGGCGAAGGTCATCATCGAAATGATTGCCACAGGGCCTATAGATAAGGTTGAACTTCCACCAATGAGGGCGTAGACAATCATAGGTAAAATACTGGCATATAAACCCATGATTGGGGGTAAACCTGCCAGCATGGAATACGCCATACCTTGAGGGACTAACATGGCAATAACGATCAGCGAAGCAAGTACATCAGATTTAAATTTCACAGTGCTGTAGTGCTGTAACCACTGCCAAGCAGGAAATTTCTGTAAGAAATGAGGTTTTAAATCTGACATAAACTTATCTAAATCACAATTTCATATATATTATGCATAAAAAATGCTAAGAAGTCTTGTGCAATAAATTTTGACCGTACAATATTGCAGGAAATTTAAGGGGATATTTAAGAAGCCATCATTTTAAATGAATTAATGAAAAGGATAAGCTGTTTTAAAGCTTAGGATATTCGAAATAATTATTGATATTTAAAAGAAGTCTGGAGGGTAAATTAAGGTATTGAATTGCTGTCCATTGCGATAATTCATCTATAGTGGTGCAAGAACAGCATGTCTGGCTTGAAATTTTAAAATAACTGAGTGTTATTTATAAGATTGGTTGCAATACAATTGGTAAAGAGTATTGAGAACTTGAACTAAATTTGCATCTTTAATTGAATAATAAATTTGCTTTCCATCACGACGCGTGGTCACAACATCACTTTTGCGTAACATCATCAGTTGTTGTGAGAGGGTTGGCTGTTTAATATCAGTGATTTCTTCAATCTGAGACACATTCAATTCTTGCTGTGCTAGATGACATAAAATTAGTAGACGATCCGTATTTGCCAGCGACTTTAAAACGCCCACGACTAATTCGGCAGAATCACGCATAGTAGTGATTTCCAGATCGGTATTCATTGGATATGTCCATACGATTAACAACAGCTCAAGTATACGGATATCGCGGCTTAATACATTGAATAAATAAGACAATTTCTATGGTTTTTTATGAAATCAAATATCATTAATTTTTATAAGTTTAAATTTAGTTAATCAGTTAAATTTATTGCTTGATTTTAGTGCAAGCTTTCACAAAATGCACATAAATATAAGACATTAGCTTAAAAAATCATGCACACTTTGAAAATAATTGTATCATCTAAAGATCGTATTCAATAAATACACAAGGGATAAATAGTCATGACAACAGATTCAGCTTTTCCAGCAACGAGTAATTTAGGTATCGCAGTATATAGTAATAACGCTGAAGCGATTGGTAATACACCTTTAGTTCGTATTAATCGTGCGATTCAGTCAGATGCAACGGTCTTGGCTAAAGTTGAAAGCCGTAACCCAGCATTTTCAGTGAAATGTCGTGTAGGTGCAGCTCTCATTGCAGATGCAGAAGAAAAAGGTTTATTAAAACCGGGTATGCATATTGTAGAACCTACAAGTGGTAATACAGGGATTGCTTTGGCATTTGTTGCAGCAGCGAAAGGTTATGCAATTACATTAACCATGCCAGCAAGTATGAGTATCGAACGCCGTAAGGTGTTGAAGTCTTTTGGTGCAAATCTCGTATTGACTGAACCTGCTAAAGGCATGAAAGGTGCGGTCGAAGAAGCACAGCGCCTCGTTGCTGAACATCCTGAAACGTATTATTTACCACAACAGTTTGAAAACCCTGCAAACCCTAAAATTCATGAATTGACCACAGGCCCAGAAATTTGGGAAGCAACTGGTGGTAAAGTGGATATTTTAGTATCGGGTGTAGGTACAGGTGGTACGATTTCAGGCATTTCAAGCTATTTTGAAAAAGTGAAACATCAGCCGCTTTATTCTGTTGCGGTAGAACCGGCTGAATCTCCGATTATTGCCCAAGCGAAAAAAGGCGAAACACTGACTCCTGGGCCGCATAAAATTCAGGGGATTGGAGCTAACTTTATTCCGGGTAACTTAGATCTAGACCTTGTTGATGAAGTGATCGGTATTGAAAGTGCTGAAGCAATTGAGTGGGCGCGTAAAACGGCTACTCATGACGGTATTTTAGTGGGTATCTCTAGTGGCGCGGCAATGGCAGCTGCGGCAAAACTTGCTGCACGTCCTGAGAATGCAGGCAAAACCATTGTGGTCATTTTACCGGATGGTGGTGAACGTTACCTTTCTTCAGTTTTATTTGAAGATATTAGTGCTGACTAATAATTCTGACATGAAAAAAAGCCCGTTCAATTGAATGGGCTTTTTTATTGATGATTTCGTTATTTATAAGTATCTTAAGCCGGGTCTTGATCATCGTTTTTGGGATTTTGTTGTTTTATTTTTCGTTTAGGCGGTTCATATCCTAACTTTCGAGCGATGTATTTAAACAGGAAGCCTAAGAGTATGCATATCGTGACAACAGGGATAACCACTTGAGTGAGCCAAACATCAATATGATCTAGACTCCAACTTAAAATTAAAAATAAAAAAGCACACAAATATGCGCAGTTAAAGCAAATGTTCGACAGTTTGTACATGCGAAAGAGAGTAATTCGTTTGGTGGTCACGAATCTTTATCTTACTGAATAATGAGGAAATGTGTAGTTTTAATATCAGAAAAATAAACTAATTGAATAATCATTATTCAATATTATTGATTATGTTTTTAAATCTTCGCAATTTTATACCTTAAAGAAAAGCCTTGCTGTGAGTCAGAAAAACTTGACCTTCCCATTGTGGTAAAGTTTAAGCTATAGCCTAAAACAAGCACATATAATTGGGGTGTTGCCATGACAGATTCGACAGAACACAAACTTTTTGATGGCACACTTGCTATTGAAGGGATGACCTGTGCTTCTTGTGTGGCACGGGTGGAAAAAGCCTTAAAAAAAGTCGATGGCATCACTGATGCTCAAGTGAATTTAGCCACTGAAACAGCACATGTTCAGAGTGATAAAAATGTGGATTATCCGGCGGTAATTCAGGCCGTTGAAAAGGCAGGTTTTGGCGTTGCACAAAAGCAGCTTGAACTTGAAATTGAAGGGATGACTTGCGCATCGTGTGTTGCACGTGTTGAAAAAGCCTTAAAGATAGTTCCAGAAGTCATCGATGCAAAAGTGAATTTGGCAACTGAAAAAGCCACGATCACGGCATTGGCACCTGTTGAAAATTCTGCATTGGCGAAGTCTGTAGAAAAAGCAGGTTTTCATATTGCACAGCCCAATATTGAATTAAATATTGATGGAATGACCTGTGCTTCATGTGTAGCACGGGTTGAAAAAGCCTTAAACGCTGTAGAGGGTGTCAATAAAGCAACGGTAAATTTAGCCAGTGAAAAAGCCTTTGTTCAGGCGCCAGTTTCAAAAACACAAGAATTGATCGCGGCAGTTAAAAAAGCGGGATACAGTGCGACCGTTGCTACACAACTACAACCGACAATGGCAGAAAAAAAAGCCGATGAAGCTCGGTTACTCAAACGTGATTTAATCATCGCATTGGTACTTGCTGTTCCTGTTTTTATTTTGGAGATGGGATCACACATGATTCCAGCTTTTCATCATTTTATTGCGCATAATTTAGGGACACAAAATAGTTGGTATATTCAGTTTATATTAACCACTTTGGTCTTAATCCTACCCGGAAGACGTTTTTATCAGCACGGCATACCTGCACTTGCGCGACTTGCCCCGGATATGAATTCTTTAGTCGCAGTCGGGACTTTATCTGCTTATAGTTTTTCTTGCGTTGCCACGTTTGCTCCGCAATTATTACCACAAGGTACCGTTCATGTGTACTTTGAAGCAGCTGCAGTGATTGTGGCGTTGATTCTGTTGGGTCGTTTTATGGAGGCGAAAGCCAAAGGTAAAACATCGCAAGCCATTCAATACTTAGTCGGTATGCAACCCAAAACTGCACGTGTAGAGCAATCTGGTAGCTATATAGATTTACCGATTAGCGATGTTGAAACAGGTATGTTGATTGAAATACGGCCTGGTGAACGTTGCCCAGTCGATGGTGCTGTAGTGTCTGGGAACAGTTATATTGATGAATCCATGATCAGTGGCGAGCCAATTCCTGTCGAGAAAAAAGCCGGTGATCAAGTTGTCGGTGGAACCATTAACCAAAATGGGGCATTGAAAATACAAGCCACTGCGGTGGGTCAAGATTCTGTTTTGGCACAAATTATCCATATGGTCGAACAGGCTCAGGGTTCAAAATTACCGATTCAAGCTTTGGTGGATAAAGTCACTTTATGGTTTGTACCAGTGGTGATGGCGTTGGCCTTGATCACCTTTTTAGTTTGGTATGTTGTAGGACCTGAACCGAGTTTAACCTATGCTTTAGTCAATGCTGTAGCAGTACTGATCATCGCATGCCCATGTGCAATGGGTTTGGCAACACCAACGTCTATTATGGTCGGTACAGGGCGAGGTGCAGAGCTTGGAGTATTGTTCCGTAAAGGTGAAGCCTTACAACAACTCAAAAATACTCAAGTGGTTGCAGTCGATAAAACAGGGACTTTGACGGAAGGTAAACCGAAACTGACTGATTTTGAAGTCACTGAAGCTTTTGATAAAGATCGCGTATTTCAGTTATTGGCCTCTGTAGAGCAGAAATCTGAACATCCGATTGCCTATGCCATTGTACAAGCTGCGAAAGAGATGCAAGTGCAACTTTTAGAGGTTGACCAGTTTGATTCTGTGACTGGTGCTGGGATTCAGGCGGTTGTTGAAGGACAAAGCATTTATATTGGTGCAGATCATTTGATGCATAAACTTGGTTTAGAAACACAAATCTTTTCAGCACTGGCAGAACGCATGGGCAATGAAGGGAAAACCCCGCTATATGTATCGATCGATCAACAGCTTGCTGCCATTGTTGCTGTTGCCGACCCGATCAAAGCCACAACCTTCGCAGCCATTCAAGCTTTGCATGATTTAGGACTGAAAGTGGCCATGATTACAGGTGACAACCGACACACTGCCACTGCGATAGCACGACAGTTGAAAATTGATCATGTGATTGCTGAAGTGATGCCAGATCAAAAAGTGCAATTTGTACAAAAATTGCAAAAAGAACATGGTGTTGTATGTTTTGTGGGCGATGGTATTAATGATGCGCCTGCACTTGCGCAAGCAGATGTGGGCATGGCGATTGGTACAGGGACAGATGTGGCGATAGAGGCTGCGGACGTGGTGCTCATGTCGGGTAATTTACAAATGGTACCGACAGCAATCGCACTGAGCACAGCGACGATGAATAATATTCGCCAAAACCTATTTTGGGCATTTATTTACAATGCAGCATTGATTCCTGTCGCTGCAGGTGTGTTATATCCATTCTTTGGCATACTGCTTTCACCTATGTTCGCAGCAGGTGCAATGGCACTTTCATCGGTGTTTGTTGTGTCGAATGCCTTGCGTTTAAAAGCATTTAAAGGGCCAGTTTTTCAGGAGTCTTGAGATGAATATTGGACAAGCAGCGAAAGCATCGGGCATTTCTGCAAAAATGATCCGCTATTATGAATCGATTGGGCTGTTAAATAATGCGCAGCGCACTGATGCAGGCTATCGAATTTACTCGGAAGCCGATATTAAAACCTTGAGTTTCTTAAGACATGCGCGTGATTTAGGTTTTTCTTCTGAACAAATGAAAGATTTACTTGGGCTTTGGAAAAATCAAAGTCGGCAAAGTGTAGAAGTTAAAGCATTGGCGTTAAAACACATCCAGACCTTAAATCAAAAAATCGCAGACTTACAGGCCATGGTTGAGATCTTGCAACAGTCCGTCGATGGCTGTGCCGGTAATGATCAAGCCGATTGTACGATTTTAAATCAAATCGAAACGGGCATGGCTGAGTGCTGCCATACAGCAAAGATTTAAACCCGCTTGACCTTACAATCGTGGCAAGGTTTATAGTGTTGTTATTAGAAAAGAAGGATGAACAGCATGAAATTTCGTATTGATAATATGACATGTGGTGGTTGCGCACGTAGCGTGACAGCAACGATTAAAGACTTAGATGAAAATGCAACGGTCACTATTGATGTAGCCACTAAATTAGTTGAGGTTGAATCCAGTGCTAGTGTAGAGCAATTGATTAGCGCTTTAACCGAAGATGGTTTCCCACCTGTGATTGCATAACTTAGATATTGTGCAATATATAAAAAAGCCGAAAAGTTGTTCGGCTTTTTTATTTCTCAATCAATTTTATACGGCTGAAATTTTATCTGGCGTCATCAGCGCCTGATTAATATATAGCTTGATTAAACGTTCACGTGAACCGATTGATTTTTGATAATGCGTCGAATTAAGGAGTAGGGATGCACCATAAGTGACCGTCCAAATATAGGATAAATAATCACGTATCGACATTGCGCTTTCAAGTGATTTTAAATAATCACTGGTCATGTCCTTAATTTCAATAATACGTTCTTCACGGACACGATAGAGCTCTTCAAATAACTCTTTTAATTTACGTTCATTATTGGTTAGACGTTCTTCAATGACATGTAATAATATAGTTCGATTAGAATTCAACATATTATAAAGCATATATTGTGAAACATAAGTTTTAATATCATGATTATATTTTTTTGAAATTTCTAATAATCGTTTTTCATTTAAGATAATCAGTTCTAAATATAATTGGTTTTTACTTTTAAAATGTTTATAAATCGTGCCTTTGGCAATATCTAGTTCACAAGCTAACTCACTTAAGGTGATGTCTTGATTATTATCTAATAGCAGGGTTTCTGCCATGGCTAAAATTTTTTCCTTGCGAAGGATAAAATTTTGTTGGCGTACTGAACTCATGATACCTGTTCCATAAACAGCTTGAGGGTGAACAAGCCTAGCTTAAGCTAAATCTTGTGAATCTTACATTCCACTATGGTCTCAAATATTACATAAATTGGTTTAAAAATAAAGACATTAGTAGAGTGCGTAAAGCATATAGAATTCATAGCATAAAATTAATGTCAATAAAACTGAACCCTTGAGGTCATTTTTTTGAAATAAAATTCCATTTTTATTTTTTTTAATTTATTGTCTTTTCGCTTTTACAACAAAAGCAGCATTTAACAAAACGGTCTTGGTTGTTATGTTATTAATACAACCTAAATTAAACATGATTATGGGTACTATTATGTTTGGTTTTAATCAATTACCAATTATAAATTTAGTCAACTCAATAAATTTATTTAAGTGTAATAAAATAATGCTGCTCAAAATATCAGGTGGTTATTTTTCACTTGTCGGTAAAAACACATTATCTATATTCTTTTTAGATATCTATCTGAAAAAACAGATCTTTAAAAAAATCCACACAAAATTGATTTGATGATTTTGTGCGGGAGCGTGCAACTTTAAAAAAGTACTTTGTCAAAGACGCTGACAAAGCCTGTAGAAAAGGAAAGTACAATGCCAATATACAATGCGCCGTTAAAGGACATGGACTTCATCTTAAATGATGTATTCAATGCAGATGAGTTCTGGCAGTCAAATGAAAACTTAGCTCATATTGATATGGCGACTGCAAATGCTATTTTAGAAGAAATGGCTAAGTTTTCTAAAAACGTTATTCTAGACTTGAACCGTACAGCCGATGAAGAAGGTGGTGCGCAGTTTAGTAATGGTGTTGTTACTACGCCTACAGGGTTTAAAGACGCTTTTAAACAATTCGCCGAAGGTGGTTGGGTTGGTTTAGGCGCTTCTGAAGAATGGGGCGGCCAAAACATGCCGAAAATGTTGACGGTACTTGCTGACGAAATGATTTGGAGTACCAATCCATCATTTATGTTGTATCCACTACTGACTGTGGGTGCAGGTATGGCGATTAATGACCGTGCTTCGCAAGAGCAAAAAGAAACCTATCTTCCAAAATTTTATACGGGTGAATGGTCAGGCACTATGTGTTTAACTGAACCACATTCAGGGACTGATTTGGGGATCATTAAAACCAAAGCAGAGCCGAATGAAGATGGTTCATTTAATATTACAGGCACGAAAATTTTCATCACCAGTGGTGAACATGATCTGTGTGAAAACATCATCCATCTTGTGTTAGCAAAAACGCCAAATGCACCTGCGGGTTCACGTGGTATTTCATTGTTTATCGTTCCAAAATTCCATGTCAATGCCGATGGCTCAGTCGGTGAACGTAATGCTGTTTCAGCGGGTTCAATTGAACACAAGATGGGTATTAAAGGTTCTGCAACGTGTGTTATGAACTTTGATGGTGCCAAAGGTTATATCGTTGGTAAAGAAAACGAAGGTCTTGCGGCGATGTTTGTCATGATGAACTATGAACGTTTATCGATGGGTATCCAAGGGATTGGCGCCGCAGAATTTGCTTACCAAAATGCTGCACAGTATGCGACTGATCGTCTACAAGGTCGTTCTGCGACAGGTGTGAAATCTCCTGAAAAACCAGCAGACTCTATTTTAGTACATGGTGATGTACGTCGTATGTTGTTGAATGTACGTGCCAACAACGAAGCATCTCGTGCATTTGCTGTGTATGTTGGCCAGCAACTGGATATTACAAAATATTCAACTGACGAAGCTGCTGTGAAAAAAGCCAATGACCGCGTGGCTTTATTGACACCTATTGCAAAAGCCTACCTAACAGATACAGCCCTACAAGCTACTTTAGAAGCGCAAATGTGCTTTGGTGGTCATGGCTATATCCGTGAATGGGGTATGGAGCAATGCATTCGTGACTTACGTATTTCACAGATTTACGAAGGCACAAATGGCGTACAAGCGATTGATTTAATTGGACGCAAAACCACGAAATGTAATGGTGCATTTATTGCCGAATACATTGCTGAAATTCGTGACTTTGCTGCAACCATGGCTGATTCAAAAGTTAAATCTGCAGCATTGCAAGTTTCTGACGAAGTTGAAGCATTAACGCAATTCATTATTGAACAATCTAAAACTACACCAGACTTTAGCAGTTCGGTTGCAGTCGATTATCTGCATGCAGTTGGTTTACTCAGCTTTGTTTATATGTTTGCACGTATTAGCAAAGCTGCGGCTGCAAAACCAGAGAGCTTCTTCCAAAACAAACTGGTACTCGCAGATTTCTATGTTGAGAAAGTTCTACCTGACCTTGCTGCCCGTGCTCAACGCATTAAAGCAGGTTCTGAACTTATCATGCAGCTATCTGAAGAATACTTCACCGCTCAATCTTAAGGTTTCATCGAAACCACTGTGAAAAACATTAAGATGGAAAATCTGAGGAACCAGTCATGGTTCCTTGGGGTTAAAAGATTTAAAACAGGATGAAATAAGAAATGATTGTAATTGTAGATGGCGTACGTACAGCGATGGGTGGTTTTCAGGGTTCACTTTCATCTTGTACAGCCCCAGACTTAGGTGCTGCAGCGATTCAGGCTGTTGTTGCACGTGCAGGTTTAGAACCTACAGATATTGACGAAGTTATTTTTGGCTGTGTATTACCGGCTGGTCTTAAACAAGGTCCTGCACGCCAAGCGATGCGTCAAGCAGGTTTGCCAGATACAACGGGTGCCACCACGATTAATAAAATTTGTGGTTCAGGCATGAAGGCAGTGATGCAAGCAGCTGATGCGATTAAAGCCGGTTCTGCTAATATTGTGGTTGCTGGTGGTATGGAGTCGATGTCAAATGCGCCATATTTACTTGAAAAAGCGCGTTCAGGCTATCGTATGGGGCATGGTAAAACTACAGACCACATGTTTCAAGAAGGCTTAGAAGATGCTGAGACAGGTTTATCGATGGGTATTCTGGCACAAGATATGGCAGATAAAAAAGGCTATACCCGTGAACAGCAAGATGCTTTTGCCATCAACTCACTCAATAAAGCCGTTGCAGCGATTCAAGGCGGTTTCTTCAAAAATGAAATCGTGCCAGTTACTGTTAAAAGCCGTAAAGGTGACGTCGTTGTTGACACAGATGAACAGCCATTAAGTGCTAAGCCTGAAAAAATCCCAACACTGCGTCCTGCATTCAAAAAAGACGGCACGATCACAGCTGCCAATGCCAGCTCAATTTCTGACGGTGCATCAGCTTTGGTGGTTACATCAGAAGAAACGGCTCAAGCGCGTGGTTTAACGCCACTGGCGAAAGTCGTTGCTTATGCTACAAATTCACAGCATCCGTCAGAGTTCACGATTGCTCCAGTCGGTGCTATTGAGAAAGTACTTGCACAAGCCGGTTGGGATGCACAAGAGGTTGATCTATGGGAAGTCAATGAAGCATTTGCCATGGTTACAATGCTGGCAATTGATGGATTTAACTTAGATGAAGCAAAAGTGAACATTCATGGTGGTGCTTGCTCACTTGGTCACCCACTAGGTTCATCAGGTTCACGTATTATTGTGACGCTGATTCATGCCTTAAAACGCACTGGCGGTAAGAAAGGTGTCGCAGCACTGTGTATTGGTGGCGGTGAAGCAACTGCAATTGCGGTTGAACTGATTTAATTTGCCTCAATTTATATAAGTAAGCTTTTAGATAAGTACGTTTTTAGATAAGCAATAACAAACGCTATCTCAGTTCGCTGGGATGGCGAAAAAAGATGTTTATTTTGAGATATTTATTTTTTGAGATTTAATTATGAATGGTTTAGATCGCATTCGCTTACTCTCCCTTCGCGACAAAGTAATGTCTGCTGAAAAAGCGATTGAGTTAATTCAAGATGGTTCAGTGGTTGGTTTAAGTGGTTTTGGTGGTGCAGGTGAGGCAAAGACGGTTCCATTGGCACTTGCAGATCATGCAGTTTCACATCCTCTTCGTATCACGTTGGCAACGGGTGCTAGTTTAGGAAATAGTATCGATGGTCGCCTCAATGCGGCGCATGCGATAGAACGTCGTTATCCGTATCAGGCAGATCCTGGTTTACGTAAAGCCATTAACGCTGGCGAGGTCATGTATATTGACCAACACTTGTCTGAAATGGCCGATAATATTCGTCATCATAATTTACCGCGCATTAATGTGGCCGTTATTGCAGCGACTGCAATTACAGAAGATGGTCAAGTTATTCCGACAGGTTCATGTGGTAACTCAGCCAATTTCATTGAAATGGCAGATCATGTGATTATTGAAATTGATAATACGATTAACCCAGTGCTAGAAGGTGTACATGATATTTATGTGCCGAAAGTGCGACCAAACCGTGGGCCAATTCCACTGACTCAGGTCGGTGAACGTATCGGTACGATTGGGATCAATGTCAGCCCCGATAAGATTTCAGCTATTGTGTTGAATGATCTGCCAGATACCCAGTTTAAAATGGATGAACCTGATGCTGAAACCCTAGCGATTGCTCAGCATCTGATTGATTTCTTTGAAGGTGAAGTCGCAGCAGGGCGTTTGCCTGAAAATTTAGGCCCGCTACAGTCAGGTGTGGGTTCGATTGCCAACGCTGTATTTGCCGGTTTTGAGCATTCGAATTTTCATGATTTGGAAATGTATTCAGAAGTACTACAAGACTGTACTTTCCAGCTAATTGATTCTGGAAAAATGAAATTTGCCTCAGGTTGTTCAATGACGTTATCTGAGCCTTGTGCACAGCACGTGATGAACAATTTTGATCAGTACAAAGACAAAATTGTGTTACGTCCACAAGAGCTATCCAATAACCCTGAAATCATTCGACGTTTAGGCATTATTGCGATTAATACGGCGCTTGAGTTTGACATTTACGGAAACGTAAATTCGACCCATGTGACGGGTACGAAAATGATGAACGGTATTGGCGGTTCAGGAGACTTTACTCGTCATGCGCACATTGCCATTTTCGTAACCAAGTCGATTGCAAAAGGTGGTGCGATTTCATCTGTGGTGCCAATGGTGAGTCATACCGACCATACTGACCACGACGTTGACATCGTGGTTACAGAGCAGGGCTTGGCAGATTTACGTGGTCTTTCACCACGTGAGCGTGCACGTAAAGTCATTGAAATCTGTGCACATCCAGATTATCGCGCAGCATTGTTGAGCTACTTTGAACGCGCATGTGAGCTTGGTGGTCAAACGCCGCATATTTTAAAAGAGGCTTTGTCTTGGCATGCCACTTTTGAAGAAACCGGTTCAATGCGTCAAATCGTATAAATCTAAAGATTGAAAATTTTTAAATAAGCCCACGATCAAGTGGGCTTATTTATTATGAAAGACTACAAATGTTTCAAAACATGACAAAAGAAAAACAGCAGGACTTGGTTTGCAACTTTTGCACAACATGAACGGTCTTAAGTTCTCTTCAAGGCTTTCTATAATGCAAAATTCATTGACAAAGAAGGTCAGTATTTTGAAAAAGATTCAATTTTTTTCTGCGATGTTGTTCGCAGTTCTCCTCACTGCATGTAAACAAAGTCCAGCGCCTGATTATGCTGGAACATGGCAAAATACCGCAGTAGATCCGCAACTTGAAAATGCGTTGATTATTAGTAAAAATGGTGAAAACTATTTCATTACCAATACTTTAAAAGATAAACAAAGTGGTAAATCTGAAAAGAAAAATCCTGTACCTGCGTCTGTCGCTGAATCTGGTTTACTGGCTGTAAACTCTGGGACAGGTGCTGTTGAATTTGCGATTGACGAAAAAACTGGAAATTTAGTTGGGTCTGGATCCATTTATAAAAAAGTAAAATAGATCAATTATCTATAGATGCAAAAATATCAAAAGCAGCCTCTAAGTTGGGCTGCTTTTTAACTTTTAAGCGAACGCTTATTTACTTTAACTTAGTTCAGAACCGAAGAGAAATCATGGATAAAATAATCCGCTTTATTTTTGATTTGCTCAATTTCGTGCTCTGAATATGCATCATACACGGCAACCACTTCAATGCCTGCTGCATTTGCAGCTTCTACACCAATGAGTGAATCTTCAAAAATTAAACATTCTTCAGGTCGAACTGCAAAATGTTCAATCGCCTGTAAATAGACTTCAGGATGCGGCTTAATATTTTTGACACTTTCACGGGTCAGGATCAGATCAAAGCTATTTTCAAAATGCAGCATTGGATAGATGTTAATATTTTTTTGATATCGATAAATATTTTGCAAGCTGGTCGTGGTGGTAATTGCCACCTGAATGCCTTGCTGAATGAGCTGTTGAACAAATAACGCTGCATGTGGTTTAAGCAAGATGATATGTTCTAAAAAATGCTGTGAAATGGCATATCGTTGCTGTTTGATTTGATCTGCTGTGTGTTGTTCAATCTTATAAGTATCTTTTAGATAGTTACAATACATTAAGTAAGGGTCTGGTGTGTTTTTAAATAATTGCAGCTGAATGTCACGTTCACGTTGAATTAAACCCAGTTGGATGGTTTGTCCAGTTAACTGTTGAATCAAATCTGCGTCGACCTGATTCCACACGCCAACAGAGTCGATAAGTGTGCCATCTAAATCAAAACAAACCAGTTTTTTTCCTTGAAGCATGTTGATATCCAAATTCGTGCTGGGTCTATTATGCGGACTGATTGGAGTGTTGAAAAGCCAAATGCAACTGAGCAGGCTAAACTGGCGTTTCATCTGCAATAAAAGTAATATTTCGTTATTGGCTTTTTGTATAATTCAGCAGATGATGCACAGCATAACTTGCAATATTTAATTAGGGACTAAATTTTTCGTGTTTGAATTGGACTGTAAACTTCTTAGCATTTTTTTTCATGTTTATAAGTACAAAAATGTATCGCAAGCTGCTGAACACTTGCAAATGAGCCAGCCTACAGTCAGTAATATTTTAAATAAAATACGACAGCATTATAACGATCCCTTATTTTTACGTATCGGCAATGAAATGGTGCCTACGGAGTTATCGCGTCAATTATTTCCTTTAGTCAGCGAAGCCTTGAGTAAAGTCGAAGCCATTAATAATTTTACGATTAATTTTGATCAAGCCATTTCAGATCAACAATTTACTCTAGCCATGACCGATGTTTCTCATTTGGTTTTATTGCCTAAAATCAGCCAATATCTAAAAAAACACGCGCCACAAATACGTCTAAATGTACGACCGATTACCACTGAAACCAGTTATCAAATGGCGAATGGTGAAATTGATTTGGCACTGGGTTTTTTACCGCATTTGGAAAGCGGCTTTTATCAGCAAAAACTGTTTGAGCAATATTATGTGGTGATTGCAGCTAAAGATCATCCACGATTAAAGGGTGACACCATTACAACTGAGCAATATTTATCAGAGTCGCACATTGATATTGATGCAGGGATGGGGCACTACCATATTGAAAATGAGCTGCTTAACCTTGATTTAAAACGTGATATTTTGATGCGTTTACCTAGTTATTTAGGTGTAGGCTTAGTCGTGCAAGACACTGATGCGATTGCTACTGTGCCGTATTACTTGAGTGAAGTATTGCTTTCGCGCGGCAACTTAAAAATATTTGACGCACCGATTGCATTTCCAACCTATGGCGTGAAGCAATATTGGCATATGTCTTGCCATCATAAAACCAGCCATCAATGGCTACGTCATATGTTCCATGAGATATTGGTAAAATAATTTTTATGCATTACATAAAGCCCAAAAATGATTTTGGGCTTTTTTTTTTGCAATTTTTGCAGCAATTTTGTGCATGGGCTGCACCCGATTTGGTCATGCTATAGCTCAATACTATAAAAAAGTCTAATAAATAGCAGTATTACGTTTATATAAATTGGTAATACTAAATTGGCACAGCCTTTGCATTTCTACATACATCATAAAGTGATCTAGGGTTCCGATACATCTTCATGTATGACCGCGACCGAGAGTTCACGGCTTCGTTTTAATTCAAAGCAAAGCTGCACGGAGGGATAAAAGCCCGGGAGGTAAACAGTTAAGAATTAGGCAGAGGCTGCAATGAGCACAATACATTATCATGACGATAAAGCACTATGGACTGAACTTTTACCGGGTGGACACCACTGGTCAGCGCGTATTCAGCGTGGGGTAGTATTACAGCTTAAATCGCTAGGGCAAAATGCCAATGTGGCACTGTACTGTGTAAATAGTGAAGATAAGCTTGAACGCTACAACATGCCAGATAGTCTTAAAGGGCAGCACACGGCATATTTAAGTACGGGTCATATTTTGGCATCGGATTTAGGCCGTGCCATGATCTCGATTGTGAAAGATGATCATGCTTGGAATGATGCTTTTTGTGCACCAAGTACCGCACAACAAATCGAACAACAATTTGGTTCAAAAACTTTCCAAGATGCCCGTAATGATATGTACCGTAATGGCAAAGATAGCTTATTGCTTGAAATGACCAAGTTTGGCTTATCTGCAACTGACCTCAGCAGTACCTTAAATTTATTCTCTAAAGTTCAACCTGATGACAATGGCAACTTAAGTTATGTTGCATCGGACAATACAAATCAAGTCATTGAACTGCGCTTTGAAATGGATTGTTTGGTCTTTTTATCTAGTGCACCACATGGATTATCTCAAGCAGAAGAATATAACCCTGCTGATGTACAACTAAGTTTATTTAAGGCGTTGCCTTTGGCAGACACCGATGTTTGCCGTGATTCTTGCCCGCAAAATCAACGTGCTTTTCAAAATAATAAACGCTATTACGCTTTAACGGCTTGAGGGGAATGATCATGACTGCATTAGTAAATCCAACACAAAATTTTGAAAAATCAGTGTTAAGCGAAGTATGTCCTGCCGGCGAAGCTTGGATGTGCGAAGTCAAAAAAGGGCAATATTTCCGTATCGTTGACCTCGAAGGCAATCAAGCGGTGGATACGCTATTTATCTCTAGCCAAAACCCTGAAGAGCGTTATAGCGCGACGGATACTTTAGCGATTAACCAACAGATTTATTTAGAAAAAGGCACGGCGCTATACACTAACTTTGGCAAAAAAATTGCTACCATCCATGACGATAATTGTGGCCGTCATGACACCTTAGGCGGTGCATGTTCATGTGAAAGCAACACTGTTCGCTATGCACATGACAAATTTCCAATGCACAGTTGCCGTAATAATTTCATGATTGCGTTGTCACAACATCCGATTGCAAAAAAACATGGCTTAAACGTGCGCCATATCGGCCCAAATATTAACTTCTTTATGAATGTGCCTGTGACCGCTGAGGGACATTTGAAATTTGATGACGGTATTTCTGCACCGGGAAAATATGTAGAGATTAAAGCCGAAATGGATTTGGTCGTATTGATCTCAAACTGCCCACAACTGAATAACCCATGTAATGCCTATAACCCAACAAAAATTCAATTGATCATTCGTGAAGGCGAGGAGTAATACCATGTTCAATAAAGTCCTCATTGCCAACCGTGGTGCAATCGCTTGCCGTGTGATCCGTACACTGAAAAAATTAGGCATTCAGTCCGTTGCAGTGTATTCAGAAGCAGATCGTGATTCTTTGCATGTGACCTTAGCTGATGAAGCGGTATTTATTGGTGATAGTCCTGCCAGCCAAAGCTATTTAAATGTCGATAAAATTTTAGAAGTTGCAAAGCAAACAGGTGCAGAAGCGATTCATCCCGGCTATGGCTTCTTGTCTGAAAATGCAGAATTTTGTGATCTGTGTGAAGCGCAAGGCATTGTATTTTTAGGGCCAAATTCGGCACAAATGAAATCATTTGGCTTAAAACATATTGCACGTGAACTTGCAATTCAAGCCAATGTACCACTTCTTCCGGGCAGTCAGCTTTTGGCAGATGAAGCCGAAGCCTTAACGGAAGCTAAACGTATTGGTTATCCTGTGATGCTGAAAAGTACCGCAGGCGGTGGCGGTATTGGTATGCGTTTGGTGTGGAATGAAGAAGAGTTGAAAGATGCTTATTCTACGGTTTCATATCTTGCCCAAGCCAACTTTAAAGATGCGGGTTTGTACCTTGAGAAATTTGTACAAAATGCACGTCATATCGAAGTGCAAATTTTTGGTGATGGCAAAGGCTTAGTCTTGGCACTTGGCGAGCGCGATTGTTCGGTACAGCGCCGTAATCAAAAAGTTGTGGAAGAAACCCCAGCACCACATATCAATGATGAGCAACGTGCTTATATTCAATCGATTGCGATTGGGCTGATGCAGTCGGTAAATTACCGTTCGGCAGGTACAGTTGAGTTTGTGATGGATACCGACACACAGGAATTCTATTTCTTAGAAGTGAATACCCGTCTGCAAGTTGAACATGGCGTGACAGAGCAAGTGTTTGGTGTCGATCTTGTGGAATGGATGGTGACTTTAGGCAGTGGTGATTGGATTACACCAACAGAACAACTTGAATCGAAAGGTCATTCGATTCAAGTGCGTTTATATGCCGAAGACCCAATCAAAAACTTCCAACCTAGTGCAGGGCTTTTAACGCACGTTGAATTTGATGCCAATGCGCGTAATGAAACGTGGGTGGAAACGGGTTCAAATGTATCGTCATTCTATGACCCGATGATTGCCAAAATCATTGTCACGGCAGATGACCGCGATTCAGCAATTCAAGCCATGACCGAAACACTTGCCAAAACATCGGTTGCAGGCATCGAAACCAATCTTGAATATCTACAAAATATTATCGACTGCGATGTATTTAAAGCCGGTACGCAAACCACACGTTTCTTAAATACATTCGAGTGGAAAACTCAAAAAATTGAAGTGTTGCAATCAGGCATTCAAACTTCTGTGCAAGATGTGACAGGTCGTTTGGGGTACTGGGATGTCGGTGTGCCACCATCAGGTGCCATTGATCCACTATCACTGAATGTCGCAAACCAGTTACTTGGTAATGCCTATAACACTGCAGGCTTAGAATGTACGCTACAAGGTCCGACTTTAAAATTCCATTGTGACAGCCAAATCGTGCTTGCCGGGGGCGATATGCCATCAACACTAGATGGCGCTCAAGTTCCGATGTGGCAGAACGTGAATGTGCGTAAAGGTCAGGTGCTCAAATGTGGCAAAATTGCGACAGGTTGCCGTACCTATATTGGTATTAAAGGCGGTTTAAATGTACCTGAATATCTCGGCTCACAAGCAACCTTCACCTTGGGTCAGTTTGGTGGTCATGCAGGGCGTAACTTACTGATTGGTGATATGTTACCAATCACGGGATTTAGCTCTGATGAAGTGAAAACGCTTGCCCCTGAACAAGTGCCAACGTTTAGCCATGAATGGGAAATTGCGGTGATGTACGGCCCGCATGGTGCACCAGACTTCTTTACTAAAAAAGACATTGATACCTTCTTTGCCAATACTTTTGAGATTCACTTTAACTCAAGCCGTACAGGTATTCGTTTGATTGGTCCAAAACCTGAATGGGCACGTGAGGATGGCGGTGAAGCCGGTTTGCATCCATCAAATATTCATGACAATGCATACGCGATTGGTGCGATTGATTTCACGGGCGATATGCCGATTATTCTCGGTCCAGATGGTCCAAGTTTAGGAGGCTTTGTTTGTCCTGCAGTGGTGATTAATTCTGAACTTTGGAAACTCGGTCAATTGAAAGCAGGAGACAAAGTCAGATTTATACCTGTGAGTTATCATCAAGCGAAACTTTTAAATGAAAAATATCATGCACAATTAGAAGCAAATGATACGCAGGTTGTGGCATTTGATGAGTCATTTTATCCTGAACTTTTCACCTTAAAAAATGCGGTGTTTGATACTTTAAAAGGTCAGAATGGCTTGCCGGATGTGGTGTATCGTCCTGCGGGCAACAACTACATGTTGGTGGAATATGGTGAATTGGTTTTAGATTTAAACTTACGTTTCCGTATTCATGCACTCATGCAATGGGTTCAAAAGCAAAATATCACAGGGATTATTGACCTGACACCGGGGATTCGTTCGCTACAAATCCATTTTGATTCGATCAAGCTTGATCAAATTGATTTACTGCGTTTATTACAAGTCGCTGAAGCTGAACTGCCTGATGTGACCCAAATGCAAGTACCGTCACGGACTGTGTATTTACCACTTGCTTGGGAGGATTCACAAACCCAGCTAGCAACAGAGCGCTATATGCAAACCGTACGTCCAGATGCGCCATGGTGTCCTGACAATATTGAGTTTATCCGTCGTATTAATGGTTTAAAAGACAAACAAGCGGTCAAAGATGTGGTTTATGACGCGAGTTATTTGGTCATGGGTTTGGGCGATGTGTATTTAGGTGCACCTGTGGCAACACCACTTGATCCTCGCCAGCGTTTAGTGACAACGAAATACAACCCTGCACGGACATGGACGCCTGAAAATGCTGTCGGTATTGGCGGTGCGTATATGTGCGTGTACGGTATGGAAGGTCCGGGTGGCTATCAGTTCGTCGGTCGTACTACGCAAATGTGGTCTCGTTACCGTAAAAACCCTGACTTTGAGCAAGGTATGCCGTGGTTATTACGCTTCTTTGACCAAATTAAGTTTTATGAAGTCTCTGAGTCCGAGCTTATGCAAATGCGTGAGGACTTTAAAGCAGGACGTTTAAAATTACGTGTGGAAGAAGGTGTTTTAAACCTAAAAGAATACAATAACTTCTTGACTGAAAATGCAGAATCAATCTCAGCATTTAAATCCGTCCAACAAGCCAATTTTGATGAAGAACGTCGTCGTTGGCATGAAGCTGGGCTTGCAGAGTATGTTTCTGAAAGCTTAGATGCTGTAACTGATGATAGTGATGTTCAAATTCCAGAAGGTGGTTGTGCTGTGGAATCACACATGTCGGGAAGTATTTGGAAAATTGAATGCAAGTCAGGTGATATTGTTGAAGAAGGTGCAACGCTTGCGGTGATTGAAGCGATGAAGATTGAGATTCCAATTATTGCGCCTGAGCGGATGAAGGTTTCTGAAATTACCATTGAAAAAGGGCAAACAGTGAAAACAGGGCAAGTTTTGTTTACGTTGTCGCCTGTGGCATAAAAAATCCTCACTAACCCTCCTTTAAAAAAGGAGGCAATTTTAAGACCGTCCGTGAGGGCGGTTTTTTATTTGCAGTGTTTACTCGATTAAATTATGATATAGCTTATAGTCTATATTTTGGTTGTGCTATGTGGACAGTATTGACCACAGATGTATTTAATGAATGGCTTGCTCAGCAAGACGATTCGACACAAGAAAAGGTCTTGGCAGCTTTAGTTGTGTTGCAATCACAAGGACCAAGCTTAGGTCGACCTTTGGTGGACACTGTATATGATTCTAAATATCCCAATATGAAAGAACTTCGTGTGCAACACCGTGGCAAACCAATTCGAGCTTTCTTTGCTTTTGATCCATTAAGACAAGCGATTGTGTTATGCATTGGTGATAAAAGCGGTAAAAAGCGTTTTTATACAGAAATGCTGGCAATTGCAGATGAGCAATACACTTTGCATTTAAAGAGTTTAGGAGATTCCTAACATGGCAAAAAGTTTACAAGAGTTATTGGCAGCTCGCTCTGCTGAAAGCCAAGCTCGTATTCAGCAAATGGCAGAAGAACTGATGCTTGAACAGCATCTTCACATGATTCGTGAAGAGTTGGAAATTTCTCAAAAAGAATTAGCAGAAACTTTAGGGATTAAACAGCCTTCGCTTTCTGCAATCGAAAACCGTGGTAATGATTTAAAAATATCAACCATGAAAAAATATGTAGAAGCAATGGGGGGAAAACTTCGTATTGATGTCGAATTACCTACAGGTAAGCATATTGGATTTAATGTTTAATTAAAAAAAGACCGCTTAAGCGGTCTATTTTCAAGAATTACAATTTTCGATATGCTTAAAAATTTTCTTACATAATTCTCTAGCTTTAGGCGTTAATTTCCAATCAGAGTTTGCATCAAAATCTTTAATAATCTCTCGGCAGAATTTTAATTTATCTTTAATTGTACCTACGCCAGGGCCATCTGCAAAAGCTGACTTTGTAGGTGAGGTAGATTTTTTGATTTTTTCATCAAGCAATCGACCAATGCCGTATAGGTTATTATCGAAATAATTATCTTCTGTAATACCGTCTATTAAAGAAATATCATAACTCTGTTTTACATTTTGAAGTCGAGGAAACTTTGCTTTTGCAACTCGAAGAATTGAATCTTTAGGTAAAGTATTTTCAGTTTCTTTACAGTCCAAAATAATTAAATTTTCTTTATTTAATTCCTTTCTTAATAACTTAATTTTTTCAGAATTTTTTTGTATGTCCCCATCAGCAATTAATAGCATGTCACTTGCAACAGCAGTTGCACTTTGACCACGGTCTTGCTTTAAAAATTCGATTCTTTCTTCCCGTGTTTTAGGATAATCATCATCAAAAGACCAATGAGATAAATTGCTGCCTGCATATTCCACAAACGTATAGTGATAGTTCGGCATAAATCTACGGTATTTTTTATAAAGCTCCATATCAGCTGACTCTAGTTCAGCTAAATATTTTTCCATATATTTAGTGATATAAAGCCGATCTGTAATGCCCTCTACCCAAATGGTGCAATTTGCTAAATAGACAGAAGATGGACGTACGCCTAATGAAGCAAGTAAGTCTCGATCTCTGTCACAACGGTAAATTTTAAAATCAAATTTCGTAGGATCTTCTTCTTTAGGTTGCTTTACGAACTTTTGAATCATGACTTGGTCAGATTCATCTGCCATATCTAGTAAATGGTTGGAGTGAGTAGTAAAAAATAATAATGCGGTGTTTCATTAAGATAAAAGTTCATCAATTGACGAACCATACCTGCATGCATGTGCAGTTCTGGTTCTTCTATGAAAAAGGCATGCGTTTCTGGTTTGCCTTCTTTGTCTTTACTTTTTATATAAGCTTCATAAGTTAAGATTATCGCTTGTTGTAAGCCATCACCCAACTGTGAAATAGGGAATTGTTGATCGTTACCAATTTTAATATTTACAACATCTTGATCATGCTTAGGGATAAGTGAAACAGTCTCATTATCAAAAAAATATTGACTTAATTTTTCTTCATAATCTTTAATTAGTTCACGTTGTTCAGGTTCACCTAAAAGATGAATTTTAAGTTCATTGTATAAGCATTCACCAGTAATAATATTATTAGAGTTAAATTTATTCGTATCTGAAAAATAATCTTTTTGGGCTCGTTTAATATAAGGCTGTGTATTCTCTTGTTCTGTGACAGGACGCATACCGCGTAGGATAGGGATATAAGATTTTGATTTTTCATAAACTATATTATTTTCAAAATCATTAACATATTTCTGAATTTCAGAAACTTTATATGTAAATTCTTGTGTATATTCAATTCTCACTTTACTTAATTGATCTATTGTACGCTGATAATTCTCTTTATATCTATTTCTAGGAAAAATAGGACAGTCTATGGCATCATTTATCAATTTAAATAGTGTAGTTCGATTTTCGCCTGAGCTCATCGCCCCAAGCCAAATAGTACCTTGACTTGATTCAATGATGGATTTTAATTCAGTAAAATAATTAGATAAATTAGGAAAAGAAAAGTCTGGTATCGTATGTGTACTATTTATGAACAAGTTTCTTAAGAAACGGCTTTTACCGGCATTGTTTTTACCAATAAAAAAAATTGAGCCTTTTTATCTCAATTGAATAAGGAAAATCGTTGTCAATATCGGAATTATAGCCTTCTAAATTTTCTGCCCAATAATATAATTTTTCTGTCATATAGCCCCCAAATATAGGAGCTAATTTAGCAATAAAACACTGCTTTTAAAAGATAATTTATAAATACATAAAGCAATTTTATCGTTATTGATTCAACGCTTCATTGTCCATATGCACTCTCAAAATGCGTCGCAATTCTAAAATGGTATCTGCAGACTCATGGATGGAATGTCCACCATTGAATATTTTTTCAGACACCGCACCATCTAAATGAGAACTTGTATAGGGAACAATGCCATCCGACATTTTGCTCGGTTCAGTACTTTGCGTCTGATTTCCCATAATAGAATGATAAGGAATATCTTTATTTGGCATGATGTCAGCAGTCAACAGCATAAAACGTGATTGTTGACTTAAATCTGCAGGTCCAGACTTAATCAGGCCCATAGTTGAATTTTTTGCATTCGGAATTTCAACATTGACATCATTTAAAAAACTTAAAGGCAATACCACGATTTTTTTCGCCAAATTGGTAAACCAGCGGTCTGCATAGTCAGTACCATGATGCGGTGCGGCAATGAAAACTGCACGGCTAAATGGCTTCAAGGCTTTAAAGACAAAACGATCGCGGATAATTGGATGACGTTGTAACTGAGTGTTTTGTTCATAGTTCATGAGTGGAATAGCTTGAGCGGAAATATCTGCATCGCTAACCAATAAACGACTGATGATGCCGCCCATACTATGTCCGATAATGACAGCATCCTGAGCCGAAGGCGTATTGGGCTGAACAGTTGCAAATGCCTGTTTGAGTAAAGCATTGATTTGAAAACGACTCTCAAATATTGGCATATTGGTTGAGTAAAACACTTGCCAAACTTGGTAATGATCACGTAGTTTTTGATCACCCATAATGTTATTGGTCAGGCCGATCCAAGTTTCAGGACTGCTGGCAAGGCCATGAACCATAACAATAATTTTTTTATTGGGTTGATATGGCTCTAACATAAACACATGTGGCATGCGCAAATGTTCTTCCTTATTCAGAAGTGTCCAATAGCCAGATTGTCCTAATTTATTTTCGGCTAACCAAAGTCCATAAGGCACAGAATAATTGGCCGTTAGCGTGTAGGACTGAGATTCAATTTTTGCCTTTTTAAATTGATAGGGATTAAATAATTCAACCTTAAACTCTGATTGCGGTGACAAAATTTCACTAATGCTGCTATTAGTCTTGGCAGGCTCTGCGATTGCACTGACAGATAAATAGCGTGCTGTATGGATATTGGGGTTGGGTTTATTTGAATAATATTGTTCAGGATCTAATATAAAAGGCTGCGCAGCAGACAGATCCGTGGCTTTTTTGACTAAGACAAATTCAGAGCCTATGCCTTCCTGACGGTTAATAGTTTTTAAGCCTGAAAAATTAAAATTATAGCTCGACAGTAATTTATCAATGTCCGCATTTTTGATTTCAGGATAATGTTCATAGTTAAAATGATAAAGCGATGATCCCAACATTAAACTTTCAGGCATTTTCTGATAGTCAAAACGGGTGAATGATGAGGTTATCAGACGTGATAAAGCCACATTATAAAAGGTACGGACTTGTCCCTGACGCAAATCAAATAAGCGCTCTTCAGGGGCTTGAGCGGATTTAAATAGATAGACATAGCTGTAACGCAGACTGAAATCAAAGTCTGCAAGCTGCTGATCCATACACATTTTAATTTTGCTTGAAGCTAATTTTCCGCTGTGTTGTTTTAAGCTTTTTTTGCATTGTGGATTTTGTTCGGCGCTTAAAGCACGTGCTATGTACAGCTCACTTGCTGCTGCATAGACTTGAGCAATATCTAAAGTTTCATTATTACGCATTTTGTGAATACAGCTTTCAAGCGCATTTAAACAAGATTGGTCGCTTTCATTCACCATTAACAGGATTTGATGGCTAAATGTACTGAGCTTCTGATGGGTTAATATGCTATCTGTTTTATTATTTAGTGACGCACTGAGTTGATTTTCTTGTAATTTGACCAATTGGCATCCACTAAGCAAACTCAGGCTGATGATACACATAAAACGAGCGGGTAAATGCGTGAAAGGCATCATTGGAAAGGTCACAGGCATCTATTTTTTGTTATTTTAACCTTTATAAAATAGTAAAAATAGGGCAGGTGTTACAGCGCTCAATCCTAGAAAATTACTACGTATGTATCCTTTCAAACTAAGCTAATGTTCGAATGCTGTGATACCGAAAAGTTGATTTGAGATTCAAACACTGTCACGTGTTAAATTTAATCTAATTGTGCTGCTGATTTTTTAAGGTCATATTGAGCAATTTATGATGAATGAATCTAAGTTTATCCAATACCGGATTCGACAACGTAAATGGATAAGCATCATCTAAGCCCATGCTGCGGTTCAACGCATTTAAATTAAAGGTCAAGGTCATCCAGTGTTGCAGCAATAGGTCAAAATCCTGAGCGCCAATCGGGTTCTCTTTCAGTTCTAAATTATTCAAATCTGACTTATTGGTTTTGACCACTAATCCTGCATAGTAGGCGGTTTCAAGAGTGTCCATCATGTGCAAATAATGCGCCCATGTTTCCGCCCAATCTTCCCAAGGATGTGTACTGGCATAGGAACTAACATAGTAATCCGCCCAATTTTGCGGAGCACCGTCATTATAATGACGTTTCAAAGCTTCACTATAATCTTGTCGTTCATCACCAAACAGTTCTTGAAATTCCTCAATCAGTTCAGGGTGTAAATGTTTGATCAAATCAAAATAATAATGACCGCTTTCATGTCTAAAATGACCTAGAAGTGTACGGTAGTTTTCACCCATTTTTATACGCGTTGTTTCGCGGTAAATCACATCTGCTTCACTGGCATTCAAGGTAATAATGCCATTGGCATGACCGGTCATAACCGGTGTATTTTCTGTTGGCATGAGAAAGTCAAAACGCAGGCCAAAACGGTCATCTTGACTGCGTTTAGGACGCGGCATGGTATTCAGTTGCTGCATTAAATATAAAAAACGCCGTTTGGCATGTTCCAATCGTGCCCAGTACACAATATGGTCTGGGTTATCTAAGTTGGGAATGGTATGCGTCAGTAGGCAAGATTCACAATAAATTTCTTCACTGTCGGCAGGTACCATCCAATTACATACCTGATGATGCTGATAATTATGACAAGGTTTAAAGCGTTTTCCCTTTATTTCAGGATTTAACGCAAGCCATAACGTACTGCTGTGCTTTTCAAAACAGCCCATTTGCTTTTCAGAGGCAATATAACCCAGCGCAGTCTGACAATTGACACAGTGTGAATTGGCAAAAAAGATTTGGTTAGAACATACCGCGCAGCTGAAATATTTCATAGGCGTTGAGTGATGAATAGAATGATCAATCAGTATAAATGATGTTCAATGTTGATGAAATAAATTGCACTTCGAGTTTGTTGCTGGTCGGTCAATGCTCTTGCTTAAGAACAACGCTATTAAAAAATAGTCCTTCATCAAAAGATACATCGCAGCAATAGTGCAAATGGGGCGGTAGGAGTGCATTTATTGCACAATTTATGAACAATAAAATCTAAATGAAAGTTAAAAGCCCAAAAAATCGACCATTTTTCATATTCCTCACTTGGCACAGTTTCTGCATTTCTATCGATATTACGAAATAAATATTTTGTATTACTCAAACAGGAGATGCATATGAACCGCCATCAATCAGCAACATTTCTGCATCAATTAAAGCAGTTTTTTATTGAGCTACTGAGCGCCCGCGCGGGTTTCTATATTCAGCAAAAAAAATAAGGAAAAACAGTGCCTAAACAAAAGCTGGCGCGTATCAGTATTACAGTGCCTGAAAAAACAGTCGATGCTTTGGATCAAAAAATTGTCGATCAGCATTATGAAAGCCGTTCTCAGGCCATTGTAGACATGATCAATAAGCATCTGATTGCCGATCAGGAGCAGCGCAACGAAGTGATGGTTGGCACATTTACCTTACTTTATGACGCAAGTAGTACGGCGCTACGTATTCAGCTTTTAGATTTACAGCAGCAGTTTTTAGAACAAGTAGTGAGCTCGCTGCATATTCAACTCGATGACCACAAAATTTTAGAAGTCATGATTCTGCAAGGCGTCAGTTCAGAGCTCAAAGTTATCAGTCAGCATTTTTCAGCACTTAAGGGTGTGATTAAAGGACATTTGGAGTTGATGGACGCTGTGATGCCGCCAATTCCGCAAAATGCAAAGAATTAAGGAGTTTTAAAATGGGCCAATTATATCGATCACAAGGTCAGTTTAAAGACCAAGTGACAGACCAACAGCAAGCACATACTAATGCAGCCAACCATAGACCAAATCGTACAAAACACCATGCTCAATCTGTCAGCAATCCGAATACATCATCGTTTTTGAACACCAATACCAAATTTAACTGTAATGCCATCGGAGAAATCGCACTATGATCAAAAAAGCCTGCTTATCTGCATCCGTTGTGACCGCTATCTTACTAGGTGGCTGTGACAATACGGCCAAAACACCTGAACCAAACGCGCAAGCAGAAGGCACAGTCAATACAAAAGCCATCACGATCGGATATAGCGACTGGCCTGGTTTTGTCGCTTGGCAAGTTGCTATTGAAAAAGGCTGGTTGAAAGAAGCCGGTGTCAATGTAGACTTTAAATGGTTTGATTATTCAGCCTCACTATCTGCATTTGCAGCAAATCAGTTGGATGCTGTTTTGGTCACCAACGGCGACAACTTAGTTACGGGTTCTGGAGGCACAAAAGGCGTCATGATTATGGCGACGGACTATTCTGCGGGTAATGATGTCATCATCGCGAAAGATGGCGTCAATAGCCTTGCCGATTTAAAAGGAAAAAGTGTCGCAACTGAAAAAGGCTTGGTTGATCATTTGCTTTTAGCGACGGCTTTGGATGATGCAAAAATTCAAGCTTCTGAAGTGAAGTTGGTCAACACCATGACCAATGAGCTGCCACAAGTATTTGCAAGTCCTGATATTGCAGCGATTGCCGTGTGGCAACCGGTCGCAAATCAAGCTTTGAAAGCGGTAGCAGGTTCTAAAATCATTTATACATCGAAAGATAAACCCGGTCTGATTTACGACACATTAACCGTCAACATGACGCATTTATCTGCCAACAAAGAAGAATGGAAAAAAATCATTCAAGTTTGGGATAAAACGGTTAAATACATCAACGACCCTGCAACGCATGCCGATGCAGTGAAAATCATGTCGACCCGTGTTGGCGTTGATCCTGCACAATATGAACAGTTTATTGGAGGGACACATTTACTGGATTTAGCTACCAATAAACAAGTCTTTAAAAAAGGAACTGGTTTTGACTCGATTTATGGTTCTAGTTACCACGTGAATAAATTTAATGTTGGCAATGGCATTTATAAAACTGAAATGGATGTGGATGGATCAATATATCCAGCTTTGGTTGAAGAACTGAAATAAGTTGAAATATAGCTAAAAAAAAGCCCTGAATGGTGTAAATACTTCAGGGCTTAACAACATCAAATTAATATCAGTGAAAAATAACGAAGAGTAGAACTTAAGCTTCTTCATCCATCGCATTGGAATAAAACTTCACCCCTAATTTGATTCGGTCACGGCCTTGGCTCATGCGCCAGCGGTTGGTATCGCGCAGTGAATAGACACAGCCGCAGTATTCCTGCTGATAAAATTCTTCTTTTTTACTGATTTCCAGCATACGCACAGCGCCGCCATTTTTACGCCAGTTATAGTCCCAATAGGTAATTCCGTCATAATGTGAAGCCGAACGATGCCCGCAGTCATTAATCTGCTGCATATTTTTCCAGCGTGAAATTCCCAGTGAACTGCTGATTAAGCTAAAGCCATGTTCTGCCGCATATAATGCTGTACGTTCAAAGCGCATATCAAAACACATGGTACAGCGGATACCCTTTTCAGGCTCATTTTCCATGACTTTGGCACGTTCAAACCAGTTGTCTGTGTCGTAATCACAGTCGATAAACGGAATATTGTGTTTTTCTGCAAAGCGGATATTTTCCTCTTTACGGATTTCATATTCTTTGACTGGATGAATATTTGGATTGTAAAAAAAGATCGAAAAATCAATACCAGATTCAATTAAAGTTTCCATGACTTCGCCAGAACAGGGCGCACAGCAAGAATGCAATAAAAGCTTGTCATGACCTGTTGGGAGCGTCAGTTTCTGACGGTCAAGTTTGTTAGACATAATCATAAGCTATAAATATAAACTTTATATTTTAGCGATTCATGGACATGTCAAAGCTCGAATATGCTGATTTTTTCTAAGTTTGAGCTGAGTCAGATTCAGTACAGTGACTTAAAATTGAAACAAATTTGTAGATCTATTTATTTTATTTCACGTTCATTTGCTGATTCCATTCAATTTGAAAATCATGTGCCAATTGGTCTAATTGAGTTGCTTTCAGGTTTTTAATCAGCACTTCTTGCGCTTCAAAAAAGGCATGATCAAGCGCCCGATTGACCACCAGTTCTACCAAGCAATCTGGTGCTGAATGTTCATTGCCTATCGCAAAAATTGAAGGTTCACCGACAGCAAGGTAAATGTCATACAGCGAAATGTCATGCAGAGGTTTAATCAAACTCCAACCGCCACCAGGGCCTTTCTCAGAATCAACAAATCCATGTTTTTTTAAGCCAGACATGGTTCTACGCACCACAACAGGGTTTGTTTCCAGCATTTCGGCAATCTGATCTGAAGTGAAAGGTTTATTTTCACGTGCCATATGCAACAGGACATGTAGCATTCGTGAAAGTTTACTGTCTTTACGCATGAGGAAATAGATTATTGGGGGAATTTATAGATTGTAACATTAAAAGTTTCTTATACGCATATTAAATGATATAGTAACTTTAAAAGTTACATATAGGGCGTTATGAACATGAATTATGAAGTTGTGATTATTGGCGGTAGTCATGCAGGGCTTTCTGCGGCTTTACCTTTAGCACGTGCACGTCGCCGTATTTTAATTATTGATGCAGGGCAACGCAGTAATCGTTTTGCCGAACATTCACATAATTTTTTAACCCAAGATGGCCGTTCCCCAAGTGCTATTGCAGAAGACGCTAAAGCACAATTAGAAAAGTATTCAACGATTTCATGGCTTGCTGAAACTGTTACAGATGTAAAAGCGGTTGATGGAAAATATTCAGTTATCGCAGGTGATCAGCACATTCAAGCTGAAAAAATGATTATTGCGACTGGCGTACGTGACGAATTGCCTCAAGTTGATGGTTTGGCCGAACGTTGGGGGAAATCTGTTTATCACTGTCCATATTGTGATGGTTATGAACTAAATTTAGGTGAAGTCGGCATGCTGGTATCGGGTATGCATTCGTTACATATGGCATTGATGCTACCAGATTGGGGTAATACAACGCTGTTTTTAAATGATGCCATTAGTGCAGATCAATTGGATGATGAGCTATTAGCGAAGCTTTCAAAACGTCAAATTCAGATTGAAACGCGCAAAATTTCACGTATCGAAGGGCTTTGTGAGGTAATTTTTAATGATGGTGAAAAAACAGTGCTTGACGGTTTGTTTGTTTCAACTGTGACTCGTTTGCAAGCAGATTGGATTCATCATTTAGGTTTAGAGATTGACTGCAATGAATATGGCGAGGCCATTAAAACTTCGCCAGCCAAGGAAACAAATGTTAAAGGGATCTATGCTTGCGGTGATGTGACCCGTTCTGGCGGTTCAGTTGCATTATCTGTAGGTGATGGTGCGATGACAGGAATTGTGGCGCATAAATCTTTCATTTTTTAAAGTGATTGCATAGCTGCTAACAAAGATAGGGCAAGTATCTAAATGAGAAATTTAGATATTTGTATCTACATATAAGAAATCACAAAATCAGTTAATCATTTGATCTTTTTTCAGTTTAAGCTGAGTTTAATTCACTTAGGTTAATAAATAATCATATTCTAAAAGTAGACATTCTAATTGATGAGTTTCATTTTTACATCAAAAAATCAGCAAAATTCTGATATGAATACGCAAACAATAAAATCATAAGATATTGTTTATACAATAATTAATTGAATATTATTCTTTGGGGTGATCAGTTTTAAAGTGCGCTCATTGAGCTAAATTGAAATAAATTCATCTTATAAAATTACCAAACATGAATTTCACTCACTTTGTATTGAGGTTAAATCATTTTTATTCATCTTAAGATTCACGTATAAATTACTCCATACAGAAATTTTGATTATTTTAATTTTAGGGTAGTGAATCTCCATGAGTAATAAATTTGCATGTTCAATCAAACGTATCCGCTTTGATGAAAACTATAAACCAGCAGACAATACACGTCTAACAACGAACTTTGCCAATTTGGCGCGCGGTGAGCACCGTGAAGAAAACTTACGCCGTACATTGGCAATGATTAATAACCGCTTCAATACTTTGGCCAGCTGTGACAACCCAAATGCGGATCGTTATTCACTTGAAATTGACATCATTTCTGCAGAGCTCGATGTTAAAGGCAATGGGCAAACTTTCCCGTTTATTGAAACATTAAAAAGCACCATTATTGACCATAAAACCAATGAACGCATTGAAGGCATGATCGGAAACAGTTTTTCATCGTATGTGCGTGACTATGACTTCAGCGTGGTATTGCCTGCACTAGGTTGTAAGTTCAATGAAAAGCCTGAAGATTTTGGTGATTTACATGGCAAGCTATATCAACACTTGATCAATTCAGATGTATTCAAAGCTGAATTCAAAAAACAGCCTGTTATTTGCTTAAGTGTTTCAACTACAAAAACCTATTACCGTACTGCAAATGTGCATCCGATCTTAGGTGTGGAATACACCAATGATGACTATTCACGTACCGATGATTATTTCGCAAAAATGGGCTTAAGCGTTCGTTACTTCAAACCTGAAAATGCGACTGCACCATTGGCATTCTATTCAGCAAATAACTTGCTGAGCGACTATACAGATTTCGAACTGATCAGCGCGATCAGCACCATGGAAAGCTTCCAAAAAATCTACCGTCCTGAAATTTACAATACCAATGCGACAGCAGGTTTAGTGTATCAACCAAGCTTAAGCTTTGGCGATTACTCATTAACTCGTATTGTGTATGACCGTGTTGAACGTGGTCAGTTGGCGGTTAAACAGGGCAAATGGACAGAAGAGAACTTTATCCAGCCATATAAAGACATTCTGAATGAGTGGGCGGCTAATTTTAGTATTGAAAATGCAGCCGCAGCTTAATTTTAAATCACTTGTGATTTAAAGCAGCTGTTTTAAAGAATATGTTTCATGCATCAGTTAATTTGTGATCAATATTTATTTCGTAAAGAAATTTCCCTCTCCTTTTAAGGAGAGGGTTAGGGAGAGGATTTATATGAAATACTCCCTCATCCTCTTGCGGAGCATGCTCCTCATCCCATAGGGAGAAGGGACTTTCAATATGAATTTAATAAGTATTTGATGATTTTTTAACTTTTGCAAAATTTAGAATATAGAGATAGAAGATCGAATATGGCTATTTTACTCCCAACTTCAACTGCTGGCAGCTTACCTAAACCATCTTGGCTGGCTGAACCTGAAAAATTGTGGTCAGCATGGAAACTTGAAGGCGAAGAATTATTAGATGCAAAACGTGATGCGTTGAAATTATCTTTGCACGAACAAATCCATGCAGGCATTGATATTGTCAGTGATGGTGAACAAACCCGTCAGCATTTTGTGACCACATTTATTGAACATCTTGAAGGTGTGGATTTCGAAAAGCGTGAAACGATGCGTATTCGTAATCGTTACGATGCAAGTGTACCGTCTGTGGTGGGCGAAGTATCGCGTAAGAAAGCAGTGTTTGTTGATGATGCAAAATTCTTACGCAGCCAAACCAATCAGCCGATCAAATGGGCTTTGCCTGGCCCAATGACGATGATTGATACTTTGTATGATGGTCACTACAAAAGCCGTGAAAAATTAGCTTGGGAATTTGCTAAAATCCTCAATCAAGAAGCGCTAGAGCTTGAAGCGGCAGGCGTGGACATTATTCAATTTGATGAGCCTGCGTTTAACGTGTTTTTTGATGAAGTCAATGACTGGGGTATTGCGACCTTAGAGCGCGCGCTTGAAGGTTTAAAATGCGAAACTGCTGTACATATTTGTTATGGTTATGGCATTAAAGCCAATACCGATTGGAAACAGACTTTGGGTAATGAATGGCGCCAATACGAAGAATCATTCCCGAAATTGCAGCAATCGAAGCTGGATATTATCTCACTTGAATGCCAAAACTCTCGTGTACCCATGGATTTAATTGAACTCATCCGCGGTAAAAAAGTGATGGTTGGCGCAATTGATGTAGCAACCAATCAGGTTGAAACAGCAGAAGAAGTAGCCAATACATTACGCAAAGCGCTTCAGTTTGTAGATGCCGATAAGCTATATCCTTCAACGAACTGCGGTATGGCACCTTTACCTCGCCAAGTGGCGCAAGGCAAACTAAATGCGCTAAGCGCAGGCGCTGCCATTATTCGCCAAGAATTGACCGCATAAATTCGAGCTGACTCAATTTCATGTAAGGGCGATAAGGAAATTAAATTTGTTATTGCCCAAACCTGAGAAAGAGATAAGCCATATAGACCATTGAGATTGAAGAGATGATTGAAGCAACTGATTTTAGAAATGCAATGTCTTTATTGACGACTGCAGTCAACGTGATTACGACTGAGGGTGAAGCAGGCATGCATGGATTTACAGCATCAGCAGTATGCAGTGTGACAGATACACCGCCAACTTTGCTGGTTTGTATGAATCAATCATCTCGTTCTCATGCGCATTTTCTTGAAAATAAAGTTCTTTCTGTCAATGTTTTAGGCGTACAGCATGAGCAAATTTCCAATGCTTTTGCTTCAAGCAAATTCAATTCGGAAGAGCGTTTTAAATTGGGTTCTTGGACTGTATTAGAAACAGGTTCACCGATATTAAAAGATGCTTTGGTCAGTTTTGACTGTCAGATTGAACAGATTCAAGAAGTGGGTACGCACAGTGTGTTTATGTGCCGTGTGGTTGCAATCAAGCAAAGTCAGCAGGAGGAAAGCTTGGTATATTTCAACCGCGCTTATCATGCTGTGGGTCAAGTGGAGTTGGCTTAAACCAGTCAGACTTCTTCAATACATCACTTTAAAAGTATCTATTTCGTGGAACTCATTACTTTCTTAATTATTGGCGCATTTGCAGGTTTTGCTGCGGGGCTGTTTGGCGTTGGCGGCGGTACTATCATTGTGCCTTTGCTCTATATTGTTTTTAGCCAAATGGGCTATAGTCCCGATGTGATTATGCATTTGGCGCTCGGCACATCTTTGGCTACGATTGTTGTGACATCGATCAGCTCCTTGATGGCGCACAATAAAAATGGTGCTGTGATTTGGCCTGTATTTAAAAATTTAGCTCCGTATATGGCGATTGGTTGTTTTGCTGGTGCTGGGATTGCAGGCTGGCTGTCAGGCTTACATTTGCAAATGATTGTCGGTGTGTTTTTACTTTGGGTGGCTTATACCATGTTTATGGGAGCAAAAAAGCCATTCGATCCAAACAAAACACTGCCATCTACAGCTAAGCAAATTGCAGCAGGTTCGGGTATCGGCGTTGCATCGGCCATCTTCGGGATTGGCGGCGGCAGTATTACGGTACCGTATTTAACGGCAAATGGCGTGGTGATGCAAAAAGCGGTCGGGACGTCTGCGGCTTGCGGTTTACCCATTGCCATTGCTGGTGCATTAGGCTTTATGTTTTTTGGTATGCAACAGCAAGTTGAAGTTCCAAATACCATTGGCTTTATTCATATCTATGCCTTTTTGGGCATTAGTGTGATGAGTTTCTTTACGGCTAAATATGGCGCGAAAACTGCGCATGCGCTTTCACCAGCAGTACTGAAAAAATGTTTTGCTGTGCTGTTATGTATTGTTGGATGCTTTTTTCTAGTGAAAGGCATTTTATAGAAGCCGACTGATCACAGTTAATTCATTCGAAACGTATGCTCTAGTGTGCAACAGCAAGCTAGAGCATTTTTATCTAAAGCAATTTAAGTCTTTAAAATTTCAGAGACATTATTTAAAAACTTCATTTTAAAACTGACATTTCAAAGCTCTGTGCTTTTAGAAAAAACATTAATAATCACAATACCCAATAAAATAAAGGCCAAACCAATCATGGCAGGCAGGTCTAAATTTTGTTTAAACACAATCCAGCCCACACAAGAAATCAGTACAATGCCTGCAGCGGACCACATGGCGTAGGCCAATCCCATAGGAATCGATTTAAAGGTCAAACCTAAAAAAAAGAGCGCAATGGCATATCCCAATACGGTAAAAATAATCGGCACAAGTTCAGTAAAGCCATTACTGGCTTTTAAGGCGGATGTAGCAATCACTTCGGCAATGATTGCAATGAGCAAATATATAAACGACATTGATTTCCTATAGACATTCTATTGCATGGTGCAAGAGGTGCTGTTTTTCATTTCGTAACCAATCTGTACTTTCTGTCGTGGTATCAGTGCGATGCTGAAATGCATAATGTGGAACATAAATATCCACCTCAAATATCAGCTGCATTGCTTGACCGTTAATAATTAGGTTTTGCTTTAAATGTGTTTCATCAATAAATTCAAAATGATCAAAATTAAGTGATTGATCTTGCTGAGAGAAAGTCGTTGTATAGTACTTATGCAGACCATCTACAGCGATGGATACTTCAAAGCTTTCAATCACTTTTTCATACATAGTAGGTGCAGATGATATGTTGACGCTGGCAACTGTTTGCTGATCTGCAGGTAAACGACTCAGTGCAAAGGCCACATGCTTATCACAAATAATTAAACCGCCATCCATCTGCAAGGGTTGATGACTTTCTACATCGAGGGCTGACTTCAACCGCAGGCCTAAGAATAGCCCTTCATGCACTTGTTGACGCCAGTCTTCGACATAGGCATTGCTTGGAGAGAATTCTAAAATACAGTTGCCAATCGCATGTAGTTTTGCAGGTTCTGGCCATTGCACATGATTTTGATAATTTGAGTGTGCTTTAACATCCCAAGACAATAATTGCTTTTCAGCATTCCAAAGGGTATTTCCAATCCATCCTTGACGCTCATTCACTGGCGTATTTTCACGGCTTTTTAAACGTAGATCGATGGTAAAACTACGTGACTGAAACCAATACACAATGGTTTTTTCATCCGTTAATCCATTCGAAAAACTAATGCTTTTACGGCGAAAAGCACCATACAAATAGTCTGGAATAGGGCCTGAAAACTCTTGGCTGGCTGGAAGCTGTTTTAAAGCTTGAAATAGATTCATGCGCTTGCTCCTTGTACTTCTGTATTTTCATCCATACCAAACGATGACAACGGCACAGCATTTCTTAGACTCAGCTCTCCTGAAGCGATACGTTTTTTGAGATAACTAAAGGTTTGCGCGGTTTGATTAAATAAATGTTCGCCACCAATTAAGGGCTGATATTTGGGCGCTTCAGTAGAATGTACAGGCTCAATAATTGTGTCGTAATTACAGGCACAGAACAGAGGGAAAGAGTAACGCTCTTCAGAGACTTTTTTAACACGGTGCTTGGTGGCCAAATATTTGCCATTCGACAAAATTTCCATCATGTCGCCAATATTCATCACCAAAGTATTTTCAATCAAAGGAATATCCATCCATTCACCTTGTTTATTTAATACCTGCAAACCCGGTGCAGTCGGCAAGAGCAGTGTAAAACACTCATAGTCTGTATGTGCGCCAATACCTTCAGCATCTTTCACTTCAGGGTTATAGGGATAATGGATTAGACGCAGTTGGCTGGTCGGATGGGTAATTTTGCGCTCAAAAAAATGCTCATCGACATTCAATGCTAAAGCAAAGGCCTGAAAAATTTGTTCGCTAATACTGCGTAAATGGCGGTAATAATCACTGACGGTACTTTTAAATGTGGCATCATCTGGCCATAAAGTAGGGCCAAGCAAAGGAAATGCTGTCGTTTCGCCGTGATAATCATAATTGACGTCATAGGCTTCTTTTAAGTCGTAGCTGTTGCCTGCAAATTGTTCTTCACCAATCGGCACATAGCCACTGTGATTTTTCGACAGTCCAATATAGTGTTGCATTTTACTGGCGGTATCTTGTTGGAAATAGCGCTTTGCCACCTGAATCAGTGATGTAGCAAAATCAAAATTGAACTGATCACCTTTTAAATATAGAAAACCAACATCTTTACAGGCTTGATCTAGTGCCTTGGCTACTTCTAAACGTTCTGACAATTCCGTGCTTTGCATTTTTGAAATATCAACAAGTGGCAAAACATAAGATTCATTCATCTTCAATTCCTATAATGTTGGCCGTCCAACGCTGTAGTACATCATTTAGGCCGTCCTAAAGATGAAGAGGGATTAATCCAGTTATTTTTGCGTACTGACTTGGGTCATACGCGGAATTTTCGGTAGGTTTTCCATCGCTGGGTCGAGCTCGTCTTCCTGCGCATGCACCAAGAAATCCACCCGTTCGCGCAGTTGTTTAAATTCAGGACTCAGCATGAGTTCAGGATTACGAGGACGGGGTAAATCGACCTCAATTATTTCTTTAATTTCACCAGGATTGGCTTTGAGCGCCACAATACGATCCGCTAATAAAATGGCTTCATCCATATCGTGGGTCACAAAAATGATGGTGATATCAATGTTTTGCCAAAGATCCATTAAATGTTTTTGCATTTTTTGACGGGTATGCGGGTCAAGCGCGCCAAACGGTTCATCCATCAATAATATTTTTGGTTCATTGACCAATGCGCGGGCAATAGCAACGCGCTGTTTCATTCCGCCAGACAGCTGATGCGGGTACTGATCTTGGTATTTTTCTAGACCAATAATATCAATCCATTCGCGGGCGTTGGATTCAGCCGAGGCATTGCTGGCACCTTTCATTAAAGGGCCAAACATCACATTTTCTTTGACCGTTTTCCATGGAAAAAGCGTGTAGCCTTGAAACACCATGCCACGCTCAGGGCTTGGTCCTTCAATGACTTGGCCATCGATCAGCAATTCACCGCTACTGTAAGGGTCAAGTCCAGCCACAATTCGGCTAAAGGTCGATTTACCGCAACCCGATGGGCCAATCACGCAGATAAATTCACGTTTATGAATCTTTAAATCCAACTGATTTAAAATAGTGCGCTCAGTCTTGCCGTGTTTAAAACTTTGTGTAAGTTTTTTTGCTTCTAAAATGACAGGGCGTGCATAAATTGCATCGAAATAAGTGGTGGCATTAAACTCTGTGCTGTTCATTATTTTGCTCCTGCTTTCCATTTAAATAGACGTTGACCGAGTTTCATTAGCACCACATCGCACACCAAACCAATCACTCCAATGATGAGGATCGCGGCATAGACATTGTCAAAGTTTTGGTAACGCGCTTGTTGAGTAATAAACCACGTAATCCCAGAGGTTGTGCCAATCAGTTCAGATACGATCAGATAAGTCCAAGCCCAGCCCAACAATACACGTAAATCGCGGTAAATGTCGGGAAGCGCCGCTGGAATCACCACATGAAATAAGCTTTTTAATTTATTGGTACCTAGCGTAAAACCTGCTTCAATCAGGCCACGGTCTACCATCCGTGTGGTATTCGCAATAATTAGAATTTGCTGAAATAGCGTACCAATCACAATAATGGCGATTTTAGGTGCATCATTAATGCCTAAAATCGCAACGGCTAAGGCACCAAAAGCAGGAGCGGGCAAGTAGCGGAAAAACTCAACAAAGGGTTCTGTCAGTTGAGATATTTTTTGAGAAAAACCGCAAAGAATACCCAGCGGAATACCGATGAGAGAGGCGATAAAAAAAGCGCTGAACACAATTTTAATACTGTGCCATAAGCTTTGATGAAACCATGGGGCATCTGGTTGGGCTGGCGGGGTAATAAAGGCTGTGACCAGCGCTTTTGCCACTTCATGCGGTGCAGGTAGATAGATTGGATTGACCAGTTTACCTTGCGGTGGTTCTGCACCTGCATTGACCGCAGATTGCGCTTCGGCATAAAACACCGCTTTGTCTACACGGCTATCGACTTGCAAATACGACACACTGCCAGACTGAGTAATTTGCACCTGTGGATGCCATAAAAATGGCAAATAACTCACTGCACACCAAATAAGCACAGGAATTAAAAATGATCCGAAGCCGAGCAATAGCTTGCTTTTCGGACTGAGCTCTCTTGCGACATAACCCATACTGACCAAGCCCCAATATTACTTTTTTAATAAAACGTAATACTGTTAAGCAATTAGAATGCCAAAGGCCTGTATGCCGTGATTTAACTGCAATTGATAAAGTTGAATGGACTAAATATCTGAAAAAGCCTGCCAAGGTAGCAGGCAAAATGATTTTTTGGATCTAGAACAATGCCAAAATGTACTTTTATGGCGCAACTAATTGCTCAAATAGCTTTTTCATGCCTTCGCTGGCACCTGCTTTAATCAGTTCATATTGCTCAGGTACACGCTGATAATCTGCTTTCGGGTCAATATAAAATGCACGGCAGCTCGGTCGAATTTGGTGAATCAATCCAGCCACAGGGTAGACCGCTAAACTCGTACCAATCGCAATAAAAATATCCGCGCTTTGTACGCTTATGCTGGCATCGTCATAAGCTGGAACTGCTTCGCCAAACCACACCACATGGGGCCTGAGTGGATAACCAGCTGGGCATTTGTCTGTATCTAAATTTAAATCTGAACCTTCTACTTTAAATAGTTCTTCTGGGTGTGGAGCCTGAGGGCAAGAGCTTTTTGCGTAACGAATATTGCCATGCAGGTGCAGTACATTTCGACTGCCTGCACGTTCATGCAGATCATCAATATTCTGTGTAATAACTTGAACATCAAAAAAATCATCGAGTTCAGCAATCAATCTATGAGCTGTATTTGGCTCTGCGGCTAAAATATGTTTACGGCGTTCATTATAAAAACGCTGTACTAAAGCAGGGTCACGTGCCCAAGCTTCTGGTGTAGCAACATCTTCAATACGATGCTGTTCCCAAAGACCATCGCTGTCACGGAAAGTATTGATGCCGCTTTCTGCGCTCATACCAGCACCTGAAAACACCACAATTTTTTGCATAGATATTTAGCCTTATATTTTAATTGATGAGTCCAATGCGTACGGTTGCATGTATTGAATGGATGATTCAGCGAATTTACTGTACTCAAAATATAGCGATTACTTCAACTCAGCTGATGCAATTCTTGTAGCACCCAATCGACAAATTTTTGTATTTGCGGTGAACTGTCTTGACTCGAGTGGACCAAATAATACTTTCTGCTACCGTGCAGTTTTTTATTTGATGCAATCACCAATTCTTTTTTTCTCAGTTCTGCTTCGATCAGCATTTGTGGAATCAGTGCCATTCCCATGCCATGACTGGCGGCCACAGAAAGCATAGAAAATAATTCATGTCGCTGACCATCAAATGGTTTGGGATGCTGAAGCTGATGGGCTTGAAACCATTCTTGCCAAATACTTGGACGGGTGGTTTGCTGTAATAAGGGCAATTGAAGTAACTCTTCATCGCTTAAATTAAAACTGTGATCATCTGTCATTTCCGCAAGTGGAAAGTTGTTTTCAATCAATTTGGGGGAACAAACGGGAACCACTTCTTCATCCATTAAATAATGCGCTTGAATGCCAGGCCAATGCTCAATTTGCTGTTGCGTTCCTGCAAAAATCGCCGCGTCAAAGACATTTTCATTAAACAAAAAAGGTTTGGTACTGGTTTCCAAATGCACGGTAATTTCAGGATGCTGTGCATTTAATTTATGTAATTTTGGCAACAGCCAACGTGTGGCAAAGGTTGGGACAACACCGAGCTTTAAAGTACCGCCTAAGCCTTTGTGCGTCATGATATCTGAGGTGCTTTTTTCGATGCCTTGCAAAAAGGGTTTAATACTTTTTGCATATTGCTTGCCTGCTTCTGTGAGATCGACACCGTGACGTGTTCGGCTAAATAGCATGACACCTAAGTACTCTTCAAGCTGCTGAATTTGGCGTGACACGGCACTTTGCGTAATAAATAACTCTTGAGAAGCATGCGTATAACTTGCGTGTTTTGCAGCAGATTCAAAGCAAATTAAGCTTTGCAAAGACGGAATATTACGCCGCATAGATAAAGTCCTTTTTATCGATAGGTATCACAAAATGGCATATAAGAATGATTTTCATATACCACTATAGTCTATAAATAAAGCAATCCGCAGTTCAAATCAGTGGCTAAAGTGCTTAACACGCTGTGAGCCAAGCTTAGGTATGCGAAAGGCGCATATCTACATGCAAATTAATCGTTTGAATGAATCACTTTTCACACATAGCATCAAATAAAACAACGAAAACCTGAAAAAGCAGAGGATGCGATGAATCAAATGGTCAATGTAAAAAAAGCAAAAGTACAATTTAACTGGCAAGACCCGTTTCTTTTGGAACAGCAATTAACTGAAGAAGAACGCATGATCCGTGATACTGCACATGCTTACTGCCAAGAGCGTTTACAGCCACGTGTACTCGAACAATTTCGACATGAAAAAACTGATGCATCAATTTTCCGAGAAATGGGTGAGCTTGGCTTACTTGGCCCAACGATTCCAGAGCAATACGGCGGCGCAGGTCTAAACTATGTTAGCTATGGATTAGTTGCACGTGAAATTGAATATGTAGATTCTGGCTACCGCTCTATGGCCAGCGTGCAAAGTTCTTTGGTGATGGTGCCAATTAATGAATTTGGCTCTGAAGAGCAAAAACAGAAATACCTGCCAAAGTTGGCAACAGGCGAGTACATTGGCTGTTTCGGCCTGACTGAGCCTGATCATGGCTCTGACCCGGGTAGCATGATTACTCGTGCAAAAAAAGTGGATGGTGGTTACCGTCTAACTGGCGCAAAAATGTGGATTACCAACAGCCCAATTGCCGATGTGTTTGTGGTTTGGGCGAAAGAAGTATCGCCTGAAGGTCATGTAGGAGACATTCGTGGTTTTATTTTGGAAAAAGGCTGGGAAGGGCTATCAGCACCAGCGATTCACGGTAAAGTTGGCTTACGTGCCTCGATTACTGGTGAAATTGTCATGGACAATGTTTTTGTCCCTGAAGAGAACGCTTTTCCAGAAGTACGTGGTTTAAAAGGTCCATTTACCTGTCTAAACAGTGCACGTTATGGTATCGCTTGGGGCGTAATGGGTGCTGCTGAGTTCTGCTGGCACACAGCGCACCAATACACCATGGACCGCAAACAGTTCGGTCGACCATTGGCGGCGAATCAGCTGATTCAAAAGAAATTGGCGGATATGCAAACTGAGATTGCCTTGGGGCTACAAGCTGCGCTTCGCTTTGGACGTATGAAAGATGAAGGTTTAGCTGCAGTAGAAGGCACATCACTCATTAAACGTAACAACTGTGGCAAGGCTTTAGATATTGCCCGTGTTGCGCGTGACATGATGGGTGGTAACGGCATTTCTGATGAGTTTGGTGTTGCCCGCCATTTGGTTAACCTCGAAGTCGTCAACACTTATGAAGGCACACATGATGTACATGCACTGATTCTAGGTCGTGCGCAAACAGGCATCGCGGCTTTTGGTAACTAATTGAATTCAATATCAATAAGGTGCTCTACATAGAGTGCCTTAGAGACTTTTTATGCAAAAATAAACTTAATCAATAAAGGATTCATCGTGAAACACTCTTGTAACTCTGTGCAATAGCCTGAGCAGTGATGAAATAAAAAGAATAAAAAAGGCAAATGTGCAGACATAGGAATGCCGATGACTCATTTGGGAAAATGAGGAACAAGAAATGAATAACGAAATGCAAAACGGAGCAGGAACGCTCAAATTGCCTTCTAACGTGGGCACGATGCATCGTATTACCAGCAACACTTGGAAAATGGCCTTTATTTTTGCCTTTATTTCCTTGGTGATTGATGGTGTAGACATCATGTTGCTGTCATTCAGTCTCACCAGTTTAAAGGCTGAATTTGGTTTAAGTACATTTCAAGCAGGAATGCTTGGCAGCTCTTCTTTAGCAGGGATGGCGCTGGGAGGTATTTCTGGTGGATGGGCGTGCGATAAATTTGGTCGTGTGAAAACTATTGCTTGGTCAGTAGTATTTTTCTCAATCATGACATGTATTTTAGGCTTTACCCAAAGCTATGAACAATTTTTAATTTTACGTTTTATTGGCGCTTTTGGTTTGGGTTCACTTTATATGGCGTGTAATACGCTCATGGCAGAATATGTACCAACCAAATACCGCACAACGGTACTTGGGACTTTGCAAACGGGTCAAACCGTGGGGTATATCGTTGCAACGCTGATGGCGGGTGCCATTATTCCAGATCACGGCTGGCGCATGCTATTTTATGTCACGATTATTCCTGCTGCTTTTGCCCTGATCTTTATGCGTTTTGTTCCTGAACCAAAATCTTGGCAGGAAGCAAAAATTGAGCAGCTAAAACGCCGTGAATTAAAACTTGAACCTGTACAGCAGCAAGCTGCAGTCAATCAAAATGCACCTTCTGAAAGTATTTATAAACGTATTTTTGGACACACTAATCATCGCAAAATGTTCTTCTTTTGGATGTCGACCGCTGCATTTCTACAATTCGGTTATTACGGTGTTAACAACTGGATGCCAACGTATCTAGAAACTGAACTCAGCATGAACTTTAAAGCCATGACAGGCTATATGGTAGGTGCATATACCGCCATGATTCTGGGTAAAATTTTAGCCGGCTATGCCGCTGACAAGTTCGGACGTCGTATTACCTTTGTGTTTGGTACGGTAGCTACGGCAGCATTTTTACCGATCATCATTTTCTATAACACACCAAGCAACATTGCCTATTTACTCGTAACTTTTGGTTTCTTATACGGTATTCCATACGGTGTAAATGCAACTTATATGGCAGAAAGTTTCTCTACGGATGTGTGCGGAACAGCCATTGGCGGTGCTTACAATATGGGACGCTTAGGCGCAGCCATTGCACCTGCAACCATTGGTATGATTGCCGCTGGCGGATCGTTCACCATGGCCTTTATTGTAATGGGAGCTGCGTACTTTATTGCAGGTGTTATTCCTGGCTTGTTCATTCGTGAACGTCAATATGACCCGCAACAAGCATCGTTTTCTTCAGATGCGGAAAAAGAAAAACTGACCAGTTTAAGTTTAGATACACATGCTGCTGATGCAGCGCAAAAAACTAATGCAAAAACTGCAACAGCAAAATAAATAAAAAGATCTGTGCCATAGCTCAATACTATGGCACATCTGGAGTGAACTATGGGTGCATTAAAAGGAATTCGAGTATTGGACTTAAGCCGTGTTTTGGCAGGTCCTTGGTGCGGTCAAATATTGGCTGATTTAGGTGCAGAGGTAATCAAAATTGAGCGTCCTAAAGTCGGAGATGATACCCGTATGTGGGGACCACCTTGGATGCAAAATCAGCAAGGTCAAGCGACGAAAGAATCAGGCTATTACCAATGTGCGAACCGTAATAAATATTCTGTAGCCATTGATATTGCCAGTGAAGAAGGGCAAACCCTAGTCCGTGAAATTGCCCAAACTGCAGATGTCGTGATTGAAAACTACAAAGCAGGTTCACTTGCCAAATATGGTTTGGATTATGCATCGCTCAGTGCGCTAAATCCAAATATCGTATATTGCTCAATTACAGGTTTTGGTCAGGATGGGCCTCGCGCGGAAGAACCGGGCTATGACTTTATTATTCAAGGTATGTCCGGCTTAATGAGTATTACTGGTGAATCTGATGATGTAATCGGTGGCGGAGCACAAAAGGTGGGGGTCGCTGTAGTCGACATTCAGACCGGACTGTACTCAACGATTGCCATTCAGGCGGCATTGTTGGCGCGGCAGCATACTGGACGCGGTCAATATATTGATATGTCTTTACTCGATGTACAGGTGGCAGCTTTAGCCAATCAAGGTATGAACTATTTGACCTCAGGTAAAGCACCCAAGCGTATGGGAAATAATCACCCGAATATTGTGCCGTATCAAACTTTTAAAGCCAAAGATAAGGAATTTATTATTGCCTGTGGTAACGACAAGCAATTTAAAGACTTGTGTATTGCGATTGGCTATACAGAACTGTTAGATCAGCCGAACTATTTACGTAATCAAGATCGGGTAAAACACCGTGATGAATTGATTCCATTATTGAGTGCCTTTTTTCTGACTCAAGATGCTCAAGTTTGGGTCGATGCGATTCATGCGGTAAAAGTGCCAGTCGGTGTAATCAACTCTGTAGACGACGCATTAAATGAACCACAAATTCAACACCGTAACATGGTAGTGAATATTCCACATGCTTTAAATCATGATTTTAAAGTGATTGGTTCACCGATGAAGTTATCTGATACACCTGTGGAATACCGTCATGCACCACCACAGTTAGGACAGCACACGACAGAAATTTTGTCCCAATATAGAACTGAAGCTGAATTAAATGAATTGGCTGCACAAGGTATTATTGATCAACTCAGTCATCCTGCAGCTTAAAATTTCCTAATTAAATTTTGGAATAGACCTCGTGCATAAATCATTTTTTGAACTTTTAAAATTCATGTTTTAAATTCCCTCTCCTTTCAGGAGAGGGTTAGGGAGAGGTTGTTTTATGCTCAATCTTACAGAGCATGCTCCTCATCCCAAACGGAGATGGGGCTTTTATTGACAATTTAAGTACCGATTAATGATTATTTTTTGCTTTTTGAAAAAGCACTAATATTTGGGCATTAAAAGTATCGTCAAAATTAAAAGTTTAGACCGAAGGACTCCAATACTTCGGTCTTTTTGATCATGCCGCAAGTAAGGCTTTTGCTGCTACACGGTGTTTGGCCTGAAGTTCATCGACATCAACATTGACCAAGCTTTGATTTTTGACGACCCAATCACCTTTGACCATGACATGTTCAGCACGGTCTGCACCACAGAGTAGCAAAGCAGCGATCGGATCATGTGAGCCTGAAAAACGAATGTCATCTAAACGGTAAAATGCAAAATCAGCTTGGAAGCCTTCAGCGATATGCCCCAAGTGTTGCTCACGCCCCAACAGCTGTGCTGAGCCATGTGTTGCCCAGCTCAATGCAAGCTCAGGTGTGATCTTTTCTGCACCATATTTTAAGCGCTGTAAGTACATGGCTTGACGCGCTTCAAGTAGTAAGTTTGATGCATCACCCGACGCTGAGCCATCTACGCCTAAACCAATTTTGCTTCCTGCTTGGGTTAAATCGAGTGTTGGACAAATGCCAGAGGCAAGGCGCATATTGGAATGTGGGCAATGGCAAATTCCTACTTTGGCTTGTCCTAAACGTCGAATTTCATCTGCATTAAAATGAATGCCATGCGCTAACCAAGTACGCTCATTCAGCCATCCTACACTTTCCAAATAATCAACGGTGCGCATGCCAAACATCTGTAGACAGAAATTTTCTTCATCTATGGTTTCTGCCAAATGCGTGTGTAGACGCACATCGAGTGCTGCTGCAAGTTTGGCACTTTCACGCATAATGTCTTGCGTCACTGAAAAAGGCGAGCAAGGTGCAAGGGCAATATTCACCATGGCGTCTTCCTGCCGTTGATGATACTTCGATACCAAACGTTCAGAGTCTTTTAAGATGATGTCCATGTCCTGAACGGTATGCTGCGGAGGAAGACCGCCGGCATCTTCACCTAAACTCATCGAACCACGAGTAAGCATCACTCGTATACCTAAGTCTTGTGCTGCATTGACTTGTACATCGATGGCACGGTTCAGTTGATTTGGAAATAAATAATGATGATCCGCAGCGAAGGTACATCCCGACAGTAATAATTCTGCTAAAGCCACTTGAGTCGCCAAGTGTAATTGCTCTGGGTTTAATTTGGCCCAAATTGGGTACAAAGTTTTTAGCCATGGAAATAATGGTGCATTGACCACGGGTGCCCACGCACGTGTCAGTGTTTGGTAAAAATGATGATGGCTATTGATCAGGCCTGGGAGCATGACCAAATCTTTTGCATAAAATATTTCGTCATAAGCTTGACGGGGCAGCGCATTTAACCCAACCAGCTCAATAATTTTTCCTTGAGAAATCAGTACACCACCACGAGCGTCCTGATCATTGGCAGTAAATACCGCAAGCGGATTTTTTATCCAAACTATAGTCATAACAAAATCCTGATCAAAGAAAACAATGGATTTTGAGCAATTTCCATACCACTGAAATTTTAAAAAATGCAACTTAAAGCTGATTTCAGCAATATTTAGGCTATATGCCTATAAATTAATTATAAAAAACATGTGTTTACATAAGAATGATTTTTCTGTTCTAATTTTTAGAAAGAATCTTCAAAAACTTAGCAATAGACCAAACAGTTAAAGCAACTTATTTATTGCATGGCGAACATCAATAAGTGATGAGGATCTTTGCATTATAAATAAGTAATTATTTATTTAAAAAAATAATGCTATTTATAATCAAAAAAAATATTTTAAATTTGATTGGGTTTAATTTTATCCAAGATAATTTTTTTAAAATATATCCTTCATTTTAAAATGTATCGCATCAAATATATTTTAAACACTGTGGGGAAATAGAATGAGTTTTAAATTAAAAACATTGGTCAAAACGATTTTAGTCTTCTCGACAGTTGGTATGCTGGGTTTGAGTCAATCATATGCAGCGGATAAGGCCGCTTTTGTATATTTGGGTCCAACCAGTGACCATGGGTGGTCATATTCACATGAACAAGGACGCATCAAGGCAGACAAAGCTTTAGCTGGAAAATATAAAACTAAGTATATCGAAAATGTACCTGAAACTGCCGATGCAGAGCGTGTTATCCGTAACTTGGCACAACAAGGTAACAAAGTCATTTTCGGTACATCATTTGGTTATATGAACTCGATGGAAAAAGTTGCGAAACAATTTCCTAAAACAGTCTTTATGCACGCAACGGGTTATAAACAAGGAAAAAATTTAGGTGTGTACGAACTTCGCACTTATGAAGGGGCGTATATGCTTGGTGTGGTTGCGGGGCAAAAGACCAAAACCAATACCATTGGTGTCGTCGCGTCATTTCCAATTCCCGAAGTCGTTCGAAACATCAATGCCTATACTTTAGGTGCGCAGAGTGTAAACCCGAAGGTCAAAACCAAAGTAATTTGGGCCAATACATGGTTCAACCCCGGTAAAGAGCGTGAAGCAGCATTGGCATTAATCGCTCAAAAAGCAGATGTGTTGATGCAAAATACCGATTCGCCTGCTGTAGTACAAGCCGCACAACAAAAAGGGGTGTATGCATTTGGCTGGAACTCAGATATGAGTAAATTTGGAGCGAAAGCACACCTTGCAGCAGCAGTGTTACATTGGGAAAAAATCTATGAACCTGTGATGAAACAAGTCGCGGCAAATACATGGAAGCCTTCGGCGATCAAGTATGGCGTAAAACAAAGTGCTGTAAATATTGAAAACTTTGGTCCAGAAACGACGGCTGCGATGAAAACCAAAGCCATTGCAGTACGTGATTCATTACGTACTGGGGCATTACATCCATTTACAGGACCGATTTATAAACAAGATGGCAGTCTACTGGTCGCAAAAGGCAAAACATTGACGGATATCGATTTGTCTAAAATGAACTACTATGTCAAAGGTGTAGATGGGTCACTACCTAAATAAGAATTTGATAAACAATACATTTTAAAATATTGCAAGTTGCAAGAGAGGCAACTTGCTCTACATAGGTCGAGTGATTATGAGTATTCCCGTAATTGATTTAGCGCAGGCATTGACGCCTTCCTCAGCCAATATCTCGGATGTGGTAGAAAAGTTAAGAGCGGCAGCAACCAGTTCAGGTTTTTTCTATGTAAAAAATCATGGAATATCATCAACGCTGATTCAACGTCAGTTTGAGTTGGCAGCTAAAATTTTTGCATTGCCATTGGCAACAAAACTTAAATATGATCAGAGTTTGAATGATAGCCATTTGGGCTTTGAACAGCTTGCAGCGCAAAAGTCAGACTACAGCGCAAAGCCAGATATTAAGGAAGGTTTCTATTGTGCAAAAAATTATCCGACAGATCATCCCTATGTTTTAGCCAAATATCAGGGTTATGGCATTAATCAATGGCCGAGTGCTGAAGTACCTGAAATGGAACAGTTTTGTCAGGAGTATATAGCTCAGCTAAATGGCCTAGCACAGCGCATTATGCAACTCTTAGCACTGTCTTTATCTTTAGATGAAGGCTATTTTGATGACTGTTGTATCGACCCCATGATTACCCTAAAAATGCTCTGTTATCCACCGCATCCTGTCGGTGCAGATGAATATAGCTTTGGCGTTGGAGCACATACTGATTGGGGCTCCATCACGATTTTAGCGCAAGATGAATGTGGTGGACTTGAGGTTTGTTTACCAGATTGCACATGGGTTGCAGCGCCACCGATCAAAGATACGTTTATTGTCAATTTAGGCGATCTGATCCCACGTTGGAGTAATGACCTGTACAAATCAAATCCACATCGTGTTAGAAATTTATTTTCAAAAGGTCAGTCTCGCTATTCGATTCCATTTTTTTATGGGCCGAATTACATGACGCCAATCAATGCCTTACCAGGAACGGTGAAAGATGGTGAAATTTACCGTTATGCACCCTGTACGGCTGGTGAACACATGGAACAAATGTATCAGCAAGCTTATGATTTAAGTCTAGAAGAACAATCAGTATTGGAAAAAATCATTTAATCTCTCATTCTAATTTCATGTTTTCCTTTTATAGCCCTTCGTTCAGCCCGATAGGGCTTTTTTTATGATCAACATAAAATCGATTTGTTATTAAATAATAATCTTTTAAATAAAATTCATGGATTCGATTTATATATATAAATTCACCTTTATTTTAATTATTCAATTTTATTTAAAATATATTTTTATTTTAAAATAAATATTGGAACGATATTTGCTAACTATAAATAGAAAATCGCATTTATGCAGAATAATTTTAGCTTTTTATAAATTAGATCAAGTTTTTAATGTTTTAGGTGGAACGAAATGATGCAACAGAAAAGCTTTGTAAGCCGTTTAAAAAAAATGGCACTGATATTTAGCGCAGCAGGTCTCTGTGGTGCAGGCTTGATAACTCAGCTACACGCCGCAGATAAAGCAGCCTTTGTATACATTGGCCCAACTAGTGATCATGGATGGACCTATTCACATGATCAGGGGCGCATTAAAGCTCAAAAGGCCTTAGCTGGAAAATATACAACCACACATATTGAAAATGTCCCTGAAACCGCCGATGCCGAACGTGTAATCCGAAATTTAGCGCAACAGGGCAATAAAGTTATTTTTGGGACGTCTTTTGGTTATATGAACCAAATGGAAAAAGTGGCAAAACAATTTCCAAATACCGTCTTTATGCATGCGACAGGTTATAAACAAGGCAAAAATCTTGGGGTTTATGACGTACGTACTTATGAAGGTGCATACATGCTCGGTGTTGTCGCAGGACAGCAAACGAAAAGCAACATCTTAGGTGTCGTTGGTTCATTTCCAATTCCAGAAGTTATACGTAATATCAATGCTTACACACGTGGTGCACAAAGCGTCAATCCTAAAATTAAAACCAAAGTGATTTGGGTCAATTCATGGTTTAACCCAGGCAAAGAACGTGATGCAGCTTTAGCACTGATTTCTCAAAAAGCAGATGTGTTGATGCAAAACACGGATTCTCCAGCCGTGGTGCAAGCAGCACAACAAAAAGGCGTATATGCCTTTGGTTGGGACTCAGATATGAGCAAGTTTGGACCTAAAGCACAATTGGCGGCTTCAGTGTTGCACTGGGAAAAAATCTATACCCCAGTCATGCAGCAAGTCGCAAATAAAACATGGAAACCAAGTGCAATTTGGTATGGCGTGAAACAAGATGCGGTCAAAATTGAAGCCTTTGCACCATTTTTAGCACCTGCTGTTAAGCAAAAAGCCTTAAGCGTACAAACCGCAATTCAAACTGGAAAATTACATCCATTTGCAGGCCCTGTATATAAACAAGATGGCAGTTTAGCGCTCGCTCAAGGTAAAAACATGACTGATGCTGATCTCAACAAAATGAATTATTACGTGAAAGGCGTAGAAGGGGTTTTACCTAAATAATTTTGAAACATACAAGCTGTGACCAAAAGTGCATCTCACTTTTGGTCCTATAAATTTACGTTGAAGAGAGCTTAAGTTATGAATGCATTTCAACAAGAACCTGCGACCCCATTCGATCGAGCTGAGCATAAAAATGTCATTCCTCGTCTTGAGCTCATTAATATTTGCAAGAGCTATAACTCACTCAAAGCCAATCATCAAATTCATTTAACGGTTCAGCCCGGTGCCATCCACGCCATTTTGGGAGAAAACGGTGCGGGTAAAAGTACCCTGATGAAGATCATTTATGGGGCAACACGTGCAGATGAAGGCCAAGTCATTTGGAATGGCAAAGAGGTCAATATTGATAGCCCATCAGCCGCAAGAAAGCTAGGTATTGGTATGGTTTATCAACATTTTTCACTATTTGAAACCTTAACCGTTGCTGAAAATATTCTGTTGGGACTCGATGAAAAAGTAGATTTAAAACAATTGCATGAACGTATCGTTGCCATGTCTGAACAATATGGATTACGTGTAGACCCACGTCGTGAAGTCTTTTCTTTGTCAGTGGGTGAGCGTCAACGCGTCGAAATTATTCGCTGTTTATTACAAAATCCATCCTTAATCATTTTAGATGAGCCGACATCGGTACTTACACCTCAGGCGGTCAAGCAATTATTTAAAACCTTGAAATTACTGGCTTCTCAGGGCGTATCTATTTTATATATCAGTCATAAATTACATGAAATTAAAGAACTTTGTGATGAAGCGACGATCTTAAGAAACGGTCTGGTGACAGGACATGTCTATCCAAAAGATCAGTCAACCAGTGACTTAGCGCGTTTAATGATTGGTCGAGATTTGCTAACTTACCAACATGTGGATTTTTCTGGTCAAAAACAACAGCTTTTCTCTGTTGATGATTTGAATTACGAATCTGAAGATCCATTTGGGGTGTCGCTCAAACATATCCAACTGGATTTGTATGGTGGTGAAATTTTAGGAATTGCAGGTATTTCGGGCAATGGCCAAGCGGAACTGCTGTCTTTACTTTCAGGTGAGCAAGTTTCAGTAAAAGGCAGCATTGTTTTTCAAGGTGTCGATATTTCACTGCAAAGTGCAGGACTGCGCCGTGATCAAGGGTTGGGCTTTGTACCTGAAGAGCGTTTGGGACGAGGTGCTGTTCCAAATATGACGCTGTCACAAAACGGTTTATTAACCGCTTTTCGTAAAGAATTAAGCGATTGGGGGCTAATCAATTTTACAAAAATGCGCGCCTTTGCAGAGCAGTGTATTGAAAAGTTTGGCGTCAAAGCCTCAGGTGCTGATGCTGAAGCTCGATCACTTTCGGGCGGGAATTTACAGAAATTCATTGTCGGACGTGAAATTCTACAAAACCCCAAAGTGCTGATTGTATCGCAACCAACATGGGGCGTTGATGTAGGCGCAGCAATGTTTATTCGACAAACCCTGATCGATCTATCACGCCAAGGGGTCGCGATATTGGTGATCTCTGAAGAATTAGAAGAACTGTTTGAGATTAGCGACAGAATTTGCGTACTTGCCGCAGGGCAACTGTCAAAACCGATGAAAACCACGGATACCAATGCCGAGCAAATCGGTCTATTGATGTCGGGTATTTCCAATACTTCAAACTCTACAGAAATATCTCTGAATCAGGCACATGCCTAGCAATGAAAGGATAAATCCATGCATTTATTAGAACCTAGAGAGCATCCCTCTCAAATGATGAAATGGCTGTCTCCGATTATTGCGCTTTTGGCAATGTTGGTGGTGGGCAGCCTATTGTTTTTAGCTTTGGGTGTTGATCCGCTCAATGCGCTGTATATCTTTTTTATCGAGCCTTTAACCTCGATCTATAGTTTAAGTGAACTTGCGATTAAAGCTTCACCCCTGATTTTAATTGCGTTGGGTTTAGCCATTGGTTTTCGTGCCAAATTATTCAACATCGGGGCCGAAGGTCAGCTGACCATGGGCGCTATTTTTGGTGGCGGAATCGCAATTTTATTTCACGAACAAATGGGGTGGTGGATATTGCCGCTCATTGTGCTGATGGGGGCAATTGGTGGCGCATTGTGGGGGCTTATTCCTGCATTACTCAAAACGCACTTTAATGCTGAAGAAACCCTGACGACGCTCATGATGAATTATGTGGCCTTATTTGTTCTTTTATATCTGGTCAATGGGCCGTGGCGTGATCCTGATGGCATGAATTTTCCTCAATCGGTCATGTTTAGTGAGTCAGCGACATTGCCCTTAATTTGGGAAGGGACTCGAGTCAACGCATCTATTTTCATCACGATCATTGCTGTGGTGATATTTTGGATTTTTATTCGTAAAAGTTTAACTGCTTACAAACTTGAAGTAAGTGGGCAAGCACCATTGGCCGCGAAATATGCAGGATTTTCATCTAAAAAGGCCATTTGGCTCAGCTTAGGTTTATCAGGATTGATGGCGGGGATTGCAGGCATCTGTGAAGTTGCAGGGCCTATTGGACAGTTAAATCCAAACATTTCTCCGGGCTATGGTTATGCAGCCATTATTGTGGCGTATTTAGGTCGTTTAAACCCAATTGGAATCGTTCTTTCAGGTTTATTGATGGCACTGATTTATTTGGGTGGGGAAATGGCACAAATGCAGCTGCAACTTCCGGTTGCGATTACAGGTATCTTCCAAGGCTTATTGTTATTTTTCCTTTTAGCTTCAGATGCCTTGATTGAAAACCGCTATCGTTTTGCACCGAAAAAAAATAAAACGCTGACAGATCGTCAAGCGACTACGGCTTAGATTGAGGAGAAATGTATGAGCATTGAAATTACAGCCATTTTAGCTGGCACGATCGCCGCAGCAACGCCACTCATTTTTGCAGGTCTTGGTGAATTAGTCGCAGAACGGACAGGGGTCATTAACCTCGGTGTAGAAGGCATGATGTTGGTTGGTGCCATTGCTGGCTTTGCCTTCGCTGCACAATATGATGCGAGTGTGGCAAGTGCCTTAATGGTCGGTGGCCTTGCAGGCACAATGATGGCACTGATTTTTGCATTTTTTACCCTCTCCTTAAGTACCAACCAATCCGCTTGCGGGTTAGCACTCACAATTTTCGGTATCGGAATTTCAGCATTTATAGGACAAAACTACGTGAGTATGGCATTGCCCGGCTTGCAGGGTTTAGACATCCCACTTTTAAGTGAAATACCTGTCTTAGGGCCTATTTTATTTCAGCATAACTATGTTGTGTATTTGTCCATGTTGGCTTTTGTGATTATTTGGTGGGTACTCACAAAAACTCGCCTTGGTCTGCTACTAAAAGCAGTGGGCGAGTCACCAGAAAGTGCGCATGCTATGGGCTATAACGTCTTAGCGATTCGCTACTGTGCGGTTCTTTTTGGTGGTGCTATGGCTGGAGTAGGTGGCGCATTTTTATCAACAGTCTATACGCCGATGTGGATTGAGAACATGGTGGCAGGTCGGGGTTGGATTGCGATTGCATTGGTGGTCTTTGCAACATGGAAACCTACCCGTTTAATGCTCGGAGCTTATCTATTTGGTGGCGTTACGATCCTTCAGTTCCATGCCCAAGCATTAGGTTTAAATGTGCCGAATGAATTGCTTTCTGCACTTCCATATGTGGCAACGATTGTGGTTTTAGTGCTGATTTCTCGTAATAAAAAACATCTAAAACTGAATTTACCAGCTTCACTTGGGAAAACCTTCAGCCCTTAATTTTGGCCAATAACACAATGTTCAAAGGAGCAAATGAATGAAATTACTGAGTGCAGGCCATGTATTAACTATGAATTCGTCCTTAGACTATATTCAAGATGGGGCAGTATTAGTCAAAGGCCAAGTGATACAAGCAATTGGCAAGAGAGAAGAGCTTTTAAAGCAGTTCCCAGATGCGATACATGAGCATTTTCCCAATGGATTGTTGATGCCAGGTTTAATCAATACACATTGTCATTCGGGCTTACTTCGCGGCACCGCGGAGGGCTTACCTGTTTGGGACTGGTTACAACAATTTATTGATCCCATGCACCGAGTGTTATTACCCGAAGATGCAAAATTGGCTTCCTATTTATGTTATGCCGAAGCGCTGCTGTCAGGAACGACTACGATTGTCGATATGTGGCGCTATATGGATGGCAGTGCAGAAGCAGTCGAAGACTTAGGGATTCGAGCTGTATTGGTTCCGTATGTCGCAGAACATCCAGACCATAATTATTTTGAAACACTAGATAGTAATGAAGCGCTGATTCAACGATGGCACATGCGAGCAGAAGGGCGTATTCAGGTCTGGGTGGGACTAGAACACTTATTTTATGCAGAAGATCAGGCCTTAGGTCGTATCCAAAAAATGTGTCAGGACTATCAAACTGGATTTCATACCCATAGTAATGAAAGTAAGTTTGATGTCGTTGAAAATCTGAAACGTTACGGCATGCGGCCTGTTCAAACTCTAGAAAAATTAGGGATGCTCGATGTGCCAAAATGCTTGCTGGCACATTGTGTATGGTTAGATGATGACGAAATTCAGCTGCTAAAACATTATCACGTTGGGGTTGCACATAACCCCATTTCAAATATGAAACTAGCATCAGGCGCCGCACCTGTGACTCAATTGCTCAAACAAGGCGTTGCAGTAGGTTTAGGTACAGATGGTGAAAAGGAAAATAACAATTTAGATTTATTCGAGGAAATGAAAACAGCTTCGTTATTAGCTAAGTTTTCAAATCTAGATGCAGCCGCTTTAGATTCATGGTCAGTTTGTCAAATGGCAACTCGAGATGGTGCTCGTGCATTAGGACTTGAACAGCAAATAGGCTCAATCGAATTCGGCAAGCAGGCAGATTTAATCGTGGTAAATACCGCTACACCACGCATGACACCTTTAATAAACCAAGGTGGTTTGTTTAATTTACATACAAACTTGGTACACGCGGTTCAGGGGCAAGATGTCGTGATGACGATGGTTGCAGGAAAAGTTTTGGTCAAAAATGGTCAACTGCTTAATGCAGACTTACAACAATTTATTGACCAAATTAATTTTGCCGCACCTGCGTTATTTAAACGTCGTTCTGACTGGCTCAGTTTACGCGGCACAGCTGTCAATGAGTTGCAAAGGACTTAAAACTTTCAGCAGATAAAAATAAAGCCCAAATCAATTTGGGCTTTATTTTAAAAAACGATTTTAATGAAAACTGTGAACAGCATGCAGGGTTTAAGCACTGATAAAAGAGATGAGTGCTTGGTTAAATGCATCTGGCTGTTCAATGTTTGAAATATGCGATGCATTAATTTCAAATAATTGGCTATTTGCAATGTGTTCTTGCATAAATTGACCATCTGCAACTGTAGTTACAAGGTCTTGTTGACCTGCAATAATTAATACAGGTACGTGAATAGACGAGATTTCATTGCGTAAATCCGCTTTAGCCAAAGCTTCACAACAACTTGCATAACCTTCTGGGCTGCCAGCTCCGAGGTCGTTACTCAAAGATTGTACAGTTGCCGTGTTACTTTGGATAAAGGGTTCTGTAAACCATCGTGATGCTGCCGTTACTGCAATTGGTTTCAAACCTTGTTGACGGACTAACTGCGCACGTTCATTCCAAGCTGATTCTTGCCCAATTTTTGCAGCGGTATTGCATATAATGACATGGTTAAAGCGTTTAGGATGATGTATTGCAAGCCATTGGCCTGTTAAACCACCCATCGATATTCCACAAAATGTGGCCTGTTGAATATTTAAATGATCCAATAAATGGATGACATCTGTACCCAATTGATCAAGGCTATAAGGCCCTTGAGGGGCAGAAGATGCACCATGACCACGTGTATCATAACAAATGACAAAATAATCCTGCTGCAGCGCCTCTATCTGAGGCTTCCACATGCTGAACTTTGTGCCTAAAGAATTAGAAAAGACAATCGCAGGTTGTGTGTGGTCACCAAAAGTTGCGTAATTAATCGTTGCATCATTGGATATGAATGTAGGCATATTTTGAATCCTTAATTTTATAAATCCCCTAAATCCCCCTATAAGAAGGAGGACTTTTATTGAGGATTAAACACGTTCAATAATCAAAGCGATGCCTTGACCGACACCAATGCACATCGAACAGAGGGCATATTGACCTGAAATTGCCTCAAGTTGATTTAACGCAGTCATCACTAAACGGGCTCCAGATGCACCTAAAGGATGCCCCAAAGCAATAGCGCCACCGTTTGGATTGACATGTTTAGCACCATCTTCCAAACCTAGTTCACGGGTAACCGCTAAGGCTTGAGCCGCAAAAGCTTCATTCAGCTCGATCACATCCATTTGTTCAAGGCTTAGACCTGTTTGAGCTAACAGCTTTTTGATGGCAGGCGCAGGACCAAAACCCATGATTTTGGGTTCAACACCCACCACCGTTGCTGCAATAATTTTGGCTCGTGGCTTTAACTTAAATCTGTTAACAGCATCATCTGAAGCAATCAGTAGTGCAGCCGCACCATCATTGATCCCTGAAGCATTGCCCGCTGTTACCGTCCCATCTGCTTTCACCACAGGTTTGAGTTTTGCCAAACCTTCTGCTGTCGTCGATGCACGTGGATGCTCATCTGTATCAACTATCAGTGGGTCGCCTTTACGCTGTGGAATGACGACAGGGATGATTTCTTTCTCAAAAAAACCATTGGTCTGTGCAGCGGCTGTACGGCGCTGACTTTCTAAGGCAAAAGCATCTTGATCAGCACGGTTAATGTTGAATTGTTCTGCCACATTTTCAGCAGTTTGAGGCATGGTTTCTACGCCATACATTTGCTTAAGGATTGGATTGATAAAACGCCAACCCATAGTGGTGTCTTCAATCTTTTGGCTGCGTCCATAAGCACTTTCCGATTTACCCATAACAAAGGGCGCACGGGACATACTCTCAACACCGCCGGCAATAATTAAGTCTGCTTCATTTGCTTTAATTGCACGGGCTGCCATCGCAATTGCATCAAGTGATGAACCACAAAGTCGGTTTACAGTTGTAGCAGGAACTTGAAAAGGGACACCTGCAAGTAGCGACGACATTCGTGCAATATTACGGTTATCTTCACCGGCTTGGTTCGCGCAGCCATAAATCACGTCATCAACTGACTCCCAAGCAATACTTGGATTTCGCTGCATCAGTGCCTTGATAGGTAAGGCACCGAGGTCGTCGGTACGCACTGCTGCCAAACCGCCCGCATAGCGACCGAAAGGGGTGCGGATTGCATCAATAATATAGGCATTTTTCATTTTATAAATCCTAAAAACTCAGCTCCTCCCTTTTTAAAGGGAGGTTGGGAGGGATTTACAGGAAGTTAATTTTTGAATATTAATCCTCCCTAAATCCCTCCTTTAATCAAGGAGGGACTTTTTGCTTTATGCTGTCGTATCTATCAGCTTTGCACCGGTCATTGACTGTAATTCGTCAAAGCTCAGACCCTCAACTTTTTCAATCACTTTCATGCCTTCAACTGTTACATCAATGACGCACAAATCTGTGTAAATACGATCGACACATTGCAGGCCTGTCGCAGGGTATGACAATTCAGCAACAATTTTCGGTTCACCTTTTTTGGTCACATGGTCTGTAGTAATAAAGACTTTTTTCGCCCCAACAGCCAAATCCATTGCACCACCTACAGCAGGAATTGCATCTGGCGCACCAGTATGCCAATTTGCTAAGTCACCATTTCGGGCAACCTGAAAAGCGCCTAATACTGCAATATCTAAATGCCCGCCACGCATCATGGCAAAAGAGTCACCATGGTGAAAAAAGCAGCCGCCCGTTTGCATAGTGACAAACTCTTTTCCTGCATTAATTAACTCAGGGTCTTCTTCGCCTTTAGCTGGAGGAGGACCAAAAGCCAAAAGTCCATTTTCTGAATGTAGAAAAACATCTTTATCTGTTGGTAAATAATTTGAAATTTTAGTGGGCAAGCCAATGCCTAAATTGACATAAGCACCATCTGGAATATCTTGTGCAACACGTTCTGCAATTTGATCACGGGTTAATTTGGTATAGCTCATGGTTCTTTCCTCACGTGATTTATGCAGATTGCTCAAGCTGTGCAGGTTGAACAGCCACAACATGTTGTACAAAAATGCCAGGGGTAATAATGTGCTCTGGGTCTAATGCACCAAGTTCAACAACTTCAGAAACCTGAGCAATTGTCACATCTGCTGCCATAGCCATAATGGGGCCAAAGTTACGCGCTGATTTGTTGTAAACCAAGTTGCCCCAGCGGTCGCCCTGATGTGCTTTGATTAAAGCAAAATCAGCTTTAATTGGATTTTCGAGGACGAAATCTTTGCCTTCATAATTGAGTGTAGGTTTGCCTTCTGCCAACAACGTACCAAAACCTGTTGGTGTATAAATTGGACCTAAACCCATGCCTGCCGCTTGAATACGGCAAGCCAAATTACCTTGTGGTACAAGCTCAAGTTCTATTTTTCCTGCACGGTATAGCTCATCGAACACCCAAGAGTCCGATTGGCGAGGGAAAGAACAGATCATCTTACGGACAGCACCAGCTTTGAGTAATTTAGCAAGTCCATAGTCACCATTACCTGCATTGTTGTTGACGATGATGAGATCTTTGATGCCAAGTTCAATCAGTCCATCAATCAGTTCAGCAGGCTGACCAGCCGTACCGAAGCCGCCAATCATAATGGTAGATCCATCCTTAATTTGAGAAAGTGCTTCTGTTAAGGAAGCGGTACTTTTATCAATCATGCTACGATCCTTCATCAAGAACGATAAAACTATTTACCTGACTAACCACTTCAGTCATGTATGGCAGATAATCTTTTATTTCAAATGTTTACAAACTTAAAAATGCAGATCAATGGACTCCAATCATGTGCTACACAATTGGAATCCAAACGCATCAGCTATCATCACTACGAACAGAAGAGGGATGACGATTTAAAGCCATAACTTCAATATTCATATACGGGTAAAGGGGCAACCCTTGTAAAATGTTGTGTAGCTCTTCATTGCTTTCAACATCAAAAATACTGATATTTGAATATTGACCAGTGATGCGCCAGATATGACGCCATTTGCCTTGACGTTGTAGATCTTGTGAATAAGCTTTTTCTACAGCTTTAATTTCATTGGCTTTTTCGACTGGCATATCTAATGGAATATTGACATCCATGCGTACTTGGAAAAGCATTTCTCACTCCTAGCTAAATATTATTTACGACGTAAGTCATCAATTTTGTTTTCATCAATTTCAATCCCTAAACCTGCCGTGGTTGGAATCTTGAGTTCGAAATCTTGATATTGAAGTGGGGTTTTTAAAATTTCTTCAGTTAACAGCAATGGACCAAAAAGCTCAGTGCCATAAGCTAAATTGTCAAATGTAGAAAATGCATGTGCCGATGCAATAGTGCCTACAGGACCTTCAAGCATGGTTCCACCGTATAAATCGATACCCGCAAGTTTGGCGATTTTTGAAACCTCACAGCCTTCGATTAAACCGCCAGACTGTGCAACTTTGACTGCAAAAACAGAGGCAGAATTGTGCCGAGCAAGTTGATATGCCGTTTGAGGCCCCATCAGTGATTCATCTGCCATAATCCCAATATCAAAACGACGAGTTAAACGGCGCATCGCGTCAATGTTATCGATTGCGCAAGGCTGCTCAATCAGGTCAACACCACCATCTTGTAACAACTGAATGCCTTTAATGGCATCTAATTCAGACCATGCACGGTTAACATCCACACGTATAGAAATGTCTGAACCTAACGCTTTTTTAATAGCTAAAACATGCTCAACATCAGCTTCAACGGGGCGTGAACCTATTTTGAGTTTGAAAATATTGTGTCGTTTTGCCGCAATCATCTTTTGTGCTTCGGCAATGTCTTTTTCCGTATTGCCAGATGCAAGTACCCAAAGAACAGGCAAGCTGTCACGTAAACGGCCGCCCAATACTTCACTTAAGGGCAGATTTAAACGCTGCGCCAAAATATCGAGTAGCGCCGTTTGAATGGCACATTTAGCAAAGCGATTGCCGTTAATACTACGTTTAATAGCTTGCATGGTTTGAGCAACATTCAAACCAGTGAGAGTTTTCAGTAAAGGACTAAAATAAGTTTCAATATTGGTACGAATGCTTTCAGGGCTTTCTTCACCATAGCCTAGACCACCAATCGTCGTCGCTTCACCCCAACCGATATAACCATCTTCGGTGGTGATTTTAATCAAAACAAGGGTTTGCGTTTGCATGGTTGCAACAGCCATCTTGTGCGGACGGATTGTTGGGATTTCCACGAGCAGGGTTTCAATCGACTTATACATCTTGCGTATTTCTTATCTATCCAACTATTTATATACCCTAATTTAATGTAATATCTTTAACTAGAGCGATTTTGGTATTTTTAGATACTTAAAAGGTATATAAATGGAATTAAGGCACTTACGTTACTTTGTCACCGTGGTTGAAGAGCAAAGTATTACCAAGGCAGCAGAAAAATTATGTATTGCTCAGCCGCCTTTGAGCCGCCAAATTCAAAAGCTTGAAGAAGAACTGGGCATTACCTTGTTTGAGCGTGGTTCTAGACCCGTGAAAACCACAGAAGCTGGTATGTTCTTTTATGAGCATGCTGTACAGATATTGACGCATACCGCCCAGGCCAAAACCATGGCACAGCGAATTAATGCCGTCGATAAAACTGTCCGCATTGGTTATGTCAGTTCGCTTTTATACGCATTATTGCCGCAAATTATTTATCTATTTCGACAACGCAACCCAGATATTCATGTTGAACTCATAGAATGTGGTACACGCGACCAGATTGAAGCCTTAAAAACCGGTCGAATTGATATTGGTTTTGGACGACTTCGCTTAACTGATCCGTCCATTAAACGTGTTTTATTAAGAAAAGAAGCGTTACGTTTAGCTATTCATAAAAATCATCATTTGGCTGAATTTAAAGACAAAGGCATTTATCTTTCTCAAATTTTAGATGAACCAATTTTTGCCTATCCAACGACACCTAAACCGAATTTTTCCACTCTCATCCAATCCATTTTTACCGAACTAGGACTTGTACCTAAACATTTAACCGAAGTGCGTGAAATTCATATGGCTTTGGGTTTGGTGGCTTCGGGAGAGGGCATTTCCCTGATTCCTGAAAGTGCCAGTGATATTGGCATGAAAAATTTGATGTACATCCCAATCTTAGATTTGGAAGCCTATAGTCCAATCTCTTTGTCAGTACGAAATATGGATCATAGTAATTACATTCCAAAGATACTGGATTGCATTCGTGAAGTTTTTGTTGAAGAAAATATCGACTTACACGCCATCGATGCAGATGCATAACTAATCAAGGTTTCATGGTCGATGTAACACAAGATCCACTATTCAGATGATAGGGTCTTATGGAATATCAATCACTTCAGCCCAAAGCATCCTGATAAATACAAGATTGTGCTATTTCAAAAACCTTTTCATCTTCAATATTTAATTGATCGTATTGCTGCATTTTTTGAATCATCCATTCAAAGTCTGAAGTTTGTGGCGCTTGGGTCTTGCCAAAATTTTGAATGATGCTTTTGATCCGATGAAAAGCCTCGACGTGAATCTGCTCAGAACAATCAAAACGGATGATGTGATATTGCTTTAACAAAGAAAATATTTCTGAGAAATGTGTTTGTTGAAGTAGATCGTTTTGTGCTTTTTGGATGGCAAGATTGATCGCCTTTAAGGTATTGGGATGTTTTTCTGCCCAATCATGAGTAAAAGCCAAAACCTTATCTGGTATAGGCTTAATAATATCTTGGCTATTGACGATGATACGACTATAGCCTTGTATTTCAGCTTGCGTATTCCACGGCTCTCCGACACAGAATCCATCAATTCGTTGCGTTGATATTGCTTCCACCATATAAGGCGGTGGTAGAGTTGAAAAGGTCTGCGTTTGAGCGAGTTCTGTGTCGGCAAGTGCCAACCATTCTCTTAAAATATAATGATGAATCGAATGCTGAAAAACATGCGCCAACTGAATCGTTTGATTCTGCTTTATCGCAGATACGATTTTCTCTGCTGAATTTTTTGGTAGATCTAATGCATGGATCTTTAATTCATAGTAGAGCTTTTGACTCAGACTAATATAAGCGCAATTGGTACTGAGCGTTAGTGAGGTTTGTAAGGGGATGCCGAGATGGTCTTTGCCCGTCACAGACGCAGGCAGCATGGCCGATAAACAGTGTGCTGCATCTAAAAAACCAAAAGCTAGACGGTCACGTAAACTTGCCCAAGACGGTTCTTGAGTTAGTGTGACATTCAAGCCTTGTTCAGCAAAATACCCTTGATGTTCTGCCCAGAGCAAAGCAACACAGTCAAGTAAAGGAATATAGCCCAATTGAATATCAGTTTTTTCAAGCTTTTGCATGGTTTATTCCTTAAATTGAGACTGTAACAGCGCTTGCGCATCAAGCAGTCGGCGCGCCATTTCACCCATTGTCATACGGTGACTCATGGCATTTTTTCTCAGCAAATTAAATGCTTGATCTTCGGTTAATCCATGCATTTGTATTAAAAGCACTTTGGCTTTTTCAATATCTTTTCGATCTGCCAATTTGCACTTGGTTTCAGCCAAATCATTCAGCAGTTTTTTATGCTTTTTATATTGTTCAATCGAAATTTCTAAAATGCTATTCAAACGTGCAGGGTCAATACCATCGACAATATATGCCGTGACACCCGCATCAATCGCGCTTCGGATGATTTCAAGACTCGAATTTTTAGTGAACAGAACAGTCGGTAAGTCAAATTGGCTGACACAGCTTTCAATGACATCGCGATGTGGATGATCCATATCCAATAAAATCACATCTGCCTGAATATTTTGCAGATATGACATATTTAAATGATCAATCATGAAACTGGCGACCACATCAAAGTCATGTTGAATTAATGAGGCTTGAATAAATTCAGCGCGTTCTTGATCATCATCAATTAGGGCTATTTTTAGTTTTGGCATGCAAACGCTCAGACAGAGCCAAACAAATACGTATTGAGTTTTCTAAGCAATTTAAATGCCAAATTTTAAGACAATACAAAATATAAATCTGCTTCTAAATTTTAGCTTGGTTATATGCACATTTTAAAATTGAACCATTTCCGTGCACTGATCTTGTGCAGGGCTGAACCACGTTTGAACATTCAGCCGCATCTCTATAGGCATATTGACTATCTATTTACCTTAATTCGCTTATTTTCGGATAGATCGGCGCTCAATACTTAAATATAGAGATGAAATTTACGATTGAAATAAAAACTTGGCACGTATCGTGCTTAATACTTATTGAGTCAAAGAAGACTCTAAAAATTTGTTAGACGGCCAACGACGTCCGTTCTGATCGACTCTGTTATGTGTTAGCGACATAACCGAGTAATTCATGCGTTCAGTTCAGTCAGGAGAAGGTTATGTCTTCAAATTTAAATGCCAAAAAAGCCACAAAAATAAGTCTATTTAATTTTTCTTCAGCAGCAATGCGGGCCTTCCACATGAGTTGGCTCGCATTCTTTGTTTGCTTCTTTGCATGGTTTGCCTGTGCACCGTTGATGCCAGTGATTGCTGGCGAATTTCACCTCACGAAAGATCAAATTGCCAATATTAATATTGCCGCTGTTGCGATCACGATTTTAGTCCGTCTGATCGTTGGTCCTTTATGTGATAAATATGGCCCGCGTAAAACCTATACAGCTTTATTAATCATCGGCAGTATTCCAGTCTTTGGTGTCGCTTCTGCGAGCAGCTATGAATCCTTTCTTTTCTTCCGCTTGCTGATCGGCGCGATTGGCGCAAGCTTCGTCATCACTCAATACCATACAAGCATTATGTTTGCGCCTAATGTTGTGGGTACAGCCAATGCTACAACAGCAGGCTGGGGCAATGCAGGCGGCGGTGCAACTCAAGCCCTTATGCCTTTACTGCTTGGCGCACTCGTTATGTTTGGTGTAGAGCAAGCGATGGGCTGGCGTATTGCGCTGATTGTACCCGGTGTGATGATGCTGATTGTTGGTGCGCTTTACTGGAAGTTCACACAAGACTGTCCGCAAGGCAACTTTAAAGAACTTCGCGAACAAGGCATCAGTGTTGGCAGTGACAAAAAAGGCGGCTTGGCAATTCTAATGCATGCAGCACGCAATTACCGTGTATGGATTCTATTTGGCGCTTACGCAGCTTGTTTCGGTATTGAAATCTTTATTCACAACATTGTAGCAATGTACTACGTCGACCATTTCAGCTTTGGATTAAAAGAGGCGGGTATGGCAGCAGGTATCTTTGGTTTGCTTGCATTGTTTGCTCGTGCGCTTGGCGGCATTGTTTCGGACAAAGTAGCGACTAAAAAAGGCTTAGATGGCCGTACCAAAGTGTTATTTGCCATGATTCTGCTAGAAGGCTTATTCCTGATTGTCTTCTCACAAATGAATACTGCAGTGCTTGCAATCCTTGCAATGACAGTCTTTGCGCTCTTCACACATATGGCTTGCGGTGCTACCTATGCGCTGGTGCCATTCATTGACCGTGATGCTTTAGGCGGTGTTGCAGGCATTATCGGTGCAGGCGGTAACGTAGGTGCAGTGGCTGCAGGCTTCTTGCTTAAAGGCATGCTGGATATTCAAACCACGCTTATGGTGTTGGGCGGTCTAGTGGTTATCGCTGCAAGCTGTGTACTGATGATCCGCTTCTCTGTAGAGCATAAAGAAAAAGAACAGCGCCTATTTGAACAAGCTGTAAATGAACGAAATTTAGCTGAAGCTCAAAACTAATACTGAAAAGTTGCCTCTAAACATCGCGATTTAGGGGCAAATAAAAAAATCTTGCGGAGAAAGAATATGAAAATCATCATGATTGGACATGGCATGGTTGGCCATAAATTTATCGAATCTGTACTGGAACACGCAGGTGATGATGTTGAATTAACCATTTTGGCTGAAGAGCCGCGTTTAGCCTATGACCGTGTGCATTTAACTGAATATTTCAGCGGTAAATCGGCTAAAGATTTAACCCTATGCCGCAGCGACTTTGCCGATGCATACGGTATAGATTTACGCCTTAGCACCAAAGCGGTTGAAATTGATCAGCGCAATAAAACGGTCACAACCAATCACGGTGATATTCTTTCTTTTGACAAGCTAGTGCTCGCAACAGGTTCATACGCTTTTGTGCCACCAATTCCAGGCAATGAACGTGAAAACTGCTTTGTGTACCGTACCATTGAAGACTTGGATGCCATCCGTGCCGCAAGCTTGAATGCTAAAACAGGTGTGGTGATCGGCGGCGGTTTATTGGGTCTGGAAGCAGCAAAAGCGCTGCGTGATTTAAACTTAGAAACCCATGTTGTTGAATTTGCACCACGCTTAATGGCAGTTCAGATTGATGATCTAGGCGGTAAAGTTTTACGCTCGAAAATTGAAAATCTAGGTGTTAAAGTCCATACGCAAAAAGCAACATCTTGCATTGAAGACGGTGCAAATGCGAAGCATGTAATGAAGTTTGGTGATGGTTCTGAACTGGAAACCGACATCATCTTATTCTCTGCAGGTATCCGTCCACGCGATGAATTAGCGCGCCAAAGTGGTTTAGCCATCGGTGAGCGTGGCGGTATTGTAATTAACGATTATTGCCAAACTTCAAACCCTGACATTTATGCCATTGGTGAATGTGCGCTTTGGCAAAATAAAATTTATGGCCTAGTTGCGCCGGGCTATGACATGGCACGTATTGCAGCAAAGCATGTGATGGAACAAAACTGCACGCTTTTCGCTGGTGCAGATATGAGCACCAAGCTGAAACTGATGGGAGTTGATGTTGCATCTGTAGGCGATGCGCATGCAATGACACCAAATTCTTTAAGCTATTTCTATGCAGATGAAGCAGCTCAGGTTTATAAAAAAATTGTCGTGAATGCAGAGAAAACTAAGCTGCTAGGTGCAGTATTGGTGGGCTGTGCTAAAGAATACAATGACCTGCTGCAAATGATGCTGAATGGCTTAGACGTTCCTGAAAGCCCAGAAAGCCTAATCATGCCTGGCTATGCACAATCTGCAGGTAAATCGGGCGGAAGCGGTGTCGATCTGCTGCCAGACAGCGCAACGATTTGTTCATGTAACAACGTCTCTAAAGCAGATATTTGTTCAGCCATTGCTGACGGATCGACTTCTTTAGGCGCATTGAAAAAATGTACTAAAGCTGCAACAGCTTGCGGCGGCTGTGCGCCATTAGTCACTCAAGTACTTAAATCGGAGCTTCAGCGTCAAGGTGTAACTGTAAATAACCATTTATGTGAACACTTTGCTTATTCACGCCAAGAGCTCTATCACTTGGTACGTGTGAACGAAATCAAAACCTTTGATGACCTGATTCAACAGCATGGCCATGGTTTAGGCTGTGATATCTGTAAACCGACAGTTGCCAATATTTTAGCGTCTTGCTGGAATGATTTTGTACTTAAACCAAGCCATGCAGGCTTGCAAGACAGTAATGACTACTACCTAGGCAACATACAAAAAGACGGCTCTTATTCAGTCGTGCCACGTATGGCAGGCGGTGAAGTTACTCCGGATGGATTAATTGCCGTGGGTCAAATTGCGAAAGAATATGGTCTATATACCAAACTGACAGGTGGTCAGCGTGTCGATATGTTTGGTGCACAAGTGCATCAGTTGCCTGAAATTTGGGAAAAATTGATTGCTGCAGGTTTTGAGTCTGGTCATGCATACGGTAAATCATTGCGTACAGTGAAATCATGTGTCGGCAGTACTTGGTGCCGTTATGGCGTGGACGATTCAGTCGGCTTGGCGATTTATTTAGAGAACCGCTACAAAGGCCTTCGCTCACCGCACAAACTGAAAATGGCTGTGTCGGGCTGTACCCGTGAATGTGCTGAGGCGCAAAGTAAAGATGTTGGCGTGATTGCGACTGAAAAAGGCTGGAACCTTTATGTATGCGGCAACGGCGGCATGAAGCCGCGTCACGCAGAGCTTTTGGCATCAGACTTAGATACGCAAACATTGATCAAATACATTGACCGTTTCTTTATGTTCTACATTCAAACAGCAGACCGTTTGCAGCGTACTTCTGTATGGCGCGACAACATGGAAGGCGGTTTAGATTACCTGAAAGATGTCGTTGTGAATGATTCGCTTGGCGTAGCGGCTGAACTTGAACGCCGTATGAGCCATGTTGTGGGTACATATCAAGATGAATGGCGTACTGCTGTAGAAGATCCTGAAGTACGTAAACGCTTTGTGACTTTCGTGAATGCAAAAGCAGAACAGCAAAATGATCCGCATATTCAGTTTGCATCCGTTCGCGGTCAAATCAGACCCAAAACAGAAGCTGAACGCGATACGACACGCATTCCAGTGGTTGAAGCTTAAGAGAATAACGAATTTAAAACTTCTTTTATTTGATTTACATCCTTATTCGGTTTCTCGCTAAGGCGAAAATGAAAAGATAGTGATCTAAAAGAAGTTTAAAAAGGATCAAGAATATGACAATTTTAAAAGAAATAAATGATTTAGACTGGTTTGATGTTTGTGCATTAGATGATATTACGCCAAATACAGGTGTGGGCGCACTGATTGAAAATCAGCAAATTGCGATATTCCGTGTCGGTGAAGAAAAGCGGGTTTATGCGCTGAGCAATCAGGACCCATTTAGCCAAGCCTATGTTATGTCCCGCGGTATTATTGGTGACTTGCAGGGTGAGCGTGTTGTGGCATCACCCATTTATAAACAGCATTTCAGCCTTGCTACTGGACGCTGCTTAGAAGATAAAGACCAAAAACTCTTGGTTTTTCCAAGCAAAATTGAAAATGGCCGTGTGCTGATTAGTCCAACTGCTCAAAAAACCTATATTACCAATAACGCGCCATCGTCTGAGTTGATGAAACTGGTTTTGGTCGGCAATGGCTTAGCAGGTATGCGTTGCTTAGAAGATCTGCTGGATATGGCGCCAGAGCGTTATGAAATTACGGTCATTGGTGAAGAACCTTGGGGTAATTACAACCGAATTATGCTTTCACCTGTGCTTTCAGGTGATAAAACCATTGAAGATATCATGCTGCATTCACATGCTTGGTATAAAGACAAAAATATCCGTTTTGTAGCAAGTGATGCGGCGGTACGCATAGACCGTCCGCGCAAGCAGGTATACACAGAAAAAGGCTTGGTCATCGATTATGACCGTCTGATTTTAGCAACAGGTTCTAAGCCGTTTATTCCACCAATACCGGGAACTGACTTCAAAGGCGTTTTAAGCTTCCGTGATATTTATGATGTCAACAAAATGCTGGACTACTGCAAAACGAAGAAAAATGCAGTGGTGATTGGCGGCGGTTTATTAGGGCTAGAAGCAGCTTATGGCCTGAAACAGCGTGGCATGAATGTTACTGTACTGCATTTGATGGACCGTATTATGGACCGTCAGCTGGATGAAAAAGCCAGCTTAATGCTCAATCATGCGATTGAACAAAAAGGTATAAAAATCATGACCGCAGCAAATACCCAAGAGTTGATGGGTGAAGATGGCCATGTGACACAATTACGTTTGCAGGATGGCACGGTATTAGCTGCAGATCTTGTCGTGTTTGCAGTCGGTATTCGCCCAAATATTGCATTGGCACAAAGTGCAGGACTGCGCTGCGGCCGCGGTGTGATGGTGAATGACACCATGCAAACCTTTGACCCGAGTATTTATGCGGTGGGTGAATGCATAGAACACCGCAGCCAAACTTTCGGTTTAGTTGAACCGCTTTGGGGACAGGCATTCATTTGTGCATCGCATCTGGCCGAACATGGCAGTTTAACCTTCAAAGCGCCCACGGTTCCGACGCAGTTAAAAGTCAGCGGCTGTGATGTATTTTCAGCTGGCAACTTTGAACCGCAGGATGATTTTGAAGATATTATTTTGAATGATGAAAAGCGTCAGATTTATAAACGCATTATTATTCAAAAAGATAGAGTGATTGGCGCTGTGCTGTTTGGCGATACTGAAGACGGTGCATGGTATGCAGAATTGATTTCAGATCAAACTCCAATTTCAAGCATCCGAAACAAATTGCTGTTTGGTAAGGATTTTGCATTAAAGAAAGCAGGGTGATTCATTATTAATCAAAGAATATAGTCACGACCGCGCAATTTCATTTTTAAGAAATTTGTATTTGCGTAGGTGTTGCCTCACTTTTGAAGGATCAAAAGTGACAAAAATCCTTTGTTGGGCGAAGGGTACATCCTATACCCCGCCCAACGGTGGCATCCATGCCACCACACGATAGTTAGTTTTAACTTAAATTTAAATAATTTAGTCATCTTTTGAAATTGGTCGTAACACTCAATTAATTGAGTTTGGAAAAAGGAGCCGGCAGAAGTGAATAGCATCCCGATCGTGGAACTGCATAGCTCCACAGAAAATAAAATTAAAACAACTCAAACCACTTGTCCATATTGCGGTGTCGGCTGCGGCGTGAGCGCAACAGTTGAACAGACAGCTTTAGGGCAAAAAGTGAGCGTAACTGGCGATGCGAACCATCCATCAAACTATGGCAAGCTGTGCATTAAAGGCAGTAACTTAGCCGATACCATTGGATTAGAAACACGTATATTACGGCCGATGCTTGGGCGTCAAACATCACCATTTCATACTCGTCAGGCTACAGATTGGAACACAGCAACAGCACTGATTGCCGAAAAATTTCAGCAATGTATAGATCTTTACGGACGTGAAAGCATCGCTTTTTATGTGTCGGGCCAACTGCTGACGGAGGATTACTATGCCGTTAACAAATTTGTCAAAGGCTATTTAGGTACTGCAAATATTGACACCAATTCACGGCTTTGCATGTCATCGGCTGTGGCGGCACATAAGCGTGTATTTGGTGAAGATCTTGTACCAGCAAGCTATGAAGACTTTGAGCATACAGATATGGTGGTGCTGGTCGGATCCAATACAGCATGGTGCCATCCCGTGCTGTATCAGCGCATTATGAAAGCCAAAGAAGAACGTGATTTGTTCGTGGTGGTCATTGATCCGCGCTTTACCAGTACCTGTGAGGCTGCAGATTTGCATTTGCCAATTTTACCGGGGCAAGATGTCGCACTGTTCAACGGTTTGCTGCAGTATTTAGTACAAAATAATCATAGTGATGTAGATTTTATCACCAAACATACTCAAGGTTTGGCGCAAGCGCTGGAGCAAAGTACAACAGAAGCTTCTATGACAGCAGTTGCTGAGCGTACAGGTATTTCTTTAGAAAAATTACAGCTATTTTTTGAAAAATTTGCGCAAACTGACAAAGTTATGACGCTATTTTCGATGGGGGTTAATCAGTCTTCGCGCGGTGTAGACAAAGCCAACAGTATTATTAACTGCCATCTGCTGACTGGCAAAATCGGAAAATTAGGCGCAGCGCCATTTTCTATGACAGGTCAACCAAACGCGATGGGCGGCCGCGAGGTTGGCGGTTTAGCCAATATGCTGGCTGCGCACTTAGATGTCGATAACACGGCGCATCAGGCATTAGTACAAGCGTTTTGGCAAAGTCCATTTATTGCCAATAAAGCGGGATTAAAAGCGGTTGATCTGTTTCAGGCGGTCGAAAGCGGGAAAATCAAAGCCATTTGGATTATGGCTACTAATCCTGTAGTTAGCTTGCCAGATGCAGATCAAGTCAAACGTGCTTTAGAACAATGCGAGTTTGTAGTGGTGTCGGATATTTGCAAAGACACAGACACAGCAATATATGCAGATGTGCTTTTACCTGCATTGGGCTGGGGTGAAAAAGACGGAACCGTTACCAATTCTGAACGCCGTATTTCACGTCAAACTGCTTTTTTAGATGCGCCGGGTGAAGCCAGAGCAGACTGGTGGTCTATTGCACAAGTTGCGAAAAAGATGGGTTATAGCGGTTTTGACTACAGCAGCAGCTATGACATATTTATTGAGCATACCAAATTATCTGCTTATCAAAATGCACCTTTAGATCAACGCGATACAACAGAGTCTTTTCGCTACTTTAACTTGCAGGGTTTAAGTAAGTTATCTGCACAAGATTATGCTGAATTAAAGCCCGTGCAATGGCCAGTTTGGCAGTTAGATCAGAGCGCTGATGCAGTCAGCCGTTTGTTTGCAGCAGGCCAATTCAGCCATGCCGATGCCAAAGCTAAGTTTGTCGCAACAACCGCTATTGACCCTTTGAACAAGATTTGCGGCGAATATCCGCTGGTTTTAAATACTGGCCGTATCCGTGACCAATGGCACACCATGAGCCGTACGGGTTTATCTGCAAATTTGAGTACACATATCGCCGAACCATTTTGTGAAATACACCCGCAAGATGCACTGAAGTTTGGTGTTAAAGATGGTGAACTGGTTGAGGTGAAATCTAACTGGGGCTTATGTATTTTACGTGCACAGGTCAGCAGTCAAATTCGACGCGGTCAAATCTTTGCGCCAATTCATTGGAATGACCAAGTCGCATCGGATGCGCGTATAGGCAAAGTGGTGAATCCTGTGGTCGATGCACTATCTGGTGAGCCTGAATTTAAACATACACCTGTATTTGTACAGCCGTTTTATACACAGTGGCAAGGTGTACTGTATGTACGTGACGGCTTTGAGCAAATGGTGCAAAACACCATTCAAAACACGGTGTGGTGGACCAAAATTAAAACAGCGAAAGCGACACGTTTTGAGTTGGCGGATCGTAAAAAATTCAGAAACACCGTCCAGCAACTGAAGTCTTTGCTGCCATTTACCGATGAAAGCTTTGAATGGCTGAATTTGGAAGATCAAACTGCCGATTTGAGTCATACCGTGGTGCTGCAAGATGGGCATTTAATTGCCAGTCTATATATTGCGCAACGCTCTATGCTGCCAGACCGTGATTGGATTGCTGGCATGTTTAAGCGTGAACGACTCAGCGCAATGCACCGCAAAGCGCTGCTTGCAGGTCAGCCGATGAACATGACCAACAGTGCAGGTCCGCTGGTGTGCAGCTGCTTTAAAGTCGGTAAAAATACCATTATCGAAACCATTAAAGAAAAGAATATTACCCATGAAAAACAAGTTACTGCATGTTTAAAGGCCGGCGGCAATTGCGGTTCGTGCTTATCAGAAATTCGAGGCTTAATTAAAGCCTGTCAGACGGAGTACGCAGAATGATGAAGAAAATCACCAAATCAGTAGGCTATCCAGAAACAGACTTGGTCATTTTGGCGGGCGGTCAAGCCCGCAGAATGAACGGTATAAATAAAGTTTTACAAAAATTTGATGATGAAATTCAGCTTATTAAGATTCATCAGTGTTTAAAATCACGGGCTGCAAATGTCTGGATTAACAGCCATCGTGACCATTCAATCTATGAATGCATGATTCCTTCAATAAAGCTGTATAAAGATGATGAAGCGGGGTTTTTAGGGCCGTTGATGGGCATGAAAAGCGCGTGGTCACATGTACAGTCGGATTATGTTTTGTTTGTCCCGTGCGATGTGACCTATATCCCGAAGAAAGTGCTTTCGAGACTGCATCAGGCCATGCAGCGGGATCCATTGTGTGAAGTGGCAGTTGTGGAAATTAATGGCAAAGCGCTGTATCCATTTTGTTTGCTGAAACGAAGCAGTCTCACAATGCTGCAAGCCCATCTTGATCAAAAACAGCGCAGTTTGAAGGGGTGTTTCAGTCAAATGCACATGCAGGTTGCACGTTTTCAAAATAATGCACTCTTTTTTCACAGTATTAACTCTTTAGATGAGCTGCAGCAGCACCGTCAGCTGAATTTTCTCTGAAAGCTGTACCTTTTGCGGAGCTTTCATTTTAAATGATGAGCCTAATGTGCTGTTTTTGAACCCAGAGAGAAAATTTACAGCCAATATGAAGCTTTTGAGCATGATATATAGCGATAAAACAGACTGCTTTTATACCTTTGATAATGGGCTTAACGGCAATTTATATTTTTAATTGCTATTGGTTGTTTGTAAGTTGTTGATTTTGTATGTCAAAAAAATAAACCAAATCCTCTGAAATAAATATTTAAAAAAGCGCAAAGTTGGAACACTTATTGCAATTTTTACTGCAAGAAAAGAAGGCGCAAAATTTGTACTGAGCTAAGACAGGGCAAATGACAGCGTCATGGAAGAAAAACATGAACAGCATGACACAATTACAGCCAGTGACCATTTTTAAAGATCAGTTTGGCCGTGAAAAACGCAAGTTGCGCATTTCAGTGACAGACCGCTGTAATTTTAAATGTGTCTATTGTATGCCTGAACACCCTGAATGGATGAAAAAGCATAATCTTCTCAGTTTTGAATCACTTTACAATTTTTGTGAGTTTATGGTGCTGCGCGGGATTGATCAGATCCGGATCACGGGCGGCGAACCTCTCATACGTCAAGGCGTTGTGCATTTTATTGAACAGCTGCAACAGCTGAGAAAGCTAGGCCTTAAACGTATATCCATGACCACCAATGGACATTATCTGAAACAATATGCACAGGCCCTAAAACAAGCTGGCTTAGATGGCATAAATATCAGTTTAGACAGTTTGGATGAAGCGCAATTTTTTCAGCTGACGCAAAAACAATTACAGCCAGTATTAGAAGGGATTGAAGCGGCTAAGCAAGCGGGCTTTGACATTAAGATTAATACAGTTTTGATTAGAGGTCTGAATGATCAGCAAATCATTGCATTAACAAAATGGGCGCTGCAACAAGGTTTCGAACTGCGGTTTATCGAGTTTATGCCGCTGGATGGTGATCAAAACTGGTCTAAAGCTGCGGTCGTTACCGAACAAGACATACTGGATAAACTCAAGACTGTTTTTGACGTGCAAACATTGCACGGTCAAGGTGCGTCACCAGCCAGATCTTACTTAATCAACGGCTTTCCTATAGGTATTATTTCAACCATCAGCAATTCTTTTTGCGGCAGCTGCGACCGTCTAAGACTGAATGCGCAAGGCGAGTTTTTTAACTGTTTATTTGCAAAAAAAGGCTTAGACCTGAGCAAGGACATACGCTCACTTAAAAGCACACTGGCTGAAAATGAAAATCCGCTGGATACGTTGAACATGCAAAACAAACTTGGCAGCTATATTTGGCAAAAAGAACAGGGCTTTCACACGATTACAGCGTCTAGTACTAGCAATACCAGAAAAATCAGCATGCATATGATTGGAGGTTAATTATGACTCAAATCACCATCAAAATTGAATCTTTTGGCGCTATTGAGCGTCTATTGCCAGCGCATTTGAGTCTGACTTGCTTGGCACAGCAGTCAATTGCAGAGGTTTTGCAGCAAGTTGCAAATCAATTTCCAGAATCATTCAGCATGCTTGAGCGCTGCGCCTGTGCCATTGGGGAAGACATTGTGCCAAGACAAACCGCATTGATGCAGGACAGTACCGTTGTGCTGCTGTCACCTGTGGCGGGAGGCTGAATATGGAGCTCAAGCATATTTCACGCATACAAGATACAGTATTCAGCCAAGCTGATTTTGACAGCATTGAGGCATTTCCTGAATGCGGCGGTATAGGTGTATTTATTGGCGCGGTTCGTAATCACCATGAAGGCAAAGCGGTAAAAGCCCTGAAATATACAGCTTATGCGCCTGTGGCTGAGAAAATGATCCGACAAATTGAACAGGAAATTCAAGCCAAATACGACGTGTCATATGTACGGGTTGTGCATCGTATTGGCAGTTTAGATATTGGTGATACTGCAATTATTGCTATGGCTTATGCACCGCACCGCCGTGAAGCTTTTGCAGCCTGCGAAGAAGCGGTTGAACGTGTAAAGCATGAAGTTCCGGTTTGGAAAGAAGAGTTTTATATGGATGGCAGCAGTCAATATGTAGAGGGCTGCTGTATTCGTAAGGATCACGCGCCTGAAGTGGCAGATCACGAAACGAAGCACGCTCATGTTCATAGCGAGTCATGCGAACATTCACATCAAAATAGCCAGACCATGCATTTGAACGCCAATATTTACCAATGGCATTTATAAAACCCAAAATTCAATATTTTCAATATTACAGCTGAAAATGAACAAAATAAGGATAAAGCAATGAAAAATGTGGGCATGAAAGCGGAAAGTTACCGTACAGCCATTGCAACTGGAATACTGCATGCACCGCCACATTGCATTGAACTGCTGCGTAATGGCAATACAGAAAAAGGCGATGCGCTGAAAACCGCACGGATTGCAGGTATATTGGGCGCAAAACGCACGGATGAACTCATTCCGCTGTGTCATCCGCTGCCGATCTACCGTGCAGATGTTGAATATGAATTGTTTGAGGCGCATGTTGAAATTAGCGCAGTGGTTGAAACCATTGGCCCAACGGGTGTGGAAATGGAAGCTTTAACTGCTGTCAGTCTTGCGGGTTTAACGCTGTATGACATGCTTAAACCGCACTGTGAACCAGAGGATTTGTGCTTAGATCAGGTAAAACTGCAAAAGAAAAAAGGTGGTAAATCACATTTTACCCGTGTATTGAAAGAAAGCTTATCGGCGTCGATTATTGTGCTTTCAGATACAGTTGCTGTCGGTAAAAAACCAGATACTGCGGGGCAAAATGTCCTCGAAATTTTAGAAGAAGCAAACTTCAGCAACATCAGCTATCAAGTGATACCAGACAGTCCTGAACAGCTTCTTACCTTGATTGAGCAACAGAAAAATCAATACCCGCTGATATTGACGGTTGGCGGTACGGGTTTAGGGCCAAAAGATTTAACTGTAGAAACGATACAGCCGCTGTTAAAACGTGAAATTCCGGGTTTGATGGAGGCTTCACGCAGTTTTGGTCAAAAACGCACGCCTTATGCTGCGCTTAGCCGTGGTGTTGCGGGCTATATAGATAACAGCCTTGTCATTACATTGCCGGGCAGCAGACAAGGCGCAAAAGAATCACTTATTGCCATTTTACCTGCCTTGGTACATCTATTTGATGTGCAGAAGAATATTCCGCATGTAGGAGGCTATCAATGAACCAAGCTGTATTGCATACAGGCTGCGGTGCTGAGGCTGGACTGATTTCAGTTGACGAGGCTCTTGCGCTGATTCAGACACATACGCAAAGTTTGGCACATGAAACTTTGGAACTTCAACACGCTTTAGGCCGTTATTTGGCGGCAGATGTGCATTCACAAATTCAGCTGCCCTTATTTGCTCAAAGCGCTGTAGACGGCTATGCCATTTGCGCGGCGGGTGAAATTAAACCCGGCGCGCAATTTGAGCTCATTGGAGAAATCCGCGCAGGGCAAACGGCTGAAACTATTTTAAAAGCAGGCCAAGCTGTCCGTATATTTACTGGCGCGCCGATTCCTGAAGGCACGACTACAGTAGCGCGGCAAGAAATTGTGAAAGCGGATGCACAGCAAATTGAATTGACTTCAGTTTTAAATAAGCATGCGGATATTCGTGATGCAGGTGAGGAATTCTCAGTCGGACAATGTTTGGCTGTCCGTGGTCAAAAGCTAACGGTTGGGGCAATTGCAGCACTGAGCATGGCTGGTATTTCGCATTGTGAGGTCTACGCTTACCCTAAAGTTGCTGTGGTCATTACAGGTGATGAAGTTGCACAAAATATAGAAGATTATCGTGCAGGTAAAATATTTGATGCCAATGCGCCGCTGATTTCAGCATGGTTTCAGTCGCAGCACGTCCAAGTTGAATTGATTCATATTGCAGATGAAAAGCAGGCGGTCTTGGATTTATTCAACCGTTTAAAAGACAGCTTTGATGTAATTTTAACGACTGGCGGCGTATCTGTAGGTGATTATGATTTTGTTCGTCCCGCAGCCTTGGACATCGGTTTTCAGCAAATTTTTTGGAAAGTAAAACAAAAACCCGGCAAACCGATGCTGTTTTCACAATACTTACGTCCAGACAGCACCTCCTGTTATTTACTCGGACTGCCGGGCAATCCCGCTGCTGTTTATGTCGGCATGCAAATTTATACAGATACATTATTGAAAGCTTTGCAAGGTCAAACACCCCCGCTGGTCTGGTTCAGCGCAGTCATGACACATGACCTAAAAGCTGATGCACGTGAGCGGTTTTTAAGAATGTCGGCGCACTTTGATAAGCAAGGCAAACTGCAACTAACTAGCCTGTCTAAACAGCAGTCACATATGCTGAGCAATTTAATGCAAGCCAATTGCATTGTTCGGATTCCTGCAGGGCAGCCTGTGCAAGCAGGACAAATTCTTCAAGGCGTATTTATTCAGGAATAGGAGTTTGCTATGCGATTCAAATTTATTTTAGCAGCAGGACTGAGCTTCATTGCTGGCGCATCTCAGGCGGAAACAGTCAAAATTTATGCTGCAGCCAGTTTAAGCAATGCTATTGCCGATATTGCAAAGCAATATCAGGCACAGAATCCAGACATCAAAATTGTACCGGTATTTGGTGCATCTTCTGCTTTAGCCAAGCAAATTGAAGCCGGTGCACCAAGTGATCTGTATTTTTCAGCAGATGTAGACTGGATGAATTATTTGGTGCAGAAGCAGAAAGTACCTGCAAAGCAAGTGTTCAATATGCTGAGCAATGATTTGGTGCTGATTACGCCTAAAGCGGTGAATATGCAATTTAGGGCCGTGCCGCAGTTTAATTTTTCCAAGGCATTTCAAGGTCACTTATGTACAGGGCAAATGGAGTCTGTACCTGCTGGAAAATATGCAAAACAAAGCCTAACCAAGTTGGGCTGGCTATCAAGTTTGAATGGAAGGATTGTCGGGACAGATGATGTACGTTCAGCACTGGCTTTTGTCGAACGCGGTGAGTGCCAAGCGGGGATTGTTTACCGTACCGATGCGATGATCAGTTCTAAAGTTAAAATAGCCGGGATTTTTCCAAACCATACCCATCAACCCATCATTTACCCATTGGCTTTAACACAGCAAGGCGCAGCTAAACCTGAGGCCGTGAAGTTTTACCGTTATCTTAAAGACCATGCGCAAAGCAAAATGCTGTTTAAGCATTATGGCTTTGGTGTGAAGGGCTAAAGCATGCTAAGCCCTGAAGAGTGGAGCGCCTTGTATCTGTCGGCTAAGGTTGCCATTTGCGCCACTGTATTTTGCTTACCATTTGCTATAGGGCTGGCATGGGTTTTGGCGCGCTATGAGTTTCATTTAAAATTTTTGGTCGAAGCACTTTTACAAATGCCAATGGTGCTGCCGCCGGTGGTTCTAGGATATTTGCTATTGGTGCTGTTTGGTTCAAATGGCTGGATCGGCAAGATGCTAATTGAATGGGGAATTCAGCTGGTTTTTAATTGGAAAGGCGCCGTTTTAGCATCGATGATTGTGTCATTTCCGCTGATTGTGCAGCCGATCCGTTTGTCTTTTCAAATGATCAATCAACAGCTTGAGCAGGTTGCAGGCTCACTAGGCGCACATCCTTTACGGGTATTTGTCTCAATCAGCCTGCCGCTGGCTTTACCAGGGATTTTAATTGGCAGCATTTTAGGCTTTAGCCGAAGTCTAGGTGAGTTTGGCGCAACCATTACCTTTGTCGGCAATATTCCAGATGAAACCCGAACCATTCCTATCGCCATTTATTCGCTGATACAGCAGCCAAATGGTGAAGAGGCCGCAATGCGTTTAGTGATCCTTTCATTGCTGGCGGCTTTTGGCGCATTGATTGCCAATTATTATATTTTACAGCGCTATCAGCGAAAACTCGGAGCCGGCCATGCTTCAGTGTGATTTTCAGTTTCAATATGCAGATTTTCAATTGCAGGCTCGGCTGCAGATGCAGGATCAGCTGCTGGGCATTATGGGGCCATCAGGCAGCGGCAAATCTACGCTGCTGAAAAGTTTGGCCGGTCTGCTGCAGCCCCAGCAAGGTTATATATCGCTGAATCAGCGTGAAGTGTTCAACATAGCGCAGAAGATTAATGTGCCGATGCATAAACGCCGTATTGCGTTAATTTTCCAAAAAGCATGGCTTTTTCCGCATATGGATGTGCAGCAAAATTTGCAATATGCAGAGAACTTAGCTGCTCAGGAAAATGCACAATTTCAGTTTCAGCAAGTAGCGCATCTGCTTGAGTTGAAGCCACTGCTCAAACGGCGGGCACATGAACTATCTGGCGGAGAGGCGCAGCGTGTTTCCATAGGCCGGGCATTGCTGTCACAGCCTGATCTGCTGCTGTTAGATGAACCGCTGACAGGACTTGACCGCAGGCTGAAAGATCAAATATTGCCATTTTTAAACACGGTGAAAGAACAGTCGGCGCTGCCGATGATATATGTCACGCATCATAGTGATGAGTTAGATTATTTAAAAGCCCATATTTTGCATCTAGAAAATGGTCAAATAAGTTTTTAAATAAATATAAATTATATAAGTAATAACAGTAAATTAGATGAAAAAATGGCATTAAGCTGCATCTTAAAGTTTTGATTAGAACTATGAAAAACTCATTTTCTAGATTAAATTGTTATAAAACAAGGGAGAACACAGCGTTTTCCCTTTTTTATTCCTAATGATCTTGGAAATAATGATTTGTACGACTGAACGTGCAGACAGGGAATCTAATCGATGCATGATGATAGCTTAGCCACACATAATTCAACTGCAAAACTGGGTGCAGGGCTATCTAATCGGCATATCACGATGATCAGTATCGGTGGTGTAATTGGTGCTGGACTGTTTGTTGGGTCATCTGCTGCTATTGCAAAAGCAGGGCCTGCCGCCGTTCTTGCTTATATAATTACTAGTATATTGGTTTTTTTAGTCATGCGAATGTTGGGGGAGATGGCAGTCGCTCAACCTGACACAGGCTCATTTTCAACCTATGCAAGAAAAGCCATAGGGCCATGGGCTGGCTTTACTATCGGATGGTTATATTGGTGGTTTTGGGTTTTAGTTATTCCTATTGAAGCAATTGCCGGTGCAGAAATTTTGCATGCATGGTTTCCATCAATATCCAGTGCTGTATTTGCAACATTCTTCATTGTGCTTCTCAGTTTAGCCAACTTTTTTAGTACTCGAAGTTTTGGTGAGTTTGAATTTTGGTTTTCTCTGATAAAAGTCTTGGCTATTGTGATTTTTATCGCCATTGGACTCACCGCAATATTTGGATTTTGGCCCTTAGCACCTGACGTTAGTGGTGTAGAAAATCTGTTCAAAAATGATGGATTTATGCCAAATGGCCTGGGTGGTGTACTTTCAGCAATATTGATTTCAGCATTTTCATTCTTTGGTGTAGAAATACTATCGATCGCTGCAGCAGAATCAAAAGATCCTGAACAAAAAATTAAACGTGCAACCAATTTAGTATTGTATCGGGTCATCTTATTTTTTGTGGTTTCAATTTTTATAACGGTTGCACTGGTAGATTGGCGTTCACCGCAATTACAACAATTAGGCACCTTCCAATATGTCTTGGTCAGTTTAAATGTCCCTCAATCAAAATTGATTATTGATAGTGTGGTATTTATTGCAGTTGCAAGTTGTATGAATGCAGCACTTTATAGTTCATCAAGGATGCTATTTTCATTGGGGACACGCAAAGAAGCACCTCAATGGGTCACATCTATTAATGCCTCTGGTGTACCTGCTATTGCTGTATTTGCATCGTCTGTAGTGGGCTTAATTTGCTGTGCAGTCAATTATTTATTTCCAGGCCAAGTATTTGGATTTTTACTGTCTACAACAGGTTCAATTGCCTTATTGGTTTATTTAGTGATTGCATTTTCACAGCTTAAATTGAGAACACAAATCGAAAAAAATGGAACTGAGGTTGCGTTTAAAATGTGGCTATTTCCATGGCTGACATGGGCAGTCATTTTGGTGATCTTAAGTGTGCTGATCTATATGTTTTTATCTCCAGCCTACAGTTATGAAACTTCATTATCTTTAGGTGTTACGACATTGGTGGTTCTCTGCGGCTTAGTTGTGACAAGAAAAGCTAAGTTGAAGAATGATTCCGAACTGAATTAAAAATAAAGGTTTCGCCGATAAAAATCGTAATCATGAACCAATGGATTGTCTTTAGCATGTGCCGTGTCAGGGGATTAAAGCGAATGCCTTACGTTATATCTCTATGGCAATCCATTTTTAAGACAAATTCAAAGATTCACTTGACCTTCGACCGACTCCAAGCTTTATAATCGTTAAAATTTTCTTGATTGATGCAATATGCGTTCTGCGACATGGATAACAGTCTTAGTTGGATTGTTCATGTTCCAAAGCCTTTGGAACGTGGCAGCCGCTTTCTGTGTGCATGAAGAGCAAACTCAAGTTGTTCAAAGCTATCATTTTGGTCATCATCAAAATACCTTATGCGTTAGCAATGAAACGAATCCACAGCATTCGTTGCATCAAGCATCTGATGAATCCAGTAGTAAACCAGTCAAAAATATCGCTAACGATCTGCAACTTGGTGAAGATCATCAAGACCATTTACCGTCTATGACGCATTTGATTGTACAAAACCAACAATCGATTCTTTTTATTGCACATCAGAGCTTTGAATATTCGCCAAAATTTGTTTGGAAGAATCTTTATCAAGCCCCTGATTTATTACTGCAAACACCTCCTCCTGTTTATGCCCCGCTAATGGCGGGGTAGCCTAAAACATTCCTGCCACTTTTTTTAATAAATGAGTGGGAAAAATCATGTCTTTATATTTTACGGCGTTTATACGTCTAGGCTTAGCTGTCGGTATTTCGACGGCCTTACAAAGTACGTTTGCCGAAAATGTCAGTAGTTTTGAATCTGCATTTGCCAAAGTACAAAACTACCAAGCCCAAACTGATATTTGGCAACAACAACAGCAAATCTCTGATTTTAATGTGCGTCAAAGCAAGCTCTGGCAGAACCCAAGTCTATCGATTGAACAAAATGGTTTTGGTAAAAATCAAGATCAAGAGCTCAGTATCGGAATTAGCCAGCCATTGGATGTATTCGGTCAGCGTAAAATCAATCAAGCACTCGCGAGTACCTCTGCACAGCAAATTCAGTTGCAACAGCAGATTTGGAATGCGCAAAGTCAGCTGATTGTGAAGTTTGCATGGTCACAGCTAGCCATCGCTCAAAATGAGCAATCGATTTACGCTACACAGCTCAAACTCAGTAAATCTAATTTGGACAGTGCGCAAAAACGCTATCAAGCAGGCAGTATCGCTTTGGTGGATGTGGAGCGCGCTCAAATTGAAGCATTGGAAATACAGCGTTTATACCAACAGGCAGTTTTAAAACAGCAAACTGTGGCACGTCAGCTTTCTAATTTATGGGGTGAATCCACGTCGCAAATCGCGTTGAATAACAGCGTTACGCCTTGGCCTGAACAGAGCCAAAGTTTAGTTGAATGTAATTTATCGGAAGGTTGGTTACAAAAATTGTATGCCTTGAATATTCAGCAGGCAAATCAGCAAATTGAACATTTAAAAGTACAGGCACGCCCAAACCCAACCCTAAATATGGGCATGTCACGTACCAAATCTCCAACTGACGCCAATGATACGGCCTTGGTACTTGGTGTGGATATTCCGCTCAATATTTTTAACCGCCAGCAATATGCCATTCCAATGGCGCAAAAACAGCAAATTTTATTAAATCATCAGCAACAGCGCGAGTTAAAACAGCAAGTTTTGGACATTGCCAATAGCATTCACCAGCTTAAAGGTCTGCGTATGCAGTTTGATGCCACAGGCAATCAGATTGGTTTGGCTGAAAAGGTTCAAAACCGAACTTTGCAAGGTTTTCAGGCAGGTAAATTTGCTATTACAGACGTACAGCAAACCACAAAACAACTCCAAGACCTTCGACTTAGCCAAATGCAAATTTTGGCGCAGGCTTGGCAAAGCGCACTCAGTGCTGAAGCCTTAAGTATTGGAACCAGTTATGAAGAAATCAGCCGTTCAGATGCTTATAGCCAACTCAATAAGAAAGCCATTGAGGCATCCCAAAATCTCATCAACAGCGCATCAGCACAATAAGGCAGTTAATCACATGAAAATTAAACAAGATGGAAAAATTTCACAGCCTTTGATGATTGCAGTTTTGGTTGGCCTAACGCTGATGCTGTGTACTGCTATTTGGTTAAGTACAAATAAATCCGATGCGGATAAAACTGAGTCGGAAGGTGAAAATAGCGAAGCCAAAAAGAGTGATACTGAAGCAGAACATGCGGAAGAAGGTGAACTGCAACTCACCACTCAACAAATGGTGGAACAAGGAATTAAAATTGCGACTGTAGAAAATGGTCTGGTCGAAAATATTATTCAATTGCCGGGTAAATTGGCGGTCAATACAGATCAGCAGGCACATATTTCCCCAAACTTCAGCGGTCATGTCGAACAAGTCAGTGTAGCACTCGGTCAAACTGTACAAAAAGGTCAAACTTTAGCTGTGCTGTCAGTACCTGAATTGATTGATCAGCAAGCCAATTTACGTATGGCAGAAGCCAATTTAGATTTAGCCCGTCAAGATTATCAGCGTGAGCAAAAGCTATGGTCTCAAGGAATTTCTGCCAAACAGGACTTCCAGCGTGCTGAAAATGCCTATCGTCAGGCTCAAATTAGCGTACAGTCAGCACAATCGCGCTTACAAGCTTTGGGCGCGAATAGCGGTCAAAACGGACGATTTATTATTCGTGCGCCAATCGCTGGCGTGATTAGTCAAAAAGATATTGTGGTGGGTGAAAATGTGCAATTGGCAGATCAATTGTTCACCATTGAACAGCTAAAAGATTTGTGGCTAGAATTTAACTTAACTCATCAATATTCCGCACAATTACAAACGGGTCAAAACGTCTCTTTCAAAATCAATGGCTCAGATCAGCTCTATAGCGCAGAGGTACAAAGCCTGACGTCAAAGGCAGATGTGCAAACGGGACGCTTGGTGGTACGTGCCAAATTAAAACAACAATCTGCTGAGCTTCGCCCGAATGTGATGGTCAACGTGCTATTGGCTGATTCAGGTACTAAAAAAGCATTACGGGTGCAAAAGTCCGCCGTGCAAAGTATTGAGGGTCAAGACAGTATTTTTATTGTTGAATCTGAGCTAAAAGGCCAAGTGCATTTAAAAGCACAAGCGCTAAAACTTGGACAAGCATCCAGTGATGGGCAATGGCTAGAAGTGATTTCGGGTCTTGAGGCAGGGCAAAAGTATATTTCCCAAGGCAGTTTTTTACTGAAATCTGAACTGGAAAAAGACGAGGCTGGCCATGAACACTAATTCAGAGAACCCGAACACAGATTTACCAAAGCCAGAAGGTCTATTCGAACGCATTATTCAGTTTTCAATTCAAAATGCAATTTGGGTGATGCTGTTTGTCTGCACATGGATTGCCGTCGGGATTTACAGTTATCAAAAACTGCCGATTGATGCAGTACCTGATATTACCAACACCCAAGTGCAAATTAATACGCAGGCCAATGGCTTTACAGCGTTAGAAGTTGAACAGCGGATTACTTATCCGATTGAAAATGCGATGGCAGGTATTCCAGATTTGGAGTTGACCCGTTCTATTTCCCGTTATGGCCTGTCACAAGTCACGATTGTCTTTAAAGACGGTACGGATATTTACTGGGCACGTCAGCAAATTAATCAGCGGGTACAGGAAGTTCAGTCGTCATTGCCAGCTCAGGTTTCTCCGACGATGTCGCCAGTTTCGACAGGTTTGGGCGAGATTTATCAATGGGTGCTGAAAGCAGAACCCAATGCAAAAAAAGCAGATGGTACGGCATATAGCGCGATGGATTTGCGTGAAATTCAGGACTGGATTGTGCGTCCGCAATTACAGCGTGTACAAGGTGTTGCCGAGGTCAACAGTATTGGTGGTTTTAATAAAACCTACGTGGTTTCACCTGATTTAAACCGCATGCAACAGCTGAACCTGTCATTAGAACAATTACAGCAAGCGCTTACAGAAAATAATGAAAACCGTGGTGCAGGATTTATTGAGGAAAATGGTCAGCAGTTAACAGTTCGAGTGCCGGGAACCTTAAACACCATTTCAGATATTGAAAACACCATGATTGACAGCCCAAATGGCAGTCCAATTCGGGTGGGTGATATTGCGCAAGTCTCCATTGGGCATGATTTGCGCACAGGTGGTGCAACCTATAACGGAGAAGAAACGGTTTTAGGTATTGCCATGATGGCTATGGGACAAAATAGCCGAACTGTCTCGAAAGCTGTAGATTCCAAAATTAAAGACATTCAAGCCAGCTTACCCAAAGGGGTAAAAATTGAAACAGTGTATGACCGTACCACATTGGTGGAGAAAGCGATTAAAACCGTTCAAAAGAACTTGGTTGAAGGCGCAATTCTAGTCATCATCATTTTATTTATCTTTTTAGGCAATATCCGTGCAGCACTCATTACGGCCTGTGTTATTCCGCTGTCAATGCTGTTTACCTTAACCGGCATGGCACAAAAGAATATCAGCGCGAACCTAATGAGCTTAGGCGCATTGGATTTCGGTATTATTGTTGATGGTGCAGTGGTGATTGTTGAAAACTGTATACGACGTTTAGCCCATGCACAGCAAATTTTGAAACGTCCATTAACGCAAAATGAACGCTTTAAAGAAGTCTTTTTGGCTGCACGTCAGGCGCGCCGTCCGCTGATATTCGGTCAGTTAATTATTTTAGTGGTTTATTTGCCAATTTTTGCTTTAAGTGGTGTAGAAGCAAAAATGTTCCATCCGATGGCATTAACTGTGGTATTGGCACTTGTGGCGGCGATCATTCTGTCTATTACATTTGTACCTGCTGCTGTAGCGCTTTGGGTGAAAGGTGAAATTAAAGAAACAGAAAGCCGTTGGATGAATTGGCTGAAAAAGCAGTATCTTCAAATTTTAAATAAAGCCTTTCATTACAAGGCTGTAGTGATGACTTTTGCACTGTGTTTACTGCTCATTACTGGGCTTTTAAGCACCAAAATTGGCAGTGAGTTTGCACCACAGCTGAGTGAAGGTGATTTTGCAGTTCAACTGATGCGCTCTCCTAGCACTGGTTTAGAAGAATCATTAAGAATGCAGGAAAACGCTGAGAAACTGCTGTTGAAAAAATTCCCAGAGATTCAGGCTGTATTTGCTCGTACAGGTACGGCAGAAGTAGCAACCGATGTAATGCCTCCGAACATTTCCGATGGTTATATCATGCTCAAACCACGTAATGAATGGCCAAACCCTAAAGAAAGTGTGGATGAACTGCGTGGCCGTATGGTGGCTTATGTGGCTACAATTCCAGGTAATAACAGTGAGTTTTCCCAACCTATTGAACTGCGCTTTAATGAGTTGATCTCAGGTGTGCGTAGTGATGTGGGCGTCAAAATATTTGGCGATGATATGCAAGTGCTCAACACAGAAGCCACTAAGATCGCCAAAATTATGCAGCAAGTTGCGGGGAGCAGCGCCGTAAAAGTTGAACAAACTTCAGGTTTACCTTTATTAAATATTGAAATAGATAAGGCTTTGGCTGCGCAATATGGTTTAAACGTTAAATCTATACAGGATACTGTGGCAGCCAGTGTCGGTGGACAAAGTGTAGGGGAGATTTTAGAAGGTGATCGCCGTTTTGATTTTGTTATTCGTTTAAATGATCAAGATCGTAATGTAAGTACAATTTCACAACTACCGTTAAAGTTGCCAAATGGTGGCAGTATTGTACTCTCAAATGTTGCCACAGTGTCTAATGTAGATGGGATCAATCAAGTCAGCCGTGAGAATGGTAAACGCCGTATTGTAGTGACTGCCAATGTTGAGGGCCGTGATTTAGGTTCTTTTGTGGCGGGTATGCAGACTCAGCTGAAACAATATGCATTACCAAGCGGTTATTGGATTGAATATGGCGGTCAATTTGAAAACCTTGCATCTGCCAAAGCAAGAATGCAAATTGTCATTCCTTTAGCACTACTGACCATCTTTATTTTATTAATGGCAGTATTTCATAATGTGAAAGAAAGTCTGCTGGTCTTTACTGGCGTACCCTTTGCCTTAACGGGCGGTGTATTGTTTCTTTGGTTAAGAGATATTCCGCTTTCGATGTCTGCAGGGATTGGATTTATTGCACTCTCAGGTGTTGCTGTGCTGAATGGCCTGGTCATGCTGACCTTCATTAAAGAACTGGGGGACAAGTATCCATTGCATGAAGCCGTATGGCAGGGCGCTGTACTTCGATTACGCCCAGTACTCATGACTGCCTGTGTTGCCTCTTTAGGTTTTGTACCAATGGCTTTGGCAACAGGTACAGGTGCGGAAGTGCAACGGCCTTTAGCCACGGTTGTGATCGGCGGTATTCTTTCTTCCACCTTGCTGACCTTGGTGCTATTGCCAGTGCTTTACCGCTGGCTTAATACAGCTCGATCTCAATAATCTAGACTAAGCAATTTTGATTAAAACGATATTGCATTAACCCATACGGTTCATTCATTAGACAGAATGGATCGTATGGACTTACGATTTATCAATATTTAAACACAGCTAAAATCAGCAAATCAGTATAAGCCGATATTCACCTACATTTTCTACAGGTGCGCGGTGTACACAAGGCAAAACTTGCTGTGTAGGATGATCCACCGCTAAACGCCAAAGATGACCATTGCCTAGATTTACAGGCACAGCATTTTCTTTGAGCTGATAATGTAAATCAAAAAAATATTCCGCTAAAAAATCATCAAATTCTGAGGTAGGGCCATCGTACAAATCTTTAAGTTGTTCTCGTATTTTAGGAATTAAGATTCTTTGTGTCACTTGATCATTTGGCACAATATCACTGGAAGCACCATAATATGTACATAAAAAGGTATCGGTAGCGATAGGTGATCGATCGACATGAAAGGAATAAACATCGGTTGAGATGAAATCGAATTCATCATCTCGTTCATAACATTTGAGCAAGTTCAACGAAGGTGATGCACCAAATTCTGTTAATTGTTGCAGATCATTTAAAATAACTTCTCTGGCTAAATGGCCTTGCGATGAAAGTGTTAACTTCATCAGATCATCTATAGAAATTTCGGTTATATTTTCAATCAGTTCGAGTTTTTCGACTATTTCTTTAAAGTCGCCTTGTATGCTGCGTTGCCAGCAAAGCGCATTCATTTGACCTTCGAAATGACTATGAATCAATTCAGAAAATGTAGTGACTACACCAATTTGAGGATGCTGGGAAAAAGTATTGCTCATAATAGGGATCAATTTAAATCTGAGGCGAAGATACTGCGTACAAGGAAGTGCTAGAAGGATTAAGCAGTTTTATTCTATCTTAAACCATAAACTGCTATACAAAATTATTCGAGCATAGGCATTCATCGTTACGCTTTCTGTTTGGCTTTTTGGCGTAAGACATACAAATATAAGCTTTCTACTTTTTCACGTGCCCAAGGTGTAGTACGTAAGAATCGTAGTGATGATTTAACGCTTGGATCTATGCAAAAACATCTAATTTCAATTTTGCGGCTTAAGCTTTCAAAACCACCGTAGTAATCCAATAATTCATCCAAGATGTCAGCAAGTTTTTTGCCGTGTAAAGGGTCATTGGAGGTGCTCATATTAGATCAATCATATTTTGGGAGACCATTATTATAACCTGAGCGAGTTGAAAAAATGAGAGGGTTTGAATTTAAACATCAGGAACGTCAGATTCGCCAATTGATAAGATTCTGATTTCGGCATAACGTATATTATGTTCATTAGCGTACTCGGCATCGTGAATGATAATTTTACAGATTCACGATGTCGAGCTGTGGCAACGGATGCGTTGTGTAGGCCACAGTCTTGGATATGCTATTTAACATAATATATATTATACGAAATAGTATAATTAAGACTTTGATATTTAATATTTTTTAATTTATTGGTGCTTAAATCTTTCATCTGTGTAACAAACTTGATTTGTTGCTCTTACACATCAAACATATTTTGTGCCGCCAAGATCCTACGCAATACTGACAATATTATTTGTCCTGCTACAATCCTCAGACAAGAAAAAAGCCATAACAACGATTGCTATGGCTAATTCACATTAATTTCTATATTTAAATCAATCAATTGTTTTACTAATTGTTGATTTAGGAAGATTTGATTTCCTCACTGCTAAATGCATTTTCCTTTCGCTCTATTTGATCCGGCTTTAAGAATGATGATGCAATAATCGCAATCACTGCAAAGCCTGAAATATACGCAATAATTAAATTTGGGCTTCCATCACCAATACTTAGCAATTTTGTCGCGATTAATGGAGCTAAACCACCACCTAGCACGCCTGCAAATTGAACTGAGATTGAAATACCGCTATAACGTATTTCTGCTGGAAATTGGCGCGAAAATAACTGTGACTGCGGCGCATACATCAAAGGAAAAACCACACCAATACCAATCACAATGGCCGTCCAAACCAATACTGGATCTTTAGTATTTAACATCGCAAAAAATGGATAGCTGTATAAAGCCAGTACGCATAAACCAAATCTAAACATGTTTTTTTGCCCAACTTTATCAGACAAATGTCCAAAAATTGGCGTAATGACCATGATGACTGCAGCACCACAAATCGTTGCAAACAAAATGTCTTGTCTAGGAATATTCAGCTGTGTGGTAGTATAGGCTAAAGCAAATGTCGATGCCAAATAGAACCAAGCATTTTCAGCAGCTCGAGATAAAATAATCGTAATCAACTGCTTAGGATGATTTTTAAACACTTGTTTTGCTGGAACTTTAATTGTTTCAGTTTGAGCTTTAACTTTTTCAAAGTCTGGTGACTCCGGTACTTTTACACGAATATACCAACCTACAGCCAGTAAAATAATGCTGGCTAAAAATGGTAGACGCCAACCCCAGCTAAATAGCGCTTCTTCAGGTAACATTGAGACTAGACCTAAAGCTACCGAAGCGAGCAATAAACCACCACCTGTACTGGCTTGCGGTAGACTTCCCCAAAAGCCTTTTTTACCCGCTGGCGCATGTTCTACCGCCATGAGGACTGCTCCGCCCCATTCTCCACCCATGGCCATGCCCTGTATAAATCTTAAAATAATTAAACAGACCGTTGCCCAATAACCAATGGTTTCAAATGTCGGTAACAACCCAATCATCACCGTTGGAATACCCATCAACATTAATGTGACCAATAACATTGATTTACGACCGATTTTATCGCCGAAATGACCAAAAACAATTCCACCAAGTGGTCGACCAATAAAGCCAACAGCATAAGTGGCAAATGCTGCCAATACGCCAGTTAATGGATCAAGATTTGGAAAGAAAAGTCGATTGAAAATGAGTGCTGCGGCAGCACCATAGATAAAAAAGTCATACCATTCGATGGTTGTACCCACCATGCTGGAAATACCTGCTAAACGATGCGAAGACTTGGCTGGTCGAGCTGTATTTCCCTGTACATTTTGCATTGTTATCTTCCTTATTCTGCAAGATATTTCTATGTTGCATTTTCACGATGCTTGATTTGTGTGATGATTTTCTTCATGAAAATCAATATTTTTAGATCTTATATATGTTTAATTTACGCTGAGTCACTTGTTCATATTGAATAAGAAATTGAATATGAATATTACCCAAGTGTTTGAACCGTGAATGTTTTTAAATTACTGATTAAATAGATATTTCCTCCATTATTTTATCTAAGGTCGGACTAGACTGTTGCCACTTTGGCTGCTTGTCTTTATCCACAATTAATGCGCGAACACCTTCGACAATATCGCCATGTTGAAACCAAACATCTTGCAAATGTCGTTCAATTTGCATGCATTGCTTTAGTGAAAGACTTCGACCTAAATGTTGGAGTTGCAAACTGATCCTTTTCGCGATTGGAGATCGTTGTTCCAAGGTATTGCGTATTTTTAACGCCCACGCTTGAGCATCATTATGCTGTTCATTTTCAAGACTATTTTCAATGGCATCAATGCTCTCAAAACCAAAATGCTTACGAATTAAATCTGCATTTTGACTAAGTTCACTTTCCGCTGGTCGAGTAATATATTTCGCAATCAATTGTTCAATATTTTCCTTGCTTAGTTGCTTGGAATTTCTTAATTCTTCTTCTAATTGAACAAGTTGCTCACTCGGAACATGGTAGTCAATCAAATCTAGATACAACGCATCGCTGGCACTGATTTGATCGCCTGTAGTTGCCATGTACACACCAATATCATCTAAACGTGATAAAAAGTGTGTCGCAGCCACATCTGGGAAAAATCCAATGGCAGTTTCAGGCATGGCAAATCTAGATTTTTCGCTGCTGATAAGCACATGACATGCTTGGGCCAAGCCAAATCCACCGCCAAGTACATAGCCATCAAGTATGACAATAATGGGTTTTTCATACGCACGAATGGTATTCAGCATTTCATACTCAGCTTGAAAATAAGCTTGATGATCTTCTTTACCATTCATATAACTATCATAGAGATAACGAATATCGCCACCTGCACAAAATGCTTTAGGACTATTTGAGCGAATAAGTACAGCATGAATATTAGTTTGATCAGCCCATAGTGCTAATTGCTGTTGAATCCCTTGAATCATTTCCAAAGACAAGGCATTTAAACTTGCCACGCGATCTAAACTGATTTGGCCTAAATGTCCATGTTCTTCAATCATTAAGTTATTTGTACTCATATCCGTATTATCCTTTTTTATTTTTAATTGTTTTTAAAATTGGCTTGGCGCTTTTCAACAAATGCTTGCATACCTTCTTTTTGGTCTTGAGTTGCAAAAATCGAATGGAATGTTCTGCGTTCAAAACGCAAACCTTCTTGCAAACTGACTTCAAATGCACGGTTAATTGACTCTTTGATCATCATGGTTACCACCACAGATTTTTCCGCTATTTTTTCAGCAGCTTTTAAGGTCTTTTCGACCAACTCCTCTTTAGGAAAGACCTGAGCAACTAAACCACTCTGCTCTGCTTCTGCTGCGCCCATTTGTCTCGCAGTCAGACACATTTCCATGGCTTTGGCCTTACCTATAGCAAGCGTTAAGCGCTGTGTCCCACCTATCCCTGGGATTACTCCCAAAGTCACTTCTGGTAAACCGAATTTTGCATTGTCGGCACAGTAAATAAAGTCGCACATGAGTGCTAACTCACAGCCTCCACCTAACGCATAACCACTGACAGCTGCAATTAAAGGTTTACGGCGCTGAGCAATTCGATCTGCCAGATGAAAAAAATCATCCAAATAAATATTTGGGAAACTCAGTTCAGCCATTTCTTTAATATCTGCGCCAGCGGCAAAGGCTTTTTCTGAACCTGTAATAACCATACAACCAATGGTGGGATCTCGATCTAGATCATCCAAGGCAGTATTAAGGTCTTGAATTAATGTGCTATTCAACGCATTTAAGGCCTGAGGACGATTTAAAATAATGAGTCCAACACCATTGTTCTTTTCGAGCAGAATCGTTTCAAATTGCATGTGAGATCCCTATATATGTTCAATATTTATGAGTAGGCTTCATATCTGAAGCCTTGTCGTTTTAAATGTCTTAAAGACGTTATAAGCTACGGGCAATTACTAAACGTTGGATATCACTCGTACCTTCATAGATTTGGCAAATACGTGCATCACGATATATACGCTCTATCGGGAAATCTTTGAGATAGCCATAACCACCAAAGACTTGTAATGCTGCAGAGCAAACACGCTCAGCCATTTCAGATGAAAAAAGCTTGGCCATAGACGCTTCATTTAAACAAGGCTGTCCTGCTTCTTTTAAACGTGCCGCGTGATAGACCAATTGGCGTGCTGCCTCTATTTCTGTCGCCATACTTGCCAATCGGAACGCAACTGCCTGATGTTCAAAGATCGGCTTTCCAAAGGTAATACGCTCTTTGGCATATCGGGTTGCTTCTTCTAATGCTGCTCGTGCAAGACCAACCGCTTGAGCCGCTATACCAATACGACCGCCTTCTAGATTTGATAAGGCAATTTTCAAACCTTCACCTTCTTTTCCTAACATTAGGCTTTCATGCACTCGCACGTCTGTGAGTGCGATTTGGCAGGTATCTGAGGCATGTAATCCAAGCTTTTCTTCAGTACGAATCACTTCATAACCGGCTGTCTCACGAGGGACAATAAAAGCACTCAGGCCTTTTTTCCCTGCACTCGGATCAGTCACAGCAAAGACAATAATGACCCCTGCATTATGTCCCGAGGTAATAAACTGCTTAGCACCATTAATCACCCATTCATTGCCATCTTTGACTGCACGGGTTTTAATGGCAGCAGCATCTGAACCCGTATGCGGCTCAGTTAATGCAAATGCACCGATCATTTTGCCTTGTGCTAAAGGCACTAAATATTTCTGCTTTTGTTCTTCTGTGCCAAATTTAGCAATAGGAACACAGCCTACCGAGTTATGTACACTCATAATGGTTGAGGTTGCCCCATCGGCCGCGGCAATCTCTTCTAAAGCCATAACATAAGCAAGATTACCTGTATCTGAACCACCCCATTCATCTGATACCAACATACCCAATAAACCCAGTTCCCCCATCTGCGCTAAAGCCGCTTTGGGAAAGGTACCGTGTTTATCCCATTCGCCCGCTTGAGGTTTAATTTGTTCCTGCGCGAAACTGCGTGCCATGTCCTGAATTAATAATTGTTCTTCGGTAAATTGCATCTTATCTTCCTGTACATCAATCAAATGCTTCCATCCAGTTTGAAAATGATTAGAACTGAATGAAAGCTTGATTTTGATCCTGATTGTTCGGCATTCATTTAGGGTTAATCGTTACGTCATTTAACTTGCATGCTGCGTGGATTGTTTCGCAATCTCTTGATTTCTTAATAAGAAACGCTGAATTTTTCCACTTGGAGTCTTCGGCAGTTCTTGAACAAACTCCACCAATCGTGGATAAGCATGTGCGGATAAGCGCTTTTTCACAAATTGCCCCAGCTGCTCTGCTAATTCTTCGGACGCTGTGACATGCTCAGCTAAAATTACAAAAGCTTTTACGATTTCTGTCCGATCTGGATCAGGTACACCAATGACCGCAGCTTCAATCACTGCATCATGCTCAAGTAAAGCGCTTTCTACATCGAATGGCCCGATACGATAACCTGATGTTGTAATCACATCATCATTACGACCAACGAAGCTCATACTGCCATCTGCGTGTAATTCTGCGGTATCACCCGTGAGGTAAAAATGCTTTACAAAGGGTGACTTACGACTTTCTTTATAGCCACCAAACCACATCATCGGTGATTGACTGATATCGACAGCCAGTACTCCTGGCGTTCCTGCAGCTAGCTCTTGCCCTTGTTCATCAACAACCGCCACGCGATATCCCGGACTGGCATAACCTGCGACACCTGCGCGAATATCATGTTGTAAACCATGGTGATTACACATCACCATACCAACTTCAGTCTGACCATAATGGTCAAAGATCGGTGCATCGAGGACTTGTTTAAACCAGCGGAACACTTCAGGGTTAAGCGGCTCACCAGCGCTACTGACGACTCGAAATTTCCCTTTGAGTTTTGCCATTTGTTCAGGATCAGCTGCCATCATCATCCGATACGCTGTCGGTGCGCCTGCAAGGTTTGTTACTTTGTAGTCATCTACGATCTGACACAAACTATCAATGCTAAAACCACCTTCGTAAAAGAGTGTTGCATGTCCAAGTAAAAGTGGCCCAGTAATTCCGTAATACAAACCATAAGCCCAACCCGGATCGGCAATATTCCAAAACGAATCATCTTCACGCAGTCCTACCGCATTTTTCATATATTGACCAAAAGCGATTAAGGCTTTAAGCGGGACTTCTAAAGGTTTTGCAGGACCTGTAGTACCTGAAGTAAACATCAAAAGAAATGGATCATTGATGCTCTGTAGGACAAATTCACAATCTGTAGACTGTGCGTTTACTTCATCCCAAAAGTTTAAATCCCCCTGTTGAATCCCTTGACCCGCTCGATCTGCAACAGTAACGATTTGGGGACAATGTGCAACTTCATCTAATTTACTGCGATTACCAACATCGCTAATCACCAATTTACTTTGTGCAAGGTGTAAACGATGTTCAATGGCTTTGGGGCCAAAAGCGGTAAATAGCGGTTGATATACAGCACCTATTCGCCAAGCCCCTAAAATCACCACAAGTAATTCAACTGTACGGGGTAATAAACCCGATACACGATCACCTTTTTGCACACCCTGTGACTTTAAAAAATTGGCAAATTGGCTCGACCACTGTTGCAGCTCTGCAAAGGTAAATTGTTCTTTCCGCCCATCTTTACCTTGCCAATACAGTGCAACCTTATCTTTATCAATCGCATGACGGTCGCAGCATTCATAACATGCATTTAATTGCTCTAAAGAGCCTGATAACATTTCTTTGGCAGCATGATTTAAGTCAAATGCCTTTGCAACATCTTGATAATTCGACATCTTCTCTACCTCAGTCTCAATTTATTGTTATTCCGACACGAGTGTTTATATTGTTAGCCATCCCTAGGCTAGATTGGTGTTCAAAGCGATTAAGCATCCTTAGGTAAGTATTGCTGCACAATGCTTGAAAAATCTAAGTGTGCATTACCTTGTAAACACAGCTGTTGATACATCTGCTGAACCAGTCCACCTAAAATAATCGGCTGTTTGACTTGTCCTGCGGCTTCTACAGCCAATCCTAAATCTTTCAACATCAACTGCGTTGCAAAACCATCGGTATAGCCACGTCCTGCAGGTGCATTTGCTGAAATACCCGGCCATGGATTACATACATCCGAACTCCAGCAACGTCCGCTCGAACTATTCACCACACCTGCTAAAGCTTGAGGATCAATCCCCAGACGCGCACCGAGCGCCATACCTTCAGCAACGGCTGCCATGGAAATACCAAGAATCAAGTTATTGCAAATTTTCGCAATTTGACCTGCACCCACATCACCACAATGCACAATGTTTTTACCCATGTGGCCCAATACCGCTTTGGTTTTTTCAAAGGTTTGATCATCTGAACCGACCATAAAGGTTAATGTACCTGCCTGAGCACCAATAGTTCCGCCTGAAACAGGGGCATCACAGATTTTTATCTGATGTGCAGCACCCACCTCAGCTATATCCTTAATGGTTTGCGGATCAATGGTACTGCTATCGATACATAAGCTTCCTGCTTTCATTACCGCCAATACACCATTTTCTCCCAAGTACACCTCTTTGACATGCTTGGCAGCAGGCAACATGCTAATCAAGACATCTGCTTGTTTCGCGGCATCTTGTGGGCTGTGGCAAACGATGCCACCTGCTTCAGTAAAATGCTGAATCGCAATTTCACTTAAGTCGAAACCGTAAACCGTAAAACCTGCTTTGAGTAGGTTTTGGGCCATTTTTCCGCCCATGTTTCCTAAACCGATAAAGGCAATATTCATCCTTGAACTCCTAAATTAACGTAGGTTAATGGTGGTATTCACTTCACCTTTTTCTTGTGTATCTTCGAACCAACGACTGGTGATGGTTTTAGTTTGTGTATAGAACTGAACTGCTTGCTTACCATATGGACCTAAGTCACCCAGTTTTGAACCACGGGATCCTGTAAAACTAAAGAAAGGTACAGGTACAGGAATTGGAATATTGATACCCACTTGACCAATATCGATATCACTTTGGAATGTACGAGCAACTGCACCACTTTGTGTAAACAGTCCAACACCGTTGCCGAATGGATTGGCATTAATCAATTCAATCGCCTGCTCCAGAGTATCGACATGAATAATGGCTAATACGGGTCCAAAGATCTCTTCGGTATAGATGCGCATATCGGTTGAAACTTGATTAAAAATCGTTGCTCCGACAAAGTTTCCTTGCTCATAGCCAATGACTTGAACATCACGACCATCCAGTAACAGTTCTGCGCCTTGCTCTACACCGCTTTGAATTAAATCCAGTACACGTGCTTTTGCGCGAGGTGAAATGACTGGGCCAATATCGGTATTCGGTTCATGCCCTGCATTGACCTTCAGCGTTTTGGCTTTTTCAACCAGTTCATTGACCCATTCTTTACTTTCACCAACCATGACAGCAACAGACAAAGCCATACAACGCTGACCTGCCGCACCAAATGCTGCACCAACGAGAGCATTTAAGGTTTGTTCTTTATTGGCATCTGGCATCACCACCACATGGTTTTTAGCCCCCATCATCGACTGCACACGTTTTCCATGCTGTCCTGCAAGGTTATATACATGTGTACCAACAGCTGTAGAGCCTACAAATGAAATTGCCTTAATAGCTTGATGTGTGCATAAACGATCAACAACGTCCTTACCACCATGCACTACGTTCAATACGCCTGCTGGAATACCGGCTTCAATCGCAAGTTCGACAAGCATCATGGTAGATAATGGATCTTGTTCAGATGGCTTTAAAACAAAGGTATTTCCACTGACAATCGCCATTGGGAACATCCACAGTGGAATCATCGCAGGAAAGTTAAATGGCGTAATTCCTGCACATACACCCAAAGGTTGCTGCAAGGTATAGGTATCCACACCACGTGCCACACCTTCTATATATTCGCCCATTTGAAGTGTGCCAACCGAACACGCATGCTCAACGACTTCTAAACCACGTTGAATATCACCTTCAGCATCTGCAAGCGTCTTTCCTTGCTCAGCAGTCAGTACACGGGCAATGTCTTTCATATTGCTACGGATCAGATCTTGTAGTTTCAGCATAATACGCATACGTGCTTGTACGGGTGTTAAGCGCCAAGTTTTAAACGCCTCTTGCGCTGAAGCAATCGCTGCATCCACTTCTTCCATAGTCGCCATTGGTACACGACCCAAAACCTCTTGAGTTGCAGGATTTAAAATGTCTTGCCACTCTGTAGTGTTTGACTCTACAAATTTACCGTTAATTAATAATTTAGCCGTCGATGACTGAATATTTGACATTGTGTTCATGACCTCTCCATAGGCACTTATTGTTTTGTACTGACTTAGAAAATATCCAAAAGCCTTATATTTATATTTTCCAATTCACTTCAAACTAGCAAAGAAAATTTTGACTACCAATAGAGATTCACGCACGATTGATGTGCAAATATGCACAGGGATGACAATAACAATGAAAGTAGACTGGGATCATTTACAGTATTTTTTGGTTTTGGCTCGTGCGAAAACCTTAACCAATACTGCACGAATTATTGGTGTGGAGCACAGTACGGTTTCTCGACGTATACATGCGCTAGAACTGGCTTTAGGCACGTCATTATTTAAACGTGAAGCCACAGGTTATGAGCTTACCTTAGAAGGTTTGGCACTGGTTCCTCGGGTTGAACAAATGGAACAGGCTTTTTTACAAATCGAAAAACCCAACCAACCTATGCAAGGTCGTGTGCGAATTGGCACACCCGAAGGGTTTGGAACGGCATTTTTGACACAGCTCTTGGCAGAATTGTCAAAAAAATACCCCTTGCTAACAATCGACCTTATTCCAGTGCCGAAGATGATCAAGCTTTCACATCGTGAAGCAGATATTGTTATTTCCATCGATCGACCAAAATCAGGCCCATATATTATTACCCGACTAGCCGACTATTGTTTAAAGATTTATGGCAGTAAGGAATACTTAAAAAACACGCAACCCATTCATACATTAGAAGATTTAAAATCACACACCTTTGTGAACTATATAGATGATTTGGTCTATAGCCCTGAACTGTATTGTTTAGAACGTTTACCTATTCAGCTCAATGCCAACTTTAGAAGTAGTAGTATTTTGGCACAACAAATTGCCGTGAGTGCGGGTGCAGGATTGGCAATATTGCCCAAGTTTTTGGCCGAGGAAAAACCCGAATTAGAACAGGTCTTGGCGCAAGATGTTCGTTTTGTACATACCTTTTGGATGCTAACCTTAGTCGATTTACAACATGAGCCACGCATTAAGCTAGTCTGGGACTTTTTGAGAAAAAGAACTGACCAATATCATAGTTTATTAATGGATTAAGAAATGAAGCTACCTTCCAAAAGGTAAATGACAAATAATCTGAGATTCATTTTCTTAGTTAAATCATAATTTTTTTGTTTTCTTGATATTTAATCTCAGCTTGCGTTGTCATATAAGTTAAGATTTTCTGAAATTCTCTGACACACAAGCTAAGATTTTATTTCACTTTAATTTGCGGGTTAATTGAATTCAGGATGCTTATAAACCTCAGTGTCATATTTTTTTTGTTTAGCGATGATATTGTTTTTGAGTATATCCACCTTATCTTGATGTATTTTCACAAAATCCTTTTGCGCGGCCTGCCATGTATCAAAACCTTGCTTCAAGTCATCAATTGTACCCTCCAAAAATCTACCTTTAAAAAACAAATTATGATTTTGCAAGTTAATCTCGCAAGGTCTGAATAGATACATGCAGTAACTATCGTCATTGCGCTTCTCTACATACAATACGCTGTCCATAATGGCATCCCACCCATTCAGCATCATATCACCTGTGCCTTCTTCACGAATTAAGTATTGGTGATAGTAGATTGAGCTGTTCACGATCAGAATGTTTTTCGCCCCGCTGCCATATTTCCGCACGGTGGCATGACCGTCAGGAAAATATTTTTTTATAACGTCAGGTATCCATTGAAAGTCATTTTCATCAATTTTATTGAATGGTGTGTACTCAATCCGTTCATGTTTCATCACGCCTTTTTCATCCAAATGCCATTGACGGTTTTTGGCGCTAAGTTTGAGATAAATCAATAAAATGACAGTTCCTAATATTGTTATGAGCGTAATTATTTCCATTGTATTCTGCTTGTAACCCCAAATTATTTTATGATCTAATTTTCAATGTATTGAGAGGTTTATTCAAGACTACTCTACACTTTAACAATCCCGAATCATGTGTCAATAATCTCAAATCAACTGTCATTCAACTCCAAACTATAACTGTTATAGAAATTTAGATGAATGTTGTATCTATGCTTTCAAGCGATATACCCCAATAATCACCTATAACCACTAGGGATTTAGAGTACATCTTATGAGCAATCAAGAGCCTAAAAAACCGCAAAAATATGCAGACAGTGAAATTTCAGATAAGGCCTTTAAGCGTGCCATTATTTGGTTCTCGATCTATGTGCTTTTATTCTGTATTGGTGTAGCGTTTGTCGTTGGTGCAGATAATTCCTATCTACCTTAAACGATAATCTATTCGCTTATTGCAACTCGCTATTGCATGTATATCTTACATTTCATGTTTGCTCATGATCAGTTCATAATGAATTGATCATCAGACCAAATAATTTGGTTTAAATTTGAATTTAAAAAAAGCTTGTAAGTCTAGATTTACAAGCTTTTTGCATTTTAAAATGATCAATTCACAGTTATAAACTTAATATCTCATCTGAATCACTTATGCAGGACTTTGCTTTTTCACTTGGTGCTGAAGATGCGTTTGGATATATTCACCATAGACCGACATTTTTTCAAAAATATGCTCTGAATAAAACATGTCTTCTACCAAGACTTGCGCACGGTCAAATTCATATAAACCTAATCGTTGTAAAATTTTCGCATTGATAAACGAAAACTTTTGGCATAAATCGATATATTGCTGATCTTTGTCTTTAAATAGCAGCTTTAACATATTGATTTTACTTAGATCAAAGTCAATCGGTTCAGCTTTATCCGCCAAGACATGGATTTCAACATCTAAATATTCAGCAAGCTGATTTAATTTTTCTAAGTCGATATGTAGATGTGTAATACAAATGATTTTGGAAACTTTCGGATTACATAAGCTATTGATCAAACTAAAATAGAAGTATTCTGCTGGCGATAGTTGTTCATTATGTAGCTCAATGTAGACATTTAGTCCCGATAAAACATCATCAACTTTAAATGCGCTAAGTTTAGCCTCCGCTTGATAATAACGATTTAATATCGCAACATTTTCAGGACTTTGCGGTGTAGCGTAGATCACCTTCTGATTCAAATTCGCTAAGATAAAAGGTGCAAATAAAAAAGCCGCATTTTCAGCCTTGGCGTGCATATGCTCCTGACAAATACTGACATAGCCCACTTGCTGTACTTGGCGCAAAATTCGACTGCGCAAAAGTACAGCTTCTAAATTAGTATGCTGCTGTTGCAACAGATGCAGCGTTGAATCTGTCAATGGAACATCCACCAGTAAATGTTGTAACAGTTCTAATTCACTGGCTTTAAACATATTCAACTCCCTACCTTCCATACCATTTGATGCCACAAGTGTTGTGGTCAATGCACCTTATAAAAAATTCAAGCTTAAAACTAGATACAGTGATTTTGAAAAAACATATAACAGTACAGACACATCTGTTATAAAAATAGAATGCACAATTAATTTTACTGATATATTTATAACAGAATTTTGTCTTGTTGATGACTATGTATAAATCGGAACAGCTCGCACAGCACCTACGTCAACTGATTGAAAATGGCACTTTAAAAGCGCACGAAAAACTCCCTTCTTTACGTGAACAAGTGCAGTTGTCCGGCTTTAGTTTAATCACGGTCATGAATGCTTATCAGGAGTTGGAATCACGTGGCTTAATCTATGCACGTGAAAAATCAGGCTACTATATAGCGCAAGGCTTGCTCGAAATAGAAGCTGAACACGCTCAAATCGTGTCCTTAAACACTCCCGTTGAAATTAACTCTCTGGTCTTTAAGTATTTAAAATCGATACAAGATGAAAAAATCGTTCCATTGGGTTCAGCCTTTCCAGCTCAAGACATCGTTTTTTCTAAAAAGTTAACCCAAATCATGGGGCAAATTTCCCGAAATCCCAAAAGTTACGATGCCATTGATAATCTTCCACCTGGAAATTTAGCCCTTCGTAAGTTGATTGCACAGCGTTATTGCATGCAAGGCATTGCCACAGATCCAGAGGATATTGTGATTACCTCAGGCTGTATGGATGCACTGAATCTTTCCTTACAGGCCATAGCCTCACCGGGTGACTATATTGTGTTACAGCAAAATATTTTCTATGGCGCCTTGCAAGCTGCAGAGCGCTTAGGCCTTAAAGTGGTGACCTTACCTGAACATCCACAAGACGGTTTTGATTTAACCGCATTTGAACATATTTTAAAAACTTATCCCGTCAAAATTTGTTGGCTGATGCTGAATTCGCATAATCCTGTGGGCTTCACAGTGAGTGATGAAATCAAGCAAAAAATTGCCGTGTTATTACACCAATATCATGTGCATTTAATTGAGGACGATGTGTATGAGGAAATGCATTATGCGTCCAAGAAGCCCGTTTCAATGAAATATTTTGACCAAAATAATATGGTCTTACATTGCTCTTCTTTTTCTAAAACGTTGGGCGCTGCATTTCGGGTCGGTTGGGTGCATGCAGGTAAATACTCTCAAGCGATTCAACACTTACAGCTTATGAGCACGATTTCCGTTAATACCTTATTGCAAAATGCCTTAGTGGAATTTATTTCAAATTATCATTATGAAAAACATTTACGGGTCCTAAGAAAAAGTCTACAGCAACACAAATTACAGTTTTACCGTTATTTGGAAAGCCGCCTGCCGACTGGATGTAAATTACAATATCATCCAAGTGGTTATTTTCTTTGGTTAAAATTACCAGAAAACGTTGAAAGCATGGCAGTCTATGAAGCCTTAATTCAACAGCAGATCGGTGTTGCTCCAGGCCGTTTATTTAACGTATCAGAAGCCAAAACTCAATATATCCGTTTAAATTGTTCCTTTGCATGGAAGGATGAGATTCAACAGGCTTTAGATGCCCTCCTTAGTACAATCTCTGCACTTTCCTCAGATCAGATGAATATTTGACAATTTTTATTGTCATTATTATGCTCAAAGCAATACAGTTCAAATACATATATTTGTTGTTGAGATAACAATGAATTCATTCAATATTTACCAAAATTCAAAAAACAAATAGGTTAGTTCATGGAAGATCAAAAACACAGTCAACGCATACATGCCTTTAGTTCGGATGTACTCACAGATCTGGATGCTGTGGGGATTGCACAGCTCATCAAATCTAAAGAAGCCTCCGTGCAAGAAATAACACAAGCGGCCATTGCACGTGCGGAACAAGTGAACCCGCATCTAAATGCCATTGAACTGGACTGTTTTCAGCGTGCTTTAGAGCAAAATCAATATGTTGAACATGGTCTTTTTGCGGGTGTCCCTTTTTTCTTTAAAGATAATCTAGATTATCAAGGATTGCCCTCACGCCATGGTTCAAAGGCCATCGGTTCAAAACCAGCCGATCGTAATCCTCAAATTAGCCAACAAATCTTAGATCAAGGGTTTGTCGTATTAGGAAAATCCAAGCTCCCTGAATTTGGTCTAAATGCCAGCACCGAATATAAAGATGGATCAGCCACCTATAACCCTTGGCATTTAAGTTATTCCTGCGGTGCATCTTCAGGGGGTTCCGCAGCTCTCGTTGCAGCCGGTGTAGTGCCGATTGCCCATGCCAATGATGGCGGTGGTTCGATTCGTATCCCTGCTGCATGCTGCGGTTTGATTGGATTAAAGCCTAGCCGTGGCCGTACTTATGACAGTGAAGCAGCAGGCTCTCTTCCGATTAATATCATCAGTGAAGGTGTCCTAACCCGTAGCATACGAGATACTGCTCATTTCTATGCAGGAATGGAATCAAGTTATTACAATAAAAAGCTGCCACGCATAGACATGATTCATGGGCCTTCTAAACGTCGATTACGCATCGGTTTAGTCCCGCAATCGATTACAGGGCAAATAGATAGCGAAACAACTGCAACCTTAATGCATAGTGCAGCACTCTTAGAAAAATTAGGCCATCATGTTGAAGAACTTCAATTACCTTTTTCCTTAAGCTTTGTTGAAGATTTTAGTGAATATTGGGGGATGTTATCCTTTTTACTGAGTACCTTTGGCAAGAAAATCTTTGGCGCTGACTTTAATCCCAAAGAGTTAGATCACTTAACCGTTGGTTTATCGAAGTTGTATAAAAAGAACTTTTATAAAACCCCGCTGTTTCTGTATCGATTAAAGAAAATGCAGCAACAATATCGTGAAATCTTTAAGCATTATGACGTTTTGCTATCGCCTGTACTTGCACATACCACACCGAAAATCGGCTATTTATCACCTCAATTACCGTTTGACCAGTTATTTGAACGTATACAGAACTATGTGACTTTTACCCCCATCCAAAATGTTGTTGGTGCGCCAGGTATGTCGATTCCTATGGGAGAAACCCAAAACGACGGACTACCGATCAGTATGCAAATATCAGCCGATGTCGGTGATGAAAAAACCTTGATCGAACTGGCGTATGAAATTGAAGAAGCTCAGCCATGGCGACGTATTCAGGATATGCCTCGAACTGCTTAACAGCCCAATCAAAGGTTTAAAAAAGGGAGCTGATTGGCTCCCTTTTTATTTTCAAATCCGCAGCATAAGGCTTTGCAAGGGATAACTGTATTTGAATACAAGATACTTAATTAAAATGATACGTTAGTCCTGCATATACCGCCCGACCTTCACCCGGTGTTAAACGAGCAGGATCTTTGCCGGCATCGTTATAGCCCGGTGTCACGGTAGATGCATATTTTTTATTGGCCATATTTCTGAAATCCAACCAAGCCAAATACTGTTTTTGTGGTTGCATATAGCCGAACGATGCTCCCCAAATTTGCCAATCTTTTGCGTAGAAACTATTGGCATAGTCGGTTGCGACCTTTGCGGCATAAAGTGTATTCACCGCAGCATAAAAGCCTAAAGGATGTTCGTATTTCAGTTCAGCCTGATAGATGTGTTTTGGTATACCTGCCAGCTCATTTTTTCCAAATACCGCATCATTTTTATAGTGAAAATCATTCAAGGTATAGGCTTGTTTTAGTTGAACCTGTCCATATGTATCATTTTGCCAAAGTGAACTGTTTAAACCGACTTCAATCCCTTGATGGATGGTGTCTGAAGCATTCGATTCGTAAATTATCGGATTAGGCTCTGGTTGGATTTCAACAGCCAACAGTTCATTTTTAACCTGTGAATAGTAATATGCAATATTCCACTCACCCAGTGCATGTTGACCACGCCCACCTAGTTCAAGAGTATTCGCTGTCTGACTATTCAAATGAATCGGAGCATTTTGGCGTCCCGTCGCTGCGCCACTTTCATCGGGGAACTTTTGATCCGAACCCCAAATTAAAGCCCAAGGATGTGGTGCTTCTAAGCTTCGACTGACATTGGCAAAGAGCTGTGTTTCAGGTTGGATTTGATATCGAAAACCTAGCGATGGCAGGACATTCCATTCACGAATATTTTCTTTATGACTTTGCACAGGCCATGTCACTTCACTTTCACGATGGGTGTACGCCAATGCAACTCGACTATCGAGCCAAAACTGTGGGTGTAGTGCCAAGGCATTGGCATAATGTAAAACATAGTCACCACCTTGGTAGGTATAATGCCGCGTTTCTGTACCCGCAGCATAGGCGCCTTGCGCTACACGCAAGCGTTCAACGACCTGACCATCTGGCAAATGCGTGGTACTACGAAAACCTAAAGTATTTTGGCTTTCATGCCCCCATAGCGTTCGGTCAAATTGGTAGTTAAATAAGGTAATGATATCGTCATAGTCAACATCGGTACTATACAAACCTTCTTGCAAATCCATCGGATAATGATGATAGGCCAGACCCAACTGTAAACGATCGCCCGAGTCCAAAGTCATATTGGTTTTATTCGCCAACCAAAGACTTCCCGGCTGCGGACGATTATTATTCAGCGAGATATTTTGGGCTACTGCTTGTTTTGGATTTTGTTCAATCTGTTGTTGGGTTAGACGTCCCGGCGTTTGGTGTTCAGTCTCTCGGTAACGCAGATAAAAACGTGTATCTAGGTTTGGATTTATTTGATATCCCACATTGGCCGATATACCTTTACTCTGGCTTGAAGCATGATCTTGAAAACCATCATCATCACTTTGCGTTAATGAAACATAATAGTCTAAGTCACCGATTTGTTGTCCTGAGCTGATTTCACTTTTCTGATAACCGTGGCTACCCATTTCATGATGCACTGACAGTTTTGCTGCATTTTTTCCAGTTGGGCTATCATAGTTAATTAGACCACCCAAGCTTAATGCACCACGTGTTAAACCATTAGCCCCCCGTAAAACCTCTATATGGTCTACCCACAGCGGCTCAAGCAGTTCATAAGGTGTTCCACCCGGCCCTGTAAATGGCAAATCATCTAAGGTCACATACAAACCTGAAGCATGCGCCCCCGGTGCACGATTGATCCCCGAGCCACGTATCGACAGTTTCACCCCTTCATTCCCTGAAGATGCCGCGTAAATCCCCGGTTGATTTTTAAATAAATCAGCATTTGTTCGCTTCGGTATATCTTGAATGTCTGCTGCAACGATCGCATTGGTTGCAGCATTTACTTTAGTCAGTGCTTTTTTTATTTGATCATCCATTGAACTTTGTTCAACGTTAATGGTGATTTCAGGTAATACATTGCTATCTGCAACACTATATGGTGCCATCGCGGTGAGCATCATCAGGCTTAAAAGCTTAAGTGACGTGTTGTTATATTTGGAAAATTGAGGGACATCCATGATTGCGTCTTCTAAGTGAAACGAAATTGACGGCAAGGATTATAGTGTGTTTTATCATCATGTATGTATCAAAATATTTCAAAATTCATGATTTTTATCAATATCCTTCTTCGTATTTTTATATTCAAATGATTTGTTAAATGAAATAAAACAGATAATTATATTTTTTAGTCAAAAATAAAAGTTTCTAAATAAGATAAAAGCCCTCAATCAGTGAAGATCAAGGGCTAGCTAGTATGAATTGAGAGCACGCATTGAAAGATTGTCGGAAAGTCAGATGTCAAAACCTGAACATACTTTCAATCACGCTCTCGTTAAATTGATATTGAAATTTCTAAGGCAATTTAAATTAAACAATTCTCTGTAACGGCATTAGAAGTTGTACATCGCGACCGCATTGATTCGGTTATCTTCACCCTTAGTACTGCCATTTGGCGCAGCACCAAAAGCTTCACGTTCACCATAGACATATTCCAGACCTAAACTAATCGGCTTAACAGGGCTGTAAAATACATTTGCCCATGCTTGCCACAAGTTTTTATTGGCCTTGGTTTTATCGACTAATGAATTGACATAATCTGCATTATTATCTGCTTTCATATAACCATAGCCCAATGTTCCGCGCCATTGTGTTGAAATTTGTTGAGTTAAACCTACTGTAATCGAGTCAAATTCATTGGTTGCGATGATGTCTTTATCCGCATTAGTGACAAAGCCTTGGTTGGTCCATGACACAAAACTACTGTCGCCTTTGACATGGTAATAATCCGCCTTGAGCACTGTTTTATCCGTCAAATCTAGTTTTGCGCCCAGACCAAGCCCCCATGCGGTTTCTGTATCCGTATACGTTTTCTTTTCAGCACCCATCGCACGTGCGCTCAACATGAGTGTATCTGTCATTTTATGGTTTAAACGCGCTGTTAATGCAGGCAAACGCATATTTGAGCTGTCATCCTTAGAATCTTCTGCGGCAAGTACTAGATTTGTCTCAGGACTAAATTTGTGACTATAGCGAACTTGCGGTGTACGTTTAACAGCACCACCGACATAGCCCAATGCATCAATGGTTTCAGGCATATAATCAGGTACAGCAAAGTTAGACCATGTTTGCCCCACCAACCAATTGCTATAGGTTAAATAGGCATGACGAATACGTAGTCCATCATTTGCGCCCAAAAAGTCGACTTCAATTTTACCGCCTACATTTCCCACTTGAGTCGGCGTTTTAAAGTCTAGTCCTAAACGTGTGGCAGCAAGTGTTGCTTTTAAACGATCTGAACTTTCAGCATTCCCTTCTAGCGGAACACTATTCATTTGGTTATACAGGCGAGATAAGCTGCCACCTTCTGCCTGATAAGATGCATCTGCACGCACATTGCCATACAAGCTAAACTCAGCGCCCGATTTGGTATTTAAACTCAGGCTCGGTGTTTGAGTCGGTTTTTGATTCTGCACAGCAACTACAGGCCCTTGTTTTACGTCTTTGATTTCACTCGACAAGGTGTTTTGCTGTTGAACATATTGCTGCATCATGGCTTTTAATGCTTTGACTTCTTCACGCAACTGTTCAACTTCAGCTTCGCTGACAGCCGCATGTGTCCACATGGGGAACACAGCTGCACAAGCCAGTAGCATCGGTTTAATTTTAAAGGTTTTTTTGACTAAATTTAGCTTTTGAGCTTTCATCCTGACCTCGATTTGGGCGATGCCCTTTCCTTATTTTTTGTCACAATTTCCCACTAGCCCTCATGCTGTGCATCAGGGCCTGGAAACTTAAATTTTGGGGTAATGTTAAATCTTTAAATATCGGCTTAATTCGCTGGATTTTTGATGGCTTGCGTATTGAGCTTTGGCGATTGACCTTGAGTAGACGCCTCTACAGACGCTTGCAAATTCACCATAAAGATTGCTAATGCAGCTATGACACCCGGAATGGCAATCACCAAGAAGTTCATTTGATGTGGCAAATGCATGGTTAACAGCGCACCAGTAAGTACCGGTCCAACGATTGCACCAATTCGTCCAATGCCTGATGCCCAGCCCATACCTGTAGAACGTACCGTGGTTGGATAGTATTGTGCGACAAAGGTATAAAGTAGGATTTGCGAACCGATGGTAGCTGCACCTGCTACAGCAATTAAGGTATACAGAACCATTTGCGGACTGTTAAAGCCCAGTAAGATTAAAGCCAATGCGCCACACATGAACATGATGCTCAGTACTTTTTTGATATGGAATCGGTCTGCCAAAGCACCACCACCAATAGCACCTACCATTCCACCAATATTCAGTGCAAAGAGGAAAATCATACTTGCACCAAGCGAATAGCCAGCTTGGATCATCAATTTTGGTAACCAACTTCCAAGTGCATAAACCATCAATAAGCACATGAAAAATGCAATCCAGAACATAAACGTACTGAAACTACGCCCTTGTTGAAATAATGCTTTTAACGGTGCTTTGTCTTCTTCAGAAACTTCATTGAGTACAAATTGAGTATCCGTTGTGAGGACTTGTTCAGGAGCAATTTTAGAGACAATTGTTCGAGTCGTATCTGTTTGATGCTTTGAGGTTAAATACATCAATGATTCAGGGAGGAATTTCCAAATTAAAGGCAGTGCAAGACATGGAATAATCGCAATATAAAACATGATTTTCCAGCCATATACAGGCACTAACCAAGCACCCAATAACGCTGAAGCCATACCACCTATGGCATAACCACTAAACATTAGTGCAACTAAGGTACTGCGTATACGTTTTGGCGCGTATTCTGTCATTAATGCGACAACGTTCGGCATAACGCCACCGATGCCTAGACCGGCAAGAAAGCGTAAAATACCAAACTCAACTGGAGTACTTGCAAAAGCACCGCAGAAGGTAAAACCACTAAAAATACCGACGCAGATCATAATGGTTTTTTTACGACCAATTTTATCGGACAGTGTGCCAAAACACATGGCACCGAACATCATGCCAAATAAAGCCGTACTTGCCAGTAAGCCGGCTTGTACCGCAGATAATGACCATTCTTGCATCAACAACGGTAAGGCAACACCATAGATCACCAAGTCATAACCGTCAAAAATAATAATCAAAAGACACCAAATCAAAACACCCCAATGAAATGGCGTAAATTTGGCTTCATCAACCAAGGTATTAATATTAATTTTCTGGTTTTGCATAGCCCACCTCCTAATTGTGAAGCTTGTAAAATTCGCTTTTCACAATGAATAAGTCGGTGCTTAATGTCCAAAACCGATTAGGCATGTTTGTATACCTAAAAAGTTGAATACAAATTAATCCCTTGATTCCGCTTTATTTAAATAGATCATTTCATATGTGCAGTTCATCTGAACGTCTAGCGACAGCATACTCAAAACACAGCACGATCATAAGGAATCGCTTCTAAATCATATACTTGATAAACACTATCAAATAAACCACGAATATCTTCGCTTTCATCCATATTACGTACAGCCATAAATACTGGGCTAATCGCGGCTTCATCTAAGATAGGAACAAAGGTTAAATGTGTTAATTGCACACTTTGGGCACTCATTGGAGTGATACAAACCCCTTCATTAGCTGCAACAAAGCCTAGAGCCAGTTGTAATTCACGTACTTCGCGTACTTTTTTAGGTTCCAAACCATACTCTGAAAATATGCCACGCACTTGGGTCGAAAAGTTTGGTTTGTTGTGATTTGGGTAAAAAATCAATTGTTGATCGATCAGATCTGCAAGATAGACTCCTTCCTTTTTTTGTGCCAAAGGATGACTAGCGTGTAAGGCAACTACTAAGCGTTCTTCACGCAGTAAAACCCGTTTAATTGCAGGGTCTGAAATACGTAAACGCCCAAAGCCGACATCTATACGGCCTTCTTTTAATGCTTTGATTTGTTCAGTGGTGGCCATTTCCTCCATTTCTATTTTTAAATGTGGATGTTGTTGTTTGAATAAATACAAAATATTCGAGAGTAAACCAAACAATAAAGAGCTCACAAAACCGATTGTCACTGTTCTTTCGGTCAAACCGATTCGTTTCGTCATCGATTTAATTTCTTCTGCATTAGACAAAAGTTTTAAAGCATGATGATAAAAAAATTGGCCTGCTTCTGTGGTCTTAAGCGGTCGGCTACCGCGTTCAAATAACTGAATTCCAAGCTCATGTTCCAAATTTTGAATCTGCCGACTCAAAGGTGGTTGAGCTATATATAGTTTTTCTGCCGCTTTGGTAAAACTCTGCTCTTCAACCACTGCGACAAAGTATCTTAAGTGTCTTAGTTCCATGGTTATCGATACCTATTAAGTATAATAAAATGCAAATTTGATCTTCGACGTGAAGATTTTATTCTTTTAAGGTATATCACATAGACAGGATTAAGCAAATTTAATCCCATCCAACAGATCAAAAACATCGTGCAGCCCATACCTGAAAGAAACTTCAGCTGCTACACGAAACAACTTAAAAAGTATTGTTAGACAACCAAACAAGGAACGTGGCAGCCAAAGACCTCTTTTATCGAGTGATAGCCACCCATACTTAAATGCATACTTAAGGAGATATAGTATGAACCGTCAAGAGATTGATGTTCTGGTTAAACAAATGAACGTAGATACAGCAACAGGGCCTGTTGACCAACGTGTACAACAAGTTGTGGTACGTTTATTGGGTGATTTATTCCAAGCGATTGAAGATCTAGATATTACTCAAACTGAACTATGGAAAGGTCTAGAGTATTTTACAGATGCGGGTCAAGCGAACGAATTAGGTCTTTTAGCCGCTGGTTTAGGTTTAGAGCACTATCTAGATTTACGTGCCGATGAAGCTGATGCGAAAGCAGGTATTACAGGTGGTACACCACGTACCATTGAAGGCCCTTTATATGTGGCTGGCGCACCTGAATCAGTGGGCTTTGCTCGTATGGATGATGGTACGGAAACCGATAAAATTCCAACTCTGTTTATTGAAGGTACAGTAACAGATACCGAAGGCAACATCATTGAAGGCGCTAAAGTTGAAATTTGGCATGCCAACAGCCTAGGTAACTATTCTTTCTTTGATAAGTCTCAATCTGACTTCAACCTTCGCCGTACCATTCTTTCTGACCAAGACGGTAAATATGTTGCACAAACTACGATGCCCGTTGGTTATGGCTGTCCTCCAGAAGGCACAACCCAATTTGTTTTAGACAAATTAGGCCGTCATGGTAACCGTCCATCACATGTACATTATTTTATCTCTGCACCGGGTTACCGCAAGTTAACCACTCAATTCAACATCGAAGGTGATAAATACCTTTGGGACGACTTTGCCTTTGCAACTCGTGATGGTCTGGTGGCAACTGCTGTTGATATCACAGACGAAGCTGAAATTGCACGTCGTGGTCTAAACCAGCCGTTTAAACACATTAGCTTTAATGTTGAGTTAGTTAAAGAACAAGCTGCAGCACCAAATACTGAAGTTGATCGTCGACGCGCTAGCGCTTAATTACTCAATCTAAGGAAGCCGAGCTGTCTCATCCAAGTTTGACAACTCGGCGACTATCCCCTCATTGGACAGTCGGAGAATGGACATGCCACGTATTCCTGTAATTAACACCAGCCATCTAGATCGTATTGATGAACTTCTTGTCGATAATTTTGACACTGGTGAATTTAAACTGCACCGCTCAGTATTTACCGATCAAGCGTTATTTGATCTTGAAATGAAATACATTTTTGAAGGTAACTGGGTGTATTTGGCACATGAAAGCCAAATTCCAAATAACAATGATTATTACACGACTCATATTGGTCGCCAGCCGATCATCATTGCACGTAACCGTAATGGTGAACTGAATGCCATGATCAATGCCTGCTCACACCGTGGTGCACAGTTATGTCGTTATAAAAAAGGCAACAAAGCGACCTATACCTGTCCATTCCATGGTTGGACCTTTAATAACTCAGGTAAATTACTCAAAGTTAAAGACCCTGCCGAAGCGGGTTATTCAGATTGCTTTAACCAAGATGGTTCACATGACTTGAAAAAAGTCGCGCGCTTTGAAAGTTATAAAGGCTTTTTATTTGGTAGCTTAAATCCTGATGTGCCAAGCCTTGAAAAATTCTTAGGTGAAACCACCAAAATTATCGACATGATCGAAGGTCAGTCGGAAAATGGTTTAGAAGTTTTACGTGGTTCATCTACCTATACCTATGAAGGTAACTGGAAACTGACAGCTGAAAATGGCGCAGATGGCTATCACGTTTCAGCCGTGCATTGGAACTATGCAGCCACCACACAGCACCGTAAAGAAGCACAAGCAGCGGATAATATTCGTGCTATGAGTGCGGGTTCTTGGGGCAAGCAAGGCGGTGGTTCTTATGGTTTTGACAGTGGTCACATGTTGTTATGGACGCAATGGGCTAACCCAGAAGACCGTCCAAACTTTAGCAAAGCCGATGAATATACCGAAAAATTCGGCGCACCGATGTCGAAATGGATGATCGAGCGTTCACGCAACCTTTGTCTTTATCCAAACGTCTATTTGATGGATCAATTCGGTTCACAAATTCGAGTTTTACGCCCGATTTCTGTCAATAAAACTGAAGTCACCATTTACTGTATCGCCCCTGTTGGTGAAGAGCCAGAAGCACGTACACGTCGTATTCGTCAATATGAAGACTTCTTTAATGCTTCAGGTATGGCAACACCTGATGATTTAGAAGAATTCCGTGCCTGCCAAGCTGGATATGCAGGGATTGAGCTGGAATGGAACGACATGTGCCGTGGTTCAAAACACTGGATTCATGGACCGGATGATGCAGCCAATGAAATTGGATTAAAACCACTATTAAGTGGCATCAAAACCGAAGATGAAGGTCTTTACCTTGCTCAGCATCAATATTGGTTAAAAACCATGAAACATGCCATCGCTGAAGAAAAAGAACTAGCTGAACAAGTCGCAAATGAACAAGGAGATGTCGCATGAATGCAACTGCATATTTAGACAGCGTAAGCATTGAAGCTGTATCTCAGTTCCTCTACCGTGAAGCGCGTTTTTTAGATGATGAACAGTGGGATGAATGGCTAGCGTGCTATGCCCCAACTGCATCATTTTGGATGCCAGCTTGGGATGACGACGACCGCCTAACGGAAGATCCACAGTCTGAGATTTCTTTGATTTATTATCCAGACCGTCAAGGTTTAGAAGACCGTGTCTTCCGCATTAAAACTGAGCGTTCATCTGCCACGATGCCGGATACACGAACTAGCCACAACATTAATAACGTAGAGATTGTTGAACGTGATGGCGACAAAGTCACGGTGCGTTTTAACTGGAACACCTTAAGTTTCCGCTACAAAACCAACTATAGCTACTTTGGCATGTCACGTTATGAAATTGATTTTTCAGGCGAGCAGCCAAAAATCCTCAGTAAATATGTTGTTCTTAAAAACGATTATATCAACCAAGTTATTGATATTTATTACCTATAAAAGCTTATTTCACTAAGCAAGGTTTAACTTTCAGCCAGAAGGATATTTGGCTGAAAGGACACGTTATACCAGATTTTCAAAAGGATATTCAGCCATGTCAAACCATAATGTTGCACTTCAATTTGAAGATGGCGTTACTCGTTTTATTAGTGTTGCTCAAGGTGAAACCCTATCCGACGCAGCCTATCGTCAAAAAATCAATATCCCTCTAGATTGCCGTGATGGCGCATGCGGGACATGCCGTGCATTTTGTGAGTCGGGTACTTACGACATGCCTGAAGAATCTTATATCGAAGACGCTTTAACCCCCGAAGAAGCAGAGCAAGGTTATATTTTAGCTTGCCAATGTCGTCCTAGTTCAGATGCGGTTTTCCAAATCAGTGCATCATCTGACGTGTGTAAAACTGAAATTCATGAGTTTCAAGGCACATTGTCTCGTGTTGAAAATATGTCGGATTCTACGATTACCTTTGATATTCAACTGGATGAAGGTCAACCTGACATTAACTTCTTGGCAGGTCAATACGTCAATGTCGGCATTCCGGGGACTGAAGAAACTCGTTCGTATTCGTTTAGTTCAAAGCCGGGCAATCGTTTAACAGGCTTCGTGGTTCGTAATGTCCCTGAAGGCAAAATGAGTACTTTCCTGAGTGCCGATGCGAAAGCCGGCGACAAAATGACCTTCAAAGGACCTTTTGGTAGTTTTTATCTGCGTAATGTTGTCCGCCCTGTGGTCATGCTTGCAGGTGGTACAGGTATTGCGCCGTTTATGTCCATGTTACAAGTGCTTGAAGAAAAAGGTTCTGAACAACCTGTTCGTCTTGTATTTGGCGTAACCAATGACTTTGACATCGTAGCAAAAGACAAGCTCGATGAATTACAAAGCAAACTCCCGTGGTTCGAATACCGTACTGTGGTCGCTCACCCTGAGTCACAGCATGAACGTAAAGGCTATGTGACCAGTCATGTTGAAAAAGATTGGTTAAACAATGGCGATGTGGATATTTACCTCTGTGGTCCTGTACCGATGGTCGAAGCGGTACGTGGCTGGTTAGATACCGAAGGCGTTAAACCTGCAAACTTTTTGTTTGAAAAATTCTCAGCGAATTAAGGGAGAATAGTTTAATGTCAGAACAAGCCAGATTTAACAATAAAGTTGTCATCGTTACCGGTGCCGCTCAAGGTATTGGTCGTGGAGTAGCACTACAAGTGGCTCGAGAAGGCGCTCAAGTGGTATTGGCAGATCTCTCAGATTTTGTTGAAGAGACGCTGAACGATATTCAAGCCCACAATGGCGATGCCATTATTGTTAAAGCCAATCTTGAAACATTTGCAGGCGCTCAATCAGTTGCTGCTCAAGCCATTGAAAAATATGGCCGAATTGATATTTTAATCAATAACGTTGGCGGTGCGATTTGGATGAAGCCCTTCCAAGAATTTTCAGAAGAAGAAATCATTAAGGAAGTTAATCGTTCATTATTTCCAACCCTCTGGTGCTGCCGAGCCGTGTTACCTGAAATGATTCAAAATCAGCAAGGGACAATTGTAAATGTATCTTCTATTGCAACCCGAGGAATTCACCGAGTGCCATATTCAGCGTCAAAAGGTGGGGTTAATGGCTTAACCGCTGCTCTCGCTTTTGAACATGCCAAAGATGGTATTCGAGTCAATGCCGTAGCCACAGGTGGCACAGAAGCCCCACCACGAAAAGTACCAAGAAATACCAATCCATTGTCAGATCATGAAAAACAATGGATGCAAGACGTGGTCGATCAAACCATTGACCGTACATTCTTAGGACGCTATGGCACAATTCAGGAACAAGTGAATGCCATCTTATTTTTGGCATCCGATGATTCATCTTATATGACAGGAACAGTCGTCCCTGTTGGTGGTGGAGATCAAGGTTAAACGCTATACCGTCATTGGTTTTATTCAACAGGCTCATTGACATAGTCGCATGGAGGCAAAAGCGATGGCACCCCTGTTAAAAACATTAAAAGAAGATTGGTCGATCTCAGCGACGGTTGCAGGATTTTTAGCCGTGCTGATTTCATATTCAGGCCCACTGATTATTTTTTTCCAAGCCGCACAAAAAGCTCAAGTTTCCCCAGCCATGATGATTTCATGGATTTGGGGGATTTCTATTGGTGCTGCGCTGGCGGGTATTTATCTCTCTATTAAATATAAAACCCCGGTGATTACCGCGTGGTCAGCGCCCGGTACAGCCCTTTTAGTCACCCTATTTCCGAATATTTCACTGAATGAAGCCATAGCAGCTTATATCACGTCCGCTATTGTTATTTTCTTGATTGGCATCACTGGCTATTTTGACAAACTCTTAAAATGGATTCCTCAAGATGTCGCTGCGGGAATGATGGCAGGTATTTTATTTCAGTTTGGACTTGGACTGTTCACTGCGACAGATAGTATGCCGATCATTGTCTTTGGCATGTTATTGGTCTTTCTCATATCGAAAAGACTTTCGCCACGCTACGCGATGATTTGGGTCTTACTGACTGGTGTCATCCTGAGTTTTACATTAGGAAAAATTAATCCTGTTGATGTGAATTTTCAACTCGCTATACCGCAGTTTATTGCTCCAGTTTGGACTTGGAACTCGACTTTAAATTTGGCGATTCCCTTAATTTTAGTCAGTCTGAGTGGTCAATTCCTTCCGGGGATGGCGATCATGAAACTAAGTGGATATGACACGCCAGCTAAGCCCATTATCACTGCGACCAGTATTGCCTCGCTCGCTGTAGCATGTGTCGGAGGCATTACCATTGTTTTAGCGTCTATTACCGCAGCCATGTGTATGGGCAAAGATGCACATGAACTAAAAGAAAAACGTTATATAGCCGGTATTGCCAATGGTATTTTTTATATTTTAGGCGGCTTATTTGCAGGCAGTATTGTCATGTTATTTAGCCTATTACCTAAAGAGTTAGTCGCCGCACTTGCAGGTTTAGCGTTATTAGGTGCGATTGGAACAAACATGTCCGTTGCGATGAAAAATGAGGCCAACCGTGATGCGGCGCTAATCACTTTTTTAGCGACAGCCTCAGGTATGCATTTTTTAGGGCTAAGCTCAGTATTTTGGGGGATTTGTATCGGTGTCGCTGCACATGTCATTTTGACCAAACGAGTAGCCACACAAGCACCGATAACAACGACTCAAGATTCTAAAAGTTCATAATGTCCAAACGCATTGCCAATACAAAGAAGATGGAACACTACATCTTCTTTGTTTAATCGAAAACTCAATTTTTTGATTTTCTTGTCATTTAAACTTAAAAATTCAATATTCGAAATTAAGAGCTCTATAGGATAAAAAAGGGATCATGTTGCATCATCCCTTTTTTACTTATCTTTGAATTATTTACGTTTTTTCTTACCACTAAGTAGATCTATGGCTTGGGCATAACGTGTAGGTGCAATTCGCTGAATTAAATCAATAATTTTGGCATCATTACCAATTAAAACTCGACGTTTATTCTGCTTTACCGCATCTAAAATGACTTTTGCTGCGACTTCAGGCGGTGTTTTTAGCACTTTATTAAATGCTTTGGTTGCCCTATCTGGGTTCATCCCTAACGCACGAATACTGTCACTCATACGCGCGCTATTTGCAATATTGGTTCGAATCCCACCCGGATGCACGCAAGTTGCGCTGACTCCAGCATTTTCCAAGTCTAATTCTTGGCGTAAAGATTCAGTAAAACCTCGTACCGCAAACTTCGTTGCATTATAGGCACTTTGAGTCGGTTGAGCCGTCAAACCAAATAAGCTGGAAATATTAACTATATGTCCATCGCCACTTTGTTTTAAATACGGTAAAAATGCTTTTGTCCCATATACCACGCCCCAGAAATTAATATTCATAATCCACTCAATTTCATCATAATGCATACCTTCTACAGTACTGGCTAACGCGACACCTGCATTATTAAAGATCAAATTGACCTGGCCAAATTCAGCTTGGGTTGCAGCCGCCCATTGCTCTACAGCGGCACGATCAGACACATCTAATTGGGTCTGAATTATTTTCACACCGGTGTGCTTAATCATTTCAGCCGTTTGTGCAAGACCGTCAAGGTTGCGATCACTTAATGCTAGATGCGCACCTGATTGAGCCAGTTGAATGGCTAACTGCTGCCCAATACCTGAACCTGCTCCAGTAATGGCTGCGACTTTGTTGTTAAAATTTTTCATCGTTATTCCTATACACACTTAATCTCGTTCAGTGAACAAGCTGCATTTTCATATTATTCATAACACAAGCTTAACGAGAACTGATCTATGAATGAAATGATTTTATTTAATTGTAAAATATGAATGCTATACATAGCTCTTTAGCGTTATTGCTTCAAATCAAATTAATGTAATTCAACATGATTAGAGCAAAAATTGAAAACTTAAATGAGCCTTTTAGCTCCGGCTTTTTTTGGGATTGTAGCTCTAAATTTTTCAGCTCAAACAGCGTTTGATATTTATAAAAGTGATACAAATCCCAAATGTTATAAACAAAGCTCAACATTTATTCTATTTTTCTACACGATCCAGATTCTACATATTCAAAATCAGTATATAAAATCCACAATATATACTTATTTTTTTGTGAATATAGCCCTTGAAGACAACAAGGCTGATGCTTTGTAATTTTCCAAGTCTTGTGTATCCACCCTTTGGAAGATCAGGGATGCACATCTCTTACTATGTTCAATAGAGGTTCTAAAATGATAAAAACAACTCTTAGCCTAATCGGTTTGTCACTGGTGTCTAGCTTAGCTTTGGCTGCTGATCCATTGCATGGTACTAAATGGAAAACCATCGATGACCAAACCAAAAAACCTTTATCTGTAGTTCAATTTAATGAAACATCAAAGGGCGTTTTATCTGCAAAAATCGTTGATGTACTCACCCCGGGTGAAGCAGAAAACTGCCAAAAATGTGTAGGTAAATTCCACAATAAACCACTACTCGGTGTGCAAATCGTGAATGGTTTGAAAAATACCGGTAAAAATACCTATGACGGCGGTAAAATTACTGACCCGAAAAATGGTAAAACCTATAGTTTCAATGCCAAAATGTCGAATGACGGCAAGACCTTGAATGGTCGTGGCTATATTGGTGTATCTGCGCTTGGACGCAGCCAAACATGGATACGTGTAAACTAATCCTTTATGTACAAAGTCAAAAGCGGCTCGATTGAGTCGCTTTTTTTGTATGAAAACCAAGAATGAAATTATTCGAAAATAAAAATTAAACGGTATAACGTTTGCTTAGCCCCCATTCGGCTAATATTCGACGATAGGTTGTCGATGAGCGATCTGCTTCGAAATGCGCCTCCATACTGATATCCAGTGGCAATTCCTCAGGTTTTTGACTTTCCACCATGTCCTGATCTTCAGCAAAAATTTGTGCATTAAAATCATAGACCGCTTGTAAATCGCCTGTGGTATCAAAATTACGAGTTAAAGGCACAAATAAACGGGTTTTATTATGCGATACAGGACAACAGGCATTTAATATTTTTAACACTCCATTTTCAGGAAAATCGATGGTTAAAATTGCAGAAAATGGCGGATAGACATCAAACGTTCTTTTCCATAAAAAATCTTCTGGCGCTAAATGTTGTAAGCCATGCGGATAATTACTCACATCACTAAGATATTCTGTATGTAGTCCATAGTCTGTACGCACTGTCGAATATTTTTTCACTTTGGGGTTTTCACGGTCTGCAAAGCTCTCATGATGCACCCATGCGAAATGTGCAACATCAATAAAGCCTTCGAGCTGACGTCCACTTGAACCACCAATATCTACATAAGGTGGCAATATAGATTGGTGCTGCTCGTTATCCCACGTGTCTAAATCTGGAAAATTGGCCGTAGATTCATCGCGATTAAATAAACTGGTCCACACCAATCCATATTTCAATACAACTGGAAATTTAGTTAATGAAAAACGCTCTGAAATTTGAGTCAGCTCTGGCTGTGCGGGAATTTTTACACACCTTCCTGCGCCGTTATAATGTAAACCATGATATGGACAAATAATGTCTTCACCCTTGACCCAGCCTTTAGTTAATGGCACCCCTCTATGTGGACAAATGTCACGAACCAAATGAATTTTTCCACTTTCAGTTTGATATAACGCCATTTTTACATCGAGTAATTGCACTTGTTGCGGTTCAGTCGAAACATCTTCTACACGTGCAACGGGATACCAATGCTGCGCCAAAATATTCCAGTCGTTAGCATCAAATGTACTGCACTGAGGTTGGGTAAATAAATTGAGTACTGGAATGGCATTCATAGTTCATCTCGACATTTTCAATATTTCTTCAGCATTTAGCGCTATTTAAATTTTGCTAAATCCTTATTTTCTAAGTCGAAATTAAAATCTAAACACATTTCTGTCTATTAGAATGATTTGCATAGATTGTTCTGTTTTTTAGAACATTAAGCGTTGATTACTGCTTGATTTGATAAAGCTGGCATGAATATCGCTTAAAATGCATAACATTATGATTCGCTGATCACGCGATAGAGATTGAAGCCTGTATGTCGATTACCTTTTCTAGATTTTCTGAATATTTTATGGCGGTTGCACGGACTGGGAGTCTGCGCAAAGCTGCTGAACAACTCTTTATTTCAGTCTCGGCAGTACATCGACAAATCGTTTTGGCAGAGGAAGAACTCGGGGTTGCCCTATTTGAACGACTACCTCAGGGCTTAAAACTGACGCTTGCAGGTGAATTACTGTATGCCGATTTATTAAAATGGCAAAAAGAGTATCAACTGACGCGAACTCGATTTGATGAAATCCAAGGCTTAAACCGTGGAAACATTGAAATGGGCTTTATTGCGGCTTTGAATGATAGCTTTGTCGTCGACTGTATTCAAAAGATGGCTGAAACTTATCCGTGGATCAACCTCAACATCAGCATGAATAGCAGTGAAGATATTTCCAGAAAAATCGTTGATGCAGAATTAGATTTTGGCATTATTTTAAATCCTAAAAGCCATAGCCAATTAGAGGTTTTATCCTTTATAGAAATTCCGTTGGGCTTTGTGATGTCGCCGCATCATACCCTGGGTGGAATGGATAAAATTTATCTTTCAGATACGTTAAATGAACGGCATATTTTGCCGAGTGATCCACTCATTATTAGTGAATATGTACAGACTTTATATAAACATCATAAGTTTAGTCCTATTCAAAAGATCGAATGTAATGACATTAGAATGATACTGTCATTGATTCAACAACAATTAGGCATCAGTTTGATGTCATATATGGATGCTTTGCCATTGCTTGAGAATAATAAGATTATTTTTAAACCGATCCGTGAAAAAGGTTTGCACAGTTTGACCATTGCTTTATGTGTCGCATCGAAGCGCCAAACTTCTCGAATTTCTCAGATCATGATTAATCATTTGGTGGAAAAAATGGAAGAAATTAAAATCAATTTAAAATCCATGACCCCCTAAAACCAATATTTTGGCGTTGTAATAGCAAATAATTATTTAAAAAAAAGCCAGTGCGAATAACCCGTACTGGCTGCTGAAAGCTAAAGTTTTATTAGTTTATTTTTTTAATCCAATGGATTGCCTACAATATTACTAATGATGCCTTTCATAATATGATTGCCTTGTTCTTTACGCAGTTCTGCATACCATTCGCGCGTCACACTTTCATCCTTCATATGGGTCACATCACAACGCTTACGCGCACGCAAAACCAATTCATTGGCACGTTCATTACGTTTATTTTGATAACGTCGCAATGAATCATGCAAGCCCAAAGTATTGATTTGCAAAGCACGAGCTAGATAAATTGCATCTTCCATTGCTTGGCAACCACCTTGTCCAATATCAGGCGTTGTGCTGTGTGCTGCATCACCCACGATCACCACACGACCTTTGTAGAAATCTGCAAAAGGTTCAATATCATGAATTTCTACCCGATTGGTTTTTTTGGCATCTACAGCATCAATTAGCTTTTGAACCGGTTCACACCAACCTTTAAAGTATTCTTTAAATAAGGCCTTATATTGTGTGCGGTCATTTTCTAAGCCTGCTGCCAAAGGTACATCAAAGAAGAAATAGAATCGGTTGTCGGCAACGGGCATCAGCGAAACGCGCTTACCTTCTCCTACAAATGTCGTCCATTGATCTGCCGCAGCAAATTCTTCTGAAATATCGACTAAACCGTTCCAATTGACATAACCTGCATAGCGGCGCTCAACTTGTTCCCCCAATACATACGCCCGTGTCAATGAATGTGTACCATCGGCGCCAACCAATAAATCAGCCAGAACCTCACTTCCGTCAGCAAAACGGGTGATCACTTGATCATCTTGTTCTGAGAAGCTCACCATTTTTTTGCCTAGATGAATATTCTCACGACCAAATTCATCCATGAGCATATTTTGTAAGTCTGCGCGTGAAACTGGATAAGGTCGCTGACCAACTTCTTCGATTAAAGGAAACAGACTAAACTGTGTCATAACATCGCCCGTTAAACCATCGATATAGGCTAAGTGATCCATCTTGCCACCGAGCTTTTCGACTTGTTCGGTTAGCCCCAAATAGTTCAAACATTTGACACCGTTAGACCATAAAGAAATAGCGGCTCCAACAGGTAAAATTTGTTCTGCCTGTTCATAGATGGTTACTTGGTGTCCAAATTTTTTCAAAGCGATCCCAGTCGTTAGGCCCGCCATACCTGCACCAATAATTGTAATGTCCATCTATAACTCCCCTGTGTTTTTTTAAATATCTTTCTCCTAAAAAGCGAAAAGCATGCCATTTTTTCAAACAAGCAATAAAAAATTCTAAAGTTGGCACACGCTGTGCTTCTAAACACGTGTAAATGCTTGTTTTTATCAAATGTTAAATTTTTAACACTGAAAACTAAATGCATATGTTTTAAATGAAAATAGTGAATGGATTTTATATATGGCGACTTTACTCGCACCAAGTTTTGATATTCCTGCACAATTACAGGCACTTACAAATTTAGCTGATGACCGTATTGGTGCAAAAATACTTGATTGTTCAGATGATTTTTTTGCAGAAGCAAAACGCATGCTGCAATTTAATGCACCAATCTTTGTCGAAGATAAATTTGATGATCATGGCAAATGGATGGATGGTTGGGAAACGCGTCGTAAACGCCATGCAGGTTATGATTGGGCAATCATCCAACTCGGTGTTGCTGGTCGAATTCAAGCCTTAGATATTGATACAACATTCTTTACAGGGAATTATCCAGCTTCCGCATCAGTTGAAGCCTGTTTTGCACCGAGTGGTGAACTAGCACAGGCAGCATGGGTCAATATCTTAGGCAATACCCTATTGGGCCCGAGCCAACACCATATATTGGACGTCTCAAATGATCAGGTTTTTACCCATGTACGTTTAAATATATATCCAGACGGCGGTATTGCGCGATTTAAAGTCTATGGTGAAGTTCAGGTGCAAATTCAAGACAGTACGAGCACATTAGACCTCGTTGCACTAGAAAATGGTGGACGTGTTATTGCTTATAGTGATGCTCATTTTGGACATCCACGAAACTTAATTAACCCTGGTCGCGGCATCAATATGGGAGATGGTTGGGAAACGAAACGTCGCCGTGCACCAGGTTTTGACTGGTGTATTTTGGCTTTGGGTCAATCTGGTGCAATAGAGAAAATTGATATTGATACTGCCCATTTTAAAGGCAACTTCCCTGCGCAAGTGTCCATACAAGCTATTTATGTGGAAGATGCCACTGACCCTCAACTGATTCCGCAAAGTATGTTCTGGCCGTTTTTGCTAGATTCACAAGACATGCAGATGGATCACATTCATAGCTTCGTCAGTGAGATTTTAAAGCATGAAAAAATATCGCATATCCGCATCAATATGATTCCTGACGGGGGGATTAGTCGCATACGGTTATGGGGAAAAATACATCCTTAATTGCAGTGTTAATCACATAGGAAGCCTTCGTGCTTCCTATGTGTTTGGTTTCAATTTTTTTAATTAAATGCCCTATAAGATATCTAAACATGACACACAGCATAAAAATACAAGCTCTCAGTATTGAAGGCTTTGCGCCTTTTGGAGAGGTCATTTGCACAACTGGACATGATTTTTTCCACATCAATGATGCACATACAGAGCGATATCATGCCCTCGTAGAAACAGAAATTTCAGGTGATGCGGTTGCTGGAATTAGCCTCTTTAGAAATATCAAAACCACTGAATTGCCATTTACGATTTCAATGTTGGAGCGTCATCCCAACGGCTCACAAGCTTTTATTCCAATGCAAGCGCAGGCTTTTTTAGTGGTAGTTGCACCTGCGTTAGATGATCTCAGCCCTGATCTTACACAGCTTCGTGCTTTCATCACTGATGGTAGCCAAGGAGTCAACTATCGTGCAGGAACATGGCATCATCCACTACTGACACTCGAAGCACCCAGTAGCTTTGCCGTCATCGATCGTATTGGGACTGGACATAATTGTGATGTGTTCCAGTTCCCTACGCCTATTCACATTTCAAATTAATGTATTTTTAGCTTAAAAACTTAGAGTTAAATAGACTAAAATCACTTAACCAATTGTTAATACATTCTTTATTTCACCTCTTGATATAGTTTAATTAAAAAATATCGCAATATAAAAGCCCTCTACTTCGAGGGCTTTTTTAAACTATAAAGTTTTTATTTTATGAATTATCGTGAGGTTCAAGACTCAAGATTGCCAATGATTAATGTTGCACATCTATTGCCATGCTTGGTTTTTTCACCTGATCTTTGCTCATAGTCACTTCTTTATTTTTAAATAAATTCAGATGATTGAACACAATATTTAAAATAATCGCCATCAAACAAGTTGAACTAATGCCTGAATGAAAGAGTGTTTGCACCCATTTCGGGAAGTTTGCATAGAAAGAATGATCGATAATTGGAATCATCCCTGCTGCAATCGCAGTCGCAACAATGATGAGGTTCTTTTGCTCGTTATAGTCAATTTTCGCCAAGGTACGAATACCACTTGCCGCAACCGTTCCAAACAAAACTAAACCAGCACCACCTAATACAGGGACTGGAATCGCTGCAATCAGTCGCCCCATAATTGGTAGAACGCCTAATACGACTAAAATCATTCCACCCGCAACGACAACAAAGCGACTTTTCACGCCTGTAATCGCGACTAAACCGACATTTTGTGCAAAAGCACTTTGCATGAATGAACCGAAAATTGGCGCTGCTGCACTAGATAGCATATCTGCACGTAAGCCATTGGTAATACGCTCAGCATCTACTTTAGTACCAACAATTTCCCCAACGGCAATAATGTCTGCCGTCGTTTCAGTCATAATCACTAACGTTACGATCAGCATGGCAATAATGGCACTTAACTCAAAAGTTGGCATACCGAAAGCAAAGAAGCTTGGAAATTGAATCCAGTTACCATTTGCAACTTTAGAAAAATCTCCAAAGCCAAAGGCATAAGCAAGCACTGTACCGAAGACGATGGCTAACAAAATAGATAAACGTCGGATGGTTGCATTACGGGTTAAATTCAACGCAATCACGATACCCAAAGTTAAAAATGCCAAACTGATGTTCTCAGCACTTCCCCAGTCTGGTGCTTTATTGTTCCCCCCCATCATCCAGCGTACCGCTACAGGCAGCAATGAAAGACCAATCACTGTGATCACACAACCAGTCACAATCGGTGGGAAAAAACGAATAATTTTTGAAAAATAAGGTGCTAGGAAAAAGCCAATTAGGGATGCAACAATCACCGCACCATAAACAGCAGAAAGCCCCCCGCCTGCGGTTACAATGGCAATCATCGTCGCCACACCTGCAAATGAAACCCCTTGTACTAAGGGTAATTTTGCACCGATATATTTCACACCTACGGTTTGTAGTATGGTCGCCAAGCCACCCACAAAAAGCGCTGCCGCAATCAATAAACCGATTTGCGCAGGTTCAAGTCCCGCGGCTGTACCAATAATCAATGGCGGAGCGATAATACCGCCATACATGGTTAATACATGCTGTAGACCATAGGCAAGGCTTTTCCCTGCGCCTAAATATTCATGTTCTGGTGAAACTGTTTTATCTAGTTCTGTCATTTTTATATCCCCAATTTTTAAACTTTGCTCTTAGCTGCCGCGATACGTTGAATATGCAAATGGGCTGATGAGTAAAGGAATATGAAAATGCTGCGAGGCATCTTTTACATAAAAATGAATCACAGCTTTTGGAAAAAAGGTTTCGGTATTTAAAGTCTGAAAATATTCAGCGGTCGCAAATTCAAGGCTATAAGCTCCTGCTGTAAAGTCCTTCAGCGCAAAATCGTTAACGCGACCATCAGCATTGGTTAGGGCTGAACCTAGTAACTCTCCGTGTGCATTAAATAATTGAATGCTGACGTTTGCTGCGGGTTTACCCAGATTCGTATCTAAAATATGTGAGCTAATCATGCGCTAAGCTCCTGTTTTAATCTTAATAAGGCAATTTCAGCCAGTTGATGATGAACAATTCGTTTTTCGGTTTCAGGATCATTCAATAATCGATATTGCAGCGCCTGTAGTACATCTTCACTACTAAGGCCAGAAGCTTTGATTAAAAAGAGATAACCGTACTTTTTCTCATACGCGATATTGCCTTTCAGCAATGCAAATTGAGTTTCTTCATCTGCTGAAATTTCAGACTGTTCTCGATTAGAAAATTGTTGTTCCAAACTACTTAATTCAGCCTGTGCCTTTTTTTCACCAATCCGTGGATGGTTATCTAGAGCATTTTTGATTTCATCCCAAGTCCAAGCATTTGCAGCTTTTACTGCTTGCTCTGTGATTTGCGTGATAGAGGTATAAGGACGCTGCGCTACAATGTGTTCTGCCCAGCCTTCAATTTGCACACAGTGCTTTAAAAAAGTTTTTACATCTGCTTCGGATGCTTTATTAAATTCAACAAGTTGCACTATAAAATCGCCTAAAATTATTGAATGATTGTTCAAATTTAGTTTTGCAATATCAGTGCCAACCTAGGTCTATGATGTCAGTTACCTAAGTACAGGCCTAAAAAAAGAGGAGCTAAGCTCCTCTTTATCCGAATATTTTTTTATTAGACTGCATGATGTGTATACCAATGTTCCGCGATATCACCACGGCGACAGATCCACACTTTTTCATGTGATTGCACATAATCTAAGAATCGTTGTAGTGCTTTAAAACGGCCTGGTCGCCCTAAAATACGACAATGCATCCCAATCGATAACATTTTTGGCGCGCTTTCACCTTCTTCATATAGCACATCAAAAGCATCTTTAAGATATTGATAAAACTGTTCACCACTGTTAAAACCACCCGGTGAACAAAACTTCATATCATTGCTTTCGAGTGTATAAGGAATAATTAAATGTGGACGGGTTTGACCACTTTCATTCTTCAAATGACTCCAAAAAGGTAAATCATCACCATAGTGATCGCAGTCATATTTGATTTGCGGAAATTCAGCCAATAGCTGACGTGTATTGGGACTGTCACGCCCTGTGTACCAGCCAATAGGCGTCTTTCCAAATAAAGCTTCAAGCACACTAAAAGCTTGATCCATGTGCTGACGTTCTAGCTCTATCGGCATATCTTGATAATGTAACCAGCGTTGACCATGTGAAACGACATCATAGTTGGCTTGTTTGATCGCTTCGACAATATAAGGATTGCGCGCTAAAGCCATACCAACGCCAAAGACCGTCATGGGTAAATCACGTTTTTTAAATTCTTCATGAATCCGCCAAAAACCGGCTCTGGAGCCATATTCATACATCGAGTCCATCGACATATGTTTGGCAGGAAAACTGGCCGCTCCAATAATATCGGATAAGAATTGTTCTGATCCTGCATCCCCATGTTCGATATGGTTTTCTCCACCCTCTTCATAGTTCAACACAAACTGCACTGCGATACGTGCCTGATTAGGCCATACGACTTGAGGTACATCGCCATGATATCCAATTAGGTCTCTGGAATAATCCTGTTGTTGGATCTGGTCAATCAAGTCTTGTCCACGTAAGTAGCCTGTAGTCACTTCAACTTCCTAATTTGTTATATCAAACAGTAAAAAAATTAGGTAGAAGCAAGCAAATTATGCGCCAATGTCATAGATGGCTAAATAGCTTTTCATATCAATGACCATTGCCTTTTTTTAAAATATTGAATGGTTGCCCTGAATCATCTGCAATGATTGAAATTTGCCAAATTTCATCTATTTCTGGAAAATTCTGATGCAGTTGATCAATGAAATAGTAATAACCCGGTGTATTTTCGGCAATATAAATGATTGTATTTGAACACAATATATAGAGCTGAATCTCATCAATGGTTCCAAGATCTTGGCGTACGACATCTATACTTTGAATATCTTTCCATAATATAGTTTTAGTGCTTATTTCAGGCCCAGTTATAGTGTATGTGAAACCATCATTAAAATATTCAAAATCACCTTTATCCTGTCTTAGAATTTCAAATTCGTTTGTTTTATTTTTTATATCTTGTTTTAAATCAATTGAATCTACAAACCAAATATGAGGATGACAAATTATTGCATTCCAAATAATAAAAATACAAAGTGTAAAAAACCATATATTAGCTGTAATTACTATCGTAAGCACTGCCAATATAAATAAGATAAAACCCAAATTTAGGTTTAAAAATAATATAGTTGAAGTTCTTATTGGTAGTTGTACTTTCATTGGCAACTGCTTGAATAAAATATTACCATCATTCAATTTTTCGTTATATTTAAAGTAAAAACAAATTGCCAGTATTAAGAATGACATTAAACTAATGAATGTAAAATGTTTTTCCCATATTTGCCAATTAGATAAAAAATATATAAAAATGACCATAAATATTGAAATTGAACAATACATCGTAAGTAAGGAATTTAAAAAAATATGCATTCTCATTGTTTGTTTAATCTAGTAATTTTTTAATGGTATAACTATACTTAATTATTGATAAATTTAAAGCGTCATGATCAAATATTCTTTGTAAAATCAACACACCTAACTCTGAAAATTAATTTATATTCATAAGTCACTTTTACTCAGTTCCAAATAAAAGATTCAAACAATAAGATTGGCTAGCAATTGATTAATCCATGCTTTGGAGAAAACAAAAGATTTTGATTAGGCCCACCTCATATCCAAGTAAGTTACTTAATTTTTAGTGACTTATGGTGGTCTGCCTTAAGAATCTTTATGCAATAGAGCCATAAACGAGCAAAACTCTACAAAATATTAAAAAAAATATTTACTCATAATTTTTAAATTTTACTCTTCACTCAACAATGCAATATATTGAAAATAAATAAATTACAAAAATATAGATAAACCTAATATAATATTCATAAACTTCAGTTTCTTTTTTTATCTTTCCGATCAACAAATAACTCCCATTATAAATTAGATCAACAAAGATAATAAAAAAAACTACTGCACCAATAAAACTCCAGAAACCTATCCCAAAAAAGTAATACTTTATTAAAAAAATCAAAAACTCAATAATAAAAAAAATAGCTATAATTAGCCTTTTACAATCGTGATAAACTCTAATTACAAATTTATCCATTATTGTTCCTTTTTAAACTATCGATCCATCTCATTACGAACTGCATCATTATTTACTTCTTCAGTAGACATCAATTATTTAATACACATTGCGGCGGTAATGACCTGCTTTACGCAGTGTATGCAGTTGTTCAATGCCCAGTATCTCTTGCAAAGTGGCATCTACCGCTTTGGCCATATTCAAACTGCCGCAGATATAGAGACAAGCCCCTTGCTCTAGCCAATCAATCAATTCAGCTTTTTTTACAACTAGGACATCTTGCACATACTTTTCAGCAAATCCATCACGAGAAAATACCCGATCGATTTCTGCAATTTTACCTTGGTTTTGTAATTCATGCAGTTCATCAGCAAAAATTGCATCGAAAGCTTGTTGACGCTCACCATAAATTAACCAGTTTTGACAGTGCTCTTTTGCGACACGTTGCTTAAGATGTGAAAGCAAACCCGCCATTCCTGAGCCATTGCCAATCATAATTGCCGACTTAACGCCCTCTGCTAAGTGAAAATTTGGATTCGCACGAATATAGGCATGAATACATTGTCCAAGTTTTAAATCGTGCGTTAATAAGCCAGAATCTAAACCTAGTTCATCGCCATGCTGCTCTTGACGTACGACGAGCTCTAAATCTTTTTAATTAAATAGAGTTTGATAATTTCACGCTTATACTAAACGACTGAATAAAGACTATAATAAAAATTAAAAATTCATTCGCCATTTGCGAAATCTTCGAGCAATCATGTCCAAAAATCTTGCAACGCTGATTGGATTCAGTGCAATCTTACAATGGTCTTCTATTGTTGGTTTACTTAAGAAAATTAGTTTCAGTATTGGCCCTGATCTTGCTGTGCTCTTTATGTATACCTTGAGCGCAATTATTCTATTGCTCTTATTTAAAATTCCAAACCTTAAACTGGTTCCGCGCCAATTTTTGATATACGCCACCCTTTTATTTGTGATTTATGAGTTGTGTTTTTCGTATGCCATTGCTTTGGCTCAAACAGCTCAACAAGCGATTGAAATCAGTTTGGTCAATTATTTATGGCCGAGTCTGACAATTGCCGCGTTAATATTATTTAAAGAATTAAAATTTAACTTTTTCGTAATCATTGGTTTAGCCATTAGTTTGGGCGGCATTATTTTAATCCAAACTGGTAACGGAAGTTTTAACTGGTCTACAGTCTTTACCAACATTCAGTCCAATCCCTTTAGCTATTTTCTTGCTTTTATGGGCGCGAGTTTATGGTCACTCTATTGTGTGATTACACGTAAATACAGTCATGGGCATAACCCTATTTCATTCTTTTTCGTCGTGATCACCATTGTGCTATGGCTAAAAATGTTGATATTTCACGGTATCCCGCGAATGCCTGCCGTAGACTTACATACCGGTAAGTATATGTTAATCGTGTCCATCGTGACCGCTTTGGGTTATGCAGCGTGGAATGTAGGTATTATAAAAGGCAATATTACGATATTGGTGACCTTATCTTATTTTAGTCCGATTTTTTCTTCATTAATTTCAATGTTTATTTTACAGACACCACTGAGTTTAAGTTTTTGGCATGGTGCCATTTTAGTGACATTCGGTTCGCTGGTATGTTGGATTTCAACCAGTTGGCCACAAATAAAAGCCAAATTAATGCAATTGCGCCATGAATAATATGAAGCAGTCACTTGGCTCATTTATCTTAAACTGAATAACAAAACCGCGATTAGGCACAGCATATGAAGTAACTGTGTTGGTGCAAAATATAGAAAATATTTCCAGCCACCTGTGAGAAATGCATTCACACATTTTGAAATCGCATGGGCTGATAATCCAATCACCACAGCATAAACCAATGTTAAATTGTCGATATTACCTTGCATCACCACGGTTGCCATAGCGGCATGGACTTCAAATAGTGATGCTAATAATGTCCCTAAAATTAAACCTTTATCACCTAAAGCGAGATTTAATCCATAAACAAGTGCTTGGATCAAAGTTAGCGTGATGGCAATGATTGCCGCCTGTTTTAAGCTAAACATTCGACTATCAGTATTTTCTAACGGCACTGTTTCATTCGCCTCTACACGAAGCATTTCGGGTTCTGACTCTTTATTATGCTGAACTTGGGATGAGCCATAAATCAGATATAGCGCAGCAAGGACCAATATCAAGATGCCGACGATACTTGGTATAACTAATATTTTAAACCAAGCAAAACTCACCCCAAGGACAATGATCAAAAGTTGAACCAATGTCGCAACACATGAAAAAAGTCCTGCCCCTGCATTACTTTTGGCACTGGCTTTTCCTGCTCGTACTTCCATACCTAAGCTTGCGATTGTTGCTGTGCTCGACACAAAACCTGATGCCAAGGCCGATAAAATAATGGCTTTATCAGAGGATAATAGCCGCTTGGTAATGTGTGCTAATGACTGCACCACCAAGATCAATATCAGTAATTTTAAAATCACATAGGGATTTAATACAGAACCCCAATAGGCCTGATTCGGCGTTAAAGGTAAGGCAATTAGGATCAATGCCAGTAAAAATACACCATCTCTTAACTCATAGTCTTTGATCCAATGTGCTGCAAAATGATGTAAGCCTTTTTTTCCAACTAATATGAGGGTCAACACCACAGCCAAACACGCAGCCAATGGAATATTAAATACACAAGCGGCACCGATCAAATAAGTCATGACAAAAGCAAGTTCTGTGGTTGTTCCAATATCTTGTTTTTGTTGACTTAATCCATAATAGCTAAACATACTGACGACAATTGCACCGATCACACCAACAGCTAAATGGATTAAAAAACACAATGCTCCAAACAGCGCACAAATGGTAAATGAGCGTAAACCGGCAAAGCTCTGTTCACTGTCCAAATTGTTGTTACGTTGACGCTCCAAACCGATGAGCAATCCACAGCCTAAAGCCGAAGCTAAAATCGTTAACAATGCTGGGAAGGATAATGTTTGTATGAGTATTTCCAAATTTAAGCCCTCCCATCAATACATTGTTTATTTTGGCAATATAAATAAAAAATAATAAAAAAATTTAACGCTAAAATTTGAAAAATAAATATATAGATTGAACAACTTGAGCATTTTCAATCATGTTCCAAGTTTAGTCATCCTTTAAATCATAAACAATTCCATGATAAATATCCTAGTGGACATCAAATATTTCTCATCTTTTAATTAAAAAAATATTCGAAAATCTGACTTAAATTCGGACTTTTTTTACCTTCATGTCTGTTTAAAGCACACATTAAGCCCAAATCACCATAATGGCCGCAATCACCACTAAGGCTAAGCCCCAATGATCAGTTCTTGCGAGTTTTTCCTTAAAGAAATAGGCAGAGATTAAGAGGCTAAATAATATTTCGATTTGACCTAAGGTTTTGACAATCGCAACCGTTTGCATGCTCATGGCAGTAAACCAACCCAAGGACGCTAGAAAGCTACAGACACTAACACGAAAGGTCAGACCGACTCTCTCCCACATGGCAATGAGCGTTTTGCGGCTAAATAAACTGAGGTACAGCAGCATAATCACACATTGAAAGCCAATTACACTCAACAGTACCCACGCCGCACGATGCAAAGTCGGTAAATCACTTAGCTCTAAACTGGCTTCACGAACCAATAAAGAGGTAATAGCAAAACTTAATCCACTTCCTACACCGATGCATAACGTTGGCAGAGATAATTTTTGTCGTTGAGAACCTTTGCTTAAAAGAAAAACGGCTATGCCACCAACCAAAACACCAATCCAACCAAATAAAGTTAAATGTTCACTTAAGAAAATCACCCCCACTATGGCCGCAAAGATGGCTTCACTTTTCGCTAAACCGACGCCGATGGCATAATTCTTTTGTTTAAAAAGCAACACCATTAAAATCGTCGCTAAAATTTGACTTAGCCCTGCAATCACCACATAAACCCAAAACATAGGTGTAAATGTGGTCACCTGAGTCACAGGCTGTTGCTGGTACAACACGAACAAATAAATACAGGCAAATGGGAGCCCAAAAATAAACCGTGCAAGGGTGACACCATACACATCAACAGTGGTACTGAGTTGCTTTTGAAATGCATTGCGCCATGACTGCATAAAAGCAGCCATTAAAGTGAATAAGATCCAAACTGGAAACATAAGAAAGGTGGTTTAACGGTGGATGCCTCATCAATTTACGCTTTTATTGAATTGAATGCGACCCAACACGGCTAGATTATTCATTGAACTTGGTTATAGATTCGTTGAAAAAAATTTATTTAAAAACCTGATATTAAGAACTTGGTATGTATCGAAAGGTAAGTTTTTATAAAAAAATGCAAAGGCATATCACCTTTGCATTTTGCACTTTACCAACATTTAGTTAGCGACTTACGTTAAGTTAGCTTTCAAGTAGTACAGCACCAAATTGCTCACGTAGATCTTTTTTCAGCATTTTACCTGTTCCACTCAAAGGAATAGCATCCACGAAAATCACTTTATCTGGCACCTGCCATTTAGCGACTTTATCTGCATAGTAATCCAAAATTTCTGTATCAGATAAATCGACATCTGGCTTTTTAATCGCAATCAATACAGGACGCTCATCCCATTTCGGATGGGTCGCTGCAATCACTGCTGCCATTGCAATTTTAGGATGGCCCATAGCCAAGTTTTCTAAATCAACAGAAGAAATCCATTCACCACCCGATTTGATCAAATCTTTTGAACGGTCACTAATTTTTAAGAAACCATCTTCATTCAGGGTTGCAATATCCCCGGTATCAAACCAACCATCTGAGGTTAATGCAGACTCTGTTTTGCCAAAGTAATTGCCAATAATCCAATGCCCTTGGATCTGTAAATTACCCGTCGTTTTTCCATCACGTGCAACTTCGTGTGTACCGTTTTCTTCATCGGTAATACGTAAATCAACTCCAAATGGCGGACGACCTTGTGATAATCGTACTTGTAATTGTTCTTCTTCAGATAATAACAAATGTTTGGCTTTAAATTGGTTTGAAGAACCTAATGGACTGGTTTCGGTCATTCCCCAAGCATGAATCGTTTCACAGTTAAATTGTTCTTTAAATACTTTTAACATCGCAGGCGGGCAAGCAGATCCACCAACTACATTACGCACTAAACTCTGGAGCTGACTACCCGCTTGCTGCGCAGCATTAATTAAACCTTGCCAAATCGTTGGAACGCCCAATGCAACAGATACTTTATAGTCATCAATCATTTGCGTTAGGCTCGCACCATCTAAACCTGGGCCTGGCAGCACTAAAGTACATCCCACCATTGCCGCAGCGTATGGCGTACCCCATGCATTGACATGGAACATCGGCACAACAGGCATCATAATATCTCGCGCTGAGATATTTAATGAATCCGGCATACAAATCGCATAACTGTGTAAGACTGTTGAACGATGGCTATACAACACGCCTTTTGGATTGCCTGTGGTACCCGAGGTATAACATAAAGAACTAGCCGATAATTCATCTAATTCTGGCCATGTATAGTCTGCAGATTGTCCCGCGATAAGTTCATCATAAAATTTAACATCTGGCACCGCTTCGACAATTGCTGCATCCGGTGCATCTAAACAAATAAAATGTTCAACAGATTTTAATAGTGGTTTTACTGCTTTGATTAAAGGCAAAAAGGTTTTATCAAATAACATGACGCGGTCTGCGGCATCATTGATGATAAAAATTAATTGTTCTGGAAATAAACGCGGATTAATGGTGTGACAAACATAGCCGCTACCTGAAATAGCGTACCAAGACTCTAAATGACGGTGGTTATTCCAAGCGATGGTCGCAACACGATCCCCTAAATTTAAACCGAGTGATGCAAGAACATTGGCAAATCGTTTTGAATTTTTATGGACTTCACCCCAAGTGGTTTTCGTAATCGTCGAGTCTGTATTTTTTGAAATGACTAAACTATCCGCATGATAGCGACCCGCATGTTCAATCATGCTACTAATCAAAAGCGGTTTAAACATCATATTACCAAGCATTCTTTGCTCCCACATTCATCCATATTGAGTTGTTGTTTTTCCGCACTGTCCTGCAGATTTTTTAAAACTTTGCACCATGTCAAAAGTGATTATTCTTCATCGACAAGGTTAAAGCAGTAGATATGAAACGCATATCCAAAACTGATTCTTATGTTTTAACCTTAATTGATTTTAGAATCCACTGTTTTATTGCTCAAAATATGAATGCTTTAGTGGTATAAAATGCAAAAAATTAATGCTTGAGTCCAATTCAAAATATGTTCTTATTTTATTTTCACTCTGCTGCTTTAAAAATATCGTTTTCAGTTATCAAATAATCGACTGAGTCAATTGGTATAAAAAAACCCAGTCTAGATACACTGGGTTCATTCGTCGCATTTGCCTTTGTAGTTACAATATTTATAGTACTTCAAACTCAATACGACGGTTTTTCTTACGACCTTCAGGCGTAGCATTGTCTGCTACAGGCTTATTTGAGCCCATCCCTTCAGTACTTAAGTTCGCCGCTGCAATATTTTTTGAAATCAGGTAGTTTTTAACTGCATTAGCACGATCTTGGCTTAAACTTATGTTTTTCTCAGGATTCCCCGAGCTGTCTGTGTGACCAATAATTCGTACTTTTTTCCCACCGACGCGGTTCAGTGCGACAACCATTTCATCTAAGATCTGTACCCCAGATGGCGCTAAAATAGCACTGCCCGATTCAAATTCAATAATACGATTACGTAAAGCCGCATTAATAATTGCCTGTTCAGCCTGATTGACAGAAAGCTGTGCATTGAAACGAAAAGGTGCTGTGACCAAAGACTGAAACTTGGTGGTCGTGGGTTGGATATCGTTTTGATTCGACATCTTGCCACTTAAATCGACTTGCGTTCCGCGAACAGAGAGTTTTCCCTGTTTTACTTTTTTTAAGTCATCATTAATCATTTGGCTTACGCTATTGCCCCAACCATTGGGTGCAGTAACCGCTCGAACCTGAATTTTATCAACCACATTTGCCTGGCCATAGGTCAAATAGGCTTTATTTAATATTTCTTGCTTGGTTGCTTCATTCGGTACAGCGCCTTCAATCACAATAGGCTCTGCCCAAAGCAAAGTCGAACAACCTAAAATGCACACACTCGCAAGAAATTTGGGCAACATTGGTAAGATTCTTTGCATCATTATTCTTCTATAAAAGTCTGTCTAAAAAGTTTAATGCCATGAATAAGGCTGATCTGACGCTCACTCAAAGACTGTTCCAATACGGCTAAGCCTGCATTTTGTTCAAGATAAGGATCAATCCAACTGGCATCAATCAAGGAAACCCAATGATCACTTTGCATATTTTGGGTAAAAACATCATTGAGTGCAGTAATATCAGCACCTTGAAAACCAAATAGTAAAACAGGTGAATCACTGTGTAGGATGCCAATGAGTAACTCAGCATCTTGGTTTTCGACAAAACGACTAATTAAATTGACCCAAAAAGCCGCGATTTCATAGCAGTAACTAATATTATTAATTGGTAAAATCAACACTTTATTCAACCGAGACGTGCCCTGATGAATAATCGGTTGTAACAGCAAACCGAGACCAATCATGCTTTGCGCCAACTGATAAGGCGTAAAATTCAATAAACGTGCAAATGAATGCAACGTATGATGCTCATAAAAAGAAGAGGTTTCTTCTGTCCCGAACACTTGAATTTCGTTATTCAGTTTGCCTAATTTATCGAGCAAAATATCGGGATCGCGAATAGAACGCATCACTCGGTTACGCTGATATAAGTCAATTAAGGTTTGTTTATAACGATAAGGTGCATACAAAATATTATCGAAAGGATCATCGATTTCTAGCAGATGAGCGAGCACCATTGGAAATTGACGCTTTGAACTGTCTTCACTGCTAATCAAATTGGCAACCAAAAAACGCTTATCTTTTGGACTGGCAATAAAGAAATCTAATGAAGGCAGTGAGTTATACGCTGCATTAAAATTGTCTGAACGCATAGCGAACTCAAGCGCCTCCGTGATCCACTGATCAATTAACTGAATCAGTGAATATTGTTCACGGCTCTTTAAGAAGTCACCACGAGCTGGACATTTTCCATAATACAGCGGTGTCGTTCTCACTTCATACATCGTCACACTCCTTGTTCTTTTGCACGAATGCCACCGCTCTCATTTTTAAATTCATCATCATGGTGTTGCTGTTCCTTGTACAACACTCATCGGTGAAGTCGCTGGCGCTACAGGCGCTTGTCCTGCAGGCATCGTTTGCGCTGCGACGACACGAACACCTTTATTCGTCACCACTTGATCAACAAGAGTCATACCTGAATAGCCTGAACCTGTAGTTGGGCCAGATGCGTTACCACTAATTAAACGGAAGTTCACTTTTACAAACACTTTTGGATTTTGTTTGCTACGCCACACCATTTCAAATGAATTACCATTTTGTGTACGCTGAGCGCCTTCAACCAATCGGTTAATACCATATTCACCCGGCTCATCAAAAATCGTATGCGTTTGACCTTCCAAGTCAATTGCAGTAATACGTGCACCCGGAATTGCCCCTTTATTTGGCCAAACAAAGTTCACCCATTGCTGAACACCGTTTTCATACACCATACGCTGACCATCAATATCAATGGTATATGAAAGCAACTGTGTATTTTCTAATGGGAAGAACTGGAAGTTCGATTGATTGGTTGCCGCAGGTGCTGCTTGACTCAATTCCCCTGTAGCAACGCCATTACTTGGCGCAACATAGCGTTGGAAGTTCGCTACAAATTGTGGATTTAAACCAATGCCCAAATCTTTCCATGTTTTCGTGGTTAAGGTATAGCCACGACGAATCACCAATGGATCTAAATATTCTTTTACAAAGCGAGCGATACTTCCGTTTTCACCAAAAATTTGGCTAATTTCATTACTGGTTGCTTGTAAAGTTGCATTGCTATTAAATGGATATTTAGGCGCAAGATTAGTTGTAAATGGTTGATACGCCTGCATTGCCCACAACTTATTAATTTCGTTTTGAGCTGGGATCAAAAGAACTTCAAATGACTGAGTCACCGGCTGCATAAAGAGTTTTTGAATCAACTGTTGATCTAATTCATTTAGACCCACAGACATTTTTTCATCCACAAATTTTTGCGTGCTATTAAAGACAGAGCTTTGATCATTGATGGTTTGTTTCACCAATGTCATGCTTGCAGGGCCCATATCACCACCACTCTTTAAGTCATTGAACTTACTACGTACTTGACTCAAAGACAGCATGTATTCATCTAAAATAGATTTGTTTTGCTGATCATCACGCTTACGAACCAATTGATAGAACACATCAAATTCTTTTGCAATAACACCTTGACCGGCTTTTGAAGCCACTTGCTGTGCCTGCTGCGCATCATCACGGCTAAGGACTTTACGTTTAAACCACGCAATAAAGCCTTTCTGAGGTGCAGCCAGTTCTGCTTGAACAATTGGATTATCCCAACTGGTTTCTTTCGCAATACGGTCAACCACTTTACGAATTGGCGAATTTTCAGGTTCACCTAAAATATCGATAAAACGTGACTGCTGAGCGACATCTGCGCCTTTGCCATAATGCACAGCATTTAAGAATTTACGCCATTCAGCGATATATTCCTGCTTATAAAGTTCGGTTAACTGTTTACTGATCTGATCTGGACTGCCACTAAATGTCAGGTCATCAGAACGATTGGTATTGAGTACCCAATCTTGAGTATCCGTCGGATTATTCGCTGCTTGGTTAATCGCATCTTTTACATAATCATTCCATGCTTGGTAAGTAAAGATACCCGGCAAGGCATAACTACCCAACATGCTATTTTGGCCTGTTTCACCTAAAATTTGCTTCACAGTTACTGCAGGGAAACGTACCGAACCACGCATTTTAATTTCATTATAAACGCGGTCACGTGCAGGAATACCCATAGTAACAGCCGTCAATAATTGACGTGTTTGATCAACCAATAAAGGATCAGATTCCATTTGCGGGAACGCAGGATCAGCAGCTAAAGTCATCGCATAAGATAAAACTTGTTCGGCTTTTTGAATCATTTCACCACGTGGCATTTGACCACGATTTGAATCTAACCATGAACGCCAGAAACGAGTAACTTGGTCACTCAAATGGCTCGATTCCATATATTTATGATTGCTCATCATCAAATACGCCTTCAGTGCATTGTATGCATCCTGAGGGTTAGTATCCGATGGTTCTAAATAGGGCTGATTTGATTTCACAGCTTGAGTGATTTGCACATTGACGTGATTTTCTTTCAACGTCGCTTCATTGGCTTTAACGCGTTGTAAGTACTGCGCCATATTTTGCTGAGATGGTGCTAATACAATTTGTTGAATACCACGTAAATACTCAACTTTGAGTTTTTCACGAATTTTATTCCCTTGGTATAAACCAAAGCTATATTTCAAAGGACGATCTTCATCAAAGTGATCGAGCTGCTGTAAATGCCCTTGTAATATCAGCAATGCATCCAATTGAGTCGAAAGCTCACTTCCGCTACGGCTTTCCATTTGCACAACTTTGTCTAAGTCAGCTTGAACTTCCGCCACGAGTTGTTGGTTATTACGATACGACCAAACCCATAACCCAAGCACCACAGCAACCAATAACAATGCACCAATAAATGCCATAAAGCGCTGACGTTTACGTGCAGGATTGATATGTTGTTTAACTAGATTTTTATCTTTTAAAATGACGGTTGAAAAGAGTCCTTTTAAGAAATAACCATGGTCTTGCGAAACAGAATTCGTAGGAATGCCAAACTCACTATCCGTACTTTTCACCAAATGAAAGTCTTCAGCGATTTGCTCGGTCATTGGACTTTCAATCACACCTTCTTGTAACGCACTGGTGAAATAGAACCCACGGAAAACTGGTTTAAACTGATAAGGGTTGTCTTGAAACAACGTACCAATAAAAGTTTTTAACACTGGCTTTAAACTTTTAAACTCAAGTGGAAATGTCATTACACTTGGAGAAATATTTTGCGAATGACGACGACTCAAGTGCGTAGTACTGACGCTCTTCAAACCATCGTATAAAATTGAATAATGCTTTTCGAACATCTCAACAGCATGTTCGGATGAGTCTGGATCATAAGGTAGCGTTGCACCCCAAACTTGATCAAATTCATCCTTATCATAACAATCAAAAAATTCTGTAAAGCCAGCAATCAAATCCATTTTTGAAAAAACGATATACACTGGCGCAAAAATTTCTAAACGTTCCGTCAAATCCTGTATACGTGCGCGTAAGTTTTTGGCTAATTTGATTGATTTTTCAGGACTTTGACTAACAAGCTCCGCCACAGAAACAATCACGATTAAACCGTTAATTGGTGCTTTAGAACGGTTTTTCTTTAGAATATTTAAAAAGCCTAACCATTCTGAATGGTCTTCGGCATAAACTGAATATCGACCTGCGGTATCGAGTAACACACCATCTGTAGAGAAAAACCAATCGCAGTTACGAGTACCACTTAGACCTGCCGACACCATTTTCTGATGAGTTTCTTCAAATGGAAATCTAAGACCAGAATTATAAATCGCTGAACTTTTACCCGCTGCTGGGTTACCAATCACCATGTACCAAGGTAATTCATATAGGGCTGCATTCCCCTTTTTGTCGCCGAGTTTTGATTTACGGATAAGTTGAATCGAGTCTTTCATTTGCTGATTGATCAGCGCAAGTTCTTCTTTATTTTTTTGTTTACCGTATTCAGCTTCATTATCCTTGGCAATCGCCTCAGCAAGTTCTTCGCCTTGCTGTTTATGACGATAATGCTGTACTAATTCATATATACCCCACAGAATTAATCCGAGAATATAAACAGCAACCACAATGTAAAAAGTCTTTTGCGGAATCGAATTATGCATAGTCACAATGGCCACAAAAAATGACAAAGCCACCATCGCTTTAGGATTGGTGACGTACTGCCAAACATAACCGAGGATCGTATAAAATAGTGTGTTCACAATGTTCTCAATTTCGTCTTAATTCTAATTAAACAGTTTCTTGTTCAAGTTCATCTTCTACTGAAAATGCTTGAATAAAAGCAAATGTCGATTCTTGGTCTGTGCTATAAATCATGGCAGTTAACTCTTCTGGCAAGTGCATACCCAACATGAATCCAAAAATTTTTGCCAATTGCTGGGTATTTCCAAGATTCTGTTTTGTATATAAAAAATGATAGGTTTCAATCGCGGTTTCATTAAATTTATACTGTAATTTTTTCACCACTTTCATATCCGTTGCATCATCTAACATCAATAAAAAGGGTTGTTCTTGATCATACTGATCTAAATTATTCAGTGCTTTAAGCTCTAAATGACGTTTCAACTCAGGCTCATGTGCCACCACTTGTAGCACTTTATTTGGAGTTAAACCTCGAACTTGAACGTCTGAAGCAGCCAAACACCAACTCGATGCAAACTCTGCAGCAATGTATTTTTCTTGTAACCACATCTTTTCATCAATCCATTCTTGGTCGATTTCAGAGTCAGCATTCAGAATCAAACTGACTTCAAACTTTTGTTTTGAAATCATCTCTAAAATGCTTAACCATTCTGAATAAGCGACTTGAGTGCCGATAAAATGTGGCTCGATATGAATTTGTTCGGGAATGATCGAAAATCCGTCAGAAAGATACTGCTGAATAATCTGGGCATAATCATCATTCCATTGATGAATCAAATTATCAGCAAGCAAAATATGGACATTTAAACGATTTAAACGTGAAACTTGCTGTGCATTGTTCGCCAAATGTTCTGGATGTTCATCTTGCGTATAATCTGGATCCACCCAACCCGGATGCATACGGTACTGATATGCCAATTCACTATCATAAAAGAGTGCTGATTGCTTCAGATGCTCAGCAATTAAAAATAGACTTTCAACGTGTTGCTCTAGTTGTTGCTGAATAAGTGACTGGATTCGTTTTTCACGCATGGTGATGGCACTATATTCATCATCTGCTTCTTCACTAGTAAGTTCATCTAAATCTTTAATTCGAAATGAAAGAACAGGCAAACCGTATGCATTGAATAATTTATCATCGAGTTCAGGACTTTTGAATTGTTGAATATCTTGGATAATTTGTTCGTTTTCACCAAAACTATGCCAAGCCGCTGAAGAATAAACATTTAAACGAAATTGCTGTACATCGACAGGCTTTGGTTTTGCTTGTTCAATGGCCTCAAGTTGTTGTTGCTCAGCTTGTTCTTCTGCACGTTTTTCAGCTTCAAGTTTTTTTTCTTTTTGATGTTGAATGCCCTTGTAAAGCAAATAAGGCGACAAAATAATTGCACATAAAGCTAAAGGAAGAAGTAAAAAGTATGTGACTAAATCGAAAGCCGTCGGATCATAGCCTGTATCTCGCCAGTAAAAAATCACGAAAGCAGTACACAAAACAAAAAGCGTACTAAAGGTTCCAATTATTAATTTCAGCATTATTATGCATTCCCCATTAAGGCATAACAGGTTTCTGTATTATCGACCTGTTTATTCGGCTGTAAAAATGCTCCCTGAGCTAAACCAATTCCGCTCAAAGAATTTAAACACACCGGTTTTATTTCTTCTTTTTGTAAAATTAAGCGCACATCCACCATTAATGTTGGACTGCACCAAGTTTGAATCATTTGTTTTAATTTTAAGCTGCGTGACTGATTCGGTAAAAATGTTAAATAATCTTCATGATTTAAAGGTCCAATCACGATTTCAATTTTTTCGTCAATCTGTTGAATCTTTTCACCACAAAATGTATTTAGTCCCAATAAACTCGGCTGAGATCCACCTAAACATGTTCTCTGATCTTCTTCAAATACAAAAGTTTCAGGGATAAATTCTCGAATATCAAAATTCTGCTTAAAGATACAGTTCAGCATGGTTTTTAATGCATACGCTGTATTGTTTTGTCCCTGCATTAAACCTGAGAATTCAGCAAAATAATCATCTAAATCAGGCTGATCATGCTGGCTACGGATATAACCATTTAATGCATGTAAAATATCAAGATAGTGATTATCCTGCTCGATTTCATAACGAATAGGTAAATGATAATTTAAACTGGCATCAACATAATGTGCTGTTAATTTATGATTAAACAGCCCTAAAAACTTTTGAGTTTCGTGTCGCTGATGTCGCCCGCTGAGCTTAATCTTATTGGTATAACTATAAGGTAATGCACCTTGAATACCCGTTAAACCTACCATTAAATTTGTCAGTTCAACTTTCTCATCGTTGAACTCTAAACTTTCAATTTCAGTGTTCGGGAAGTTCAGATTAAGTGAACTATTAAACTCAAAGTCATTTGCCCAGTGAACTTGAGCCGCTCCATAAGGTGCATGTCTTAACAAACGAGTGGCTTGAACAAACTCGTAGGCTTTCGGTTCTTGGAAAAGTCCGTCAATTACAGAGCTTTCTTGCCACCAACGTTCTGCACGCATTGGTATAACTCCTGTTGACTATTTGCATCAAAAACCGAGACATCGACAAAGCTGTTCATATTGACTTTTAAGTTAAAGATATGTGCTAGCAATTGACTATATATATACAGGCTATGTCCTCTAAAGATATCTGCATCAATGTATAGCTGAACTTTTAAACCTCTGACAAATAATGGAAACGGTTTACTATCCACAAGTTTCTGCGTGGTAGAAAACTGAATATTTTTTATGGAGTCGATAATAATTTGGTTTTCTTTCGATTTAGGTAAATTATACAATTCCAAAAGTTCTTTAATATGAGAGACCGCATCGCCTTTCATTAAAGACATATTATTCAAAGATAAATGTGAAATGACCCGCCACTGTTCTTGTTTATTTTGCTCAAAATAATACGGTAACGACGGTCGTTTGAGCATCAGAGCACGACGTGCCAAATTACTATCATTCAGAGTTAATGCATTTTGATCTTTATTATAACTTTCGTAAGGTAACTCACGATTACTACATAGTAGTTCAGTACTAATAAAATCGGACTGAGTGCTATGTGGGTCTAAAGCACGAGATATGATTGAATAGTTTAATTCCTGATGTTTATTCTTCATCTGCTGCGGATTTAAACTATAAAAAAACTGGACTTTATCTTGATGATAATGACTCATTGCAAAAAAAGGCAGTACCGGATAATACACTTCATCTTGGTTACTTTTTTCACGCACCATATTCATTTTTAAAATGCTATAGGCTTGAAAATATTCAGGATAGTGTGCATCTGTCACCAATGGATATTCCATTCGCTTATGATTAATCTTTTGCGGCTCTGCTTGTTTATTGAAAAGATTAACAATTGGTGTAGCAAACAATTTAAAATTTGCAGCATTTAATTCAGAATAATTTCGAATCGCTGCTTGATCATTTAAATTGAGTTTAAAGTGCATTTGAACATCAAATTCACTATGTTCTAAACTTAAAAACTTAATGAAATCTAGATTTAGATTTAAAAAATTGAATTTTTCAGGAACACAAAAATATTCCATCAGTAAACGATATGCATGATGCGTATGTTGATCGATAGGTAGAACACTTTGAACTTCATCAAAGCCCATAATTTCAAATGGATTGGCAATATCAAAAATGTGCTGCCCCACACGAATCGAAAAACTTGTAGTCGATTTAAAAATACTATCTAAAACCTGCAAAGGAAAATTAGAAATAGCGTCTAAAAAGATCGGCAAAGTTTCATTTTTGAGTAAAGCGTGCTTATTCGAAAAAATTTCAAATCCTAAGCTCAATGTAGCATTTTGATTTAAATGCATATGTGCCGATGGATGAGTTTTGAAATTGAGCTGTTTTAATTGAATCGGTAATAAAGTGACTTCTTGTACCGTCTGATATTCACATTGAACACCACGCGTACTTTTGGCTTTTAGACTGGTCGCCTTTGGAATAACGTGTCGATCTGTTAATTGCTTAATTTTATTTATATCTTCGAAGCTCACCACAGAACATGCAGGAAATGGTTTTAAATATTGAGGAAACATCACCTCAAAAATTGAACGGGTAAAAACGTCATAACTATCTGCAAGTTTTTTATCAATCCGTGCAGAAATTAGAGAAAATGCTTGAATTAAACGCTCAATATGCGGGTCATCTATTTGTTCTTGGTTTAAAGACAAACGCTGGGCGATTTTGGGGTATTTACTGGCAAACTCACGGGACTGTTGTCCAAATTCCTGTAGTTGTTTTTCGTAATACGGTAACAGCTCTTCAATCACAGATAACCCACTTCATTAAGCTCTTGGAGAAATAACATATTGTTGTGTTGTTGGTTTTAATAAGGCATCAAAAATAACCGGTTCATATAAAGGATGAATATTTAAATATGCCTGAATACTTAAACATAGTGCCCCCATATTATGGCCATCCATGAGCATTTCGACTCGAATCTGTTTTAAACGCGGTTCATGTGCAGCAATCGATTGCTCAATTGACTGGCAAATTTTGTCGCGATCCGATGGATTTGCAGTCGATAAGCCAACAAAATCGATAATGCCAAATTGCAAAATAGATTTTTTTGCTAATGGAAAGTCATCAATTAGTTCATCTAATTTTGCCACCCGACTATTGAGGAGATCCTCTAAATCGGAAGCAACAGATTCACGTAGTTCTTGCAAAGACAGACCTTGAGTCTGCTGAGCATCTGCTGGTAATAAGCGGTCAAATAATGTCGTTCTAAAACCGTAAGGATAAAGCTGATCGAGATTCATATCTTCTTATAAATATTTAAAAAAATGAAAATAGAGGCTACCCTAGTTAGCCTCTATCTGAATCCATCTATTACGCTGCGTATGAAGCAGTGTTGTTAGATAATGACCACTTCTTAGTAACAGCACCTTTCGCAGTACCGTTAATATCTTGTTGGTTATATGTCCACTCTACTGCAGCATATTTCAAACCAAATGATTCGTGTGGAACACCTTCATCATTTACAGTTGGAGTCACGCTAGAAACCAACACATGTTTCAGTTTGATTTGAAGATATTTAATACGTTTGTCGCCATTCGCACGGTAGAAATCAATTTGAACTTCATCAAATGTATAACCTGCTGAACATGCTTCCCAAAGTTTAGGGCTTGTCGCGTCTAAATCTTTAACAAAAACCATATCAGAATGTTCTACACGTTCTGCAGTGTGACCACCCACACTTGAAGAAGTCGCAGATTTAGGTTGACGGATGTTATGCGTCCAAGAGTTTACTTCTAACCAACTCTTGTGCTCTGCATCACGAGATTCGCCGTCTACTTTGTACTTACCACGAAATTGAATGTATATATCTTTCATTGTTCTGAATACCTATTTATTTAAAGTTATTATAGTGTTGACCCAAATTAATTTGAGGACTGAGGTAACTCGGTCACAAGTCGTAATGAAACAGACAACTCATCCAACTGGAAATGTGGTCTTAAGAAAACCACAGATTTGTAGTGACCAGGCAAAGCTGGATTTTCTACAACTTTTACAGAAGCTTCACGCAATGGATATTGAGCTTTAGCTTCTTGAGATGCACCATCATCGAGCAATACATATTGCGATAACCATTCATTTAAGAAGGTCTCAACATTACCCGCTGATGCAAAACTACCCACTTTGTCACGCATCATTGCTTTTAAATAATGTGCAATACGTGAAACTGCCATGATGTATTGTATCTGGCTAGACAATGCAGAGTTAGCATTTGCCGTATCGCTGTCATATTTTTTAGGTTTTTGCGTCGATTGCGCACCGAAAAATGCTGCATAATCCGTATTTTTGCAGTGTACCAACGGAATAAAACCAAGATCACTCAGTTCTTTTTCACGACGGTCAGTAATGGCAATTTCAGTTGGGCATTTAAAGACCACTTCGCCATCATTGGTTTTGAACGTATGGACAGGCAAGCCTTCAACTAAACCACCACCTTCTACACCACGAATCGCAGCACACCAACCATGCATATCAAAAGCATTGGTTAAACGTGTACCAAAGGCATAAGCCGCGTTCATCCATAAATATTCATTATGGTTTTCACCTGAAACTTCTTCAACGAAGTTAAATCCTTCAGTGGCAATGCCTTCTTTTGGATCATATGGCAAACGACCCAATACACGTGGCATTGTCAACGCAACATAACGTGCATCATCACTTTCACGGAATGAACGCCATTGTACATATTCTGCTGTTTCAAAGATTTTAGATACATCACGCGGACGATCAATATCAGTAAAAGACTCTAGTCCCAACATATTCGGGCTAGCAGCCGAAATAAACGGTGCATGTGCAGCCGCAGCGACATGTGAAATTTGCTCAAGCAAATACATATCAGATGGAGTACGGTCAAACTCAAAGTCACCAATCAATGTTGCATAAGGCGCACCACCGAATGATCCATATTCTTCTTCATAGATTTTTTTGAACAACGTGCTTTGGTCAAAATCGGTCGCACCTTGGAAATCTTTAATCAATTCTTTTTTCGTCGTATTTAACATACGAATTTTTGTTAAAGAATTTGAAGGTGTTTCTTGGCAGAAATAATACAAACCACGCCATGTCGATTCAATTTTTTGAAATTCAGCATGGTGCATGATTTTACTTAACTGAGATGAAATCAACGCATCAATTTCAGCAATACGCTTATCAATTGATAAAGTCATATTGTCCGAAACGGTGATGGTACCTGCCATGACTTCTTTGGCAAGTTCACCGATCAGACTTTTTGCACGATCATGTTCTTGATCTGTACGCGCAATACGACTTTGTTCGACAATTGAATCTAAAAGCGAATATTCTTCAGTTGCTTCAAGGTTTGCAGCAGTTGCAGTATTAAAATTACTCATTTTCTGCCTCCACACTCAACTTACGAATTTGATCAGTGTTATGTAACACTTCATCCAGTAAATCTTCTAAGCGTTCATTATTTGAAATTTTATTACGCAAGTCAGACAGACGCTCACGCGCGGCAACTAACTTTTGTAATGGATCAACCTGTTGTACAACTTGCTCTGGAGTGAAATCAGCCATGCTCTTAAATGTAAGATCTACCGACATTTTTCCACCGTCTTCAGTCAAGGTATTCTCAACTTGAAAATTAGCACGTGGCGCTAAAGACTCCATTACTTCATCAATATTATCTAAATCAACATTAATGAATTTCTTGTCTTTTAATTTGGTTTTCTCTACTTCAGATGCCGCTGAGAAATCACCTAACACCCCTACAACGAATGGTAATTCTTTAATTTCTTTACCGTCGCCAACTTCAACATCGTAAGTCAATTGAACACGAGGAGGACGAATTCGTTGAAGTTTTTTCTGTACACTTTCACGTTTTGCCATGAGTGCTTTTCCTTGTTATTTATTTTTTAATGTATCGAAAGGTGAACCACTGGCAGCAGGTTTTTTCGCTGTAGTCTGCGGTTTTGCTGTCGTGGTGGTTTTCTTTTTACTTGCTGCTGTAGTCGTTTGTTTAGGCTTGGTAGACGCTGTATTGGTTCGTTTTTTAGTAGATATCGTCTGTTTAGATTTCACATTGCTCGTAGATTCAGCACTTTTTTCACGAACATCTGCTGCAGTAGACGTAGATTTATCAATCGTCGGCTGAATATAACGAATGTTATCCGACAACACTTTGGCAGGAGAATAGGTCTGTTCATCTAGAGTACGATTTTCATTACTGCGCATATGATTCAGCGCATTATAAGAAATAGCGATACCTGCTAAAAAAGTGACATCAGTAAGTTCAGGCGACTGATAGTTCTTTTCTCGCAGCAGATTGACCGCTTGCAATGCTTTTAAATTGTAACCATTGGCTTGATATTTTTTGGCAATATCTACAAAAATTTCATTTTTTAAGTTCTCATTTTTCTTATTTTTTTTGTCACATAACTGATTATAAAAACCAATAATCTCTGGATCTGTATCACCTACTGCCAGTGGATAATCCTTTAAACAGGATTTTTTCACAGATGCCGCTTTATCTTTTGCAAAAACGGTTTGTGTTAAACTGGCTGCTAAAATTATAGGTAATAAAACACTAAATTTATTCAAAATTGCCTCTGTATTTCTACGTGCTAAAACTTAATTTATGTGGAGAAATCACCACTTATTTTCCCGTGGGTTTTCTCTTCATTTATCAAAATTAAAAATATGCTGCAGATTTAACAAAAAATAAGCACATAGAGTCAATACAAAAATGTGCCAAATACTCCAAAGTTTGTCGACTATTTGTTTTTTTTTGTTTCATTTTATAAAAAAATATTTTTCCTTTTTTTATTTAGTCTGTATTATATCGCCTAAAGCAAGACACTAATAATATATAAGGTGTTGATTTTAAAGTTTTTATTTTTATAGCAAGAAAAAAGAGATCACAGTCAAACTTGTAAAATTTCGTACTGTGGATTCTAAATTTGATGAGTTATTTATGAATAATTTAAAAGTTTTAATTACTAAACTTTCACCTCACGCCCGCATTTCACTCGAAAAGTCAGCCAATACATGTATTTCACAGCAAAATTATGAAATCGAAATCGAACATTTTTTACTCGAATTATTAACCTATAACAATAAAAATGACCTTCAAATACTCTTAGAAAAATACAAAGTTTCTGCAGACGGTTTGGCAGATGACCTCAAAGAAAGTATTGCTCAACTTCCAAAAGGAAATACGCGCACTCCTATTTTTGCCCAATCCATTGTGCGCTTACTTGAACAAGCTTGGTTATTAGCATCTGCTGAACAAGATCCACAAATTCGTAGTGGTCATTTACTTGTTGCGCTCCTTACCGCGCCAGATTTATACCAAATTGCAGCAAGAGCTTCTTCTCTTTTCGATTTATTACCTATCGATACGATTAAACATAAATTTTTAGATCTTTGCCTAAAGAGCATTGAAAATGAAGATTTAGCAACTGCATCACCAGATGAAAAATCAGCAGCACAACCGAATGCAACTACGCCAGTTAAAACACCAGCTCTAGACCAATACACCATTAATCTTACTGAAAAAGCTAAAAATGGTGGCATTGATCCTGTGATTGGTCGTGAGTTTGAAATCCGCTTAATGCTCGATATTTTGATGCGTCGTCGTCAAAACAATCCGATTTTAACGGGTGAGCCTGGTGTTGGTAAAACGGCCGTTGTTGAAGGTCTGGCATTAAAAATTGCAACCAACCAAGTTCCAGATGCTTTAAAAAATGTCAGCATTCATACTTTAGATATGGGCTTACTACAAGCGGGTGCCAGTGTTAAAGGTGAATTCGAAAATCGCTTAAAACAAGTCATTCATGAAGTTCAAGCCTCTGCACATCCAATCATTTTATTTATTGATGAAGCACACACGTTGATTGGTGCGGGTGGTCAAGCAGGTCAAAATGATGCAGCAAACCTATTAAAACCGGCGCTTGCACGTGGTGAGTTAAGAACCATTGCCGCAACGACTTGGGCTGAATATAAGCAGTATTTTGAAAAAGATGCCGCATTGAGCCGACGCTTCCAAGTAATTCAGGTCGATGAACCGACTGAGGAAGTTGCAATTGACATGTTGCGTGCCATGATTCCCGTAATGGCAAAACATTTCAATTTACAAATTGACGATGAAGCTATTGTTACAGCAGTCCATGCATCACACCGTTATATCACTGGCCGTCAATTGCCTGATAAAGCGATTAGTGTCTTAGATACGGCTTCTGCACGTGTTGCATTAACGCAAAATGCACAACCTGTAAAATTGGATCAACTTCATGCTCAATTACATAATTTGAAGCTTGAATTGGCGATTCTTGAAAATGAACATAAGAATATTCCTATTCACCACGAACGCATTGAAAGTGTAAAAACACAAATATCCGCGCTTGAACAAGAGATTCAGTCGACAGAAACGCAGTGGAAAAAAGAACTCGAATTCGTTCAACAGATTAAAACGCTTGAACAAGAGTCCGAGCAAAAACCAGAAAATATTGAAACTTTAAGCAATATACGTAACCAATTGGCAACGTTACAAGGTCAAACGCCGCTTGTTTTTGAACGTGTAAATGCTCAAATTATTAATGAAATCATTTCAGACTGGACCGGCATCCCTGTTGGTAAAATGGTGAATGATGAAATTCAGCAAATTTTGAAGCTTGAAGCACAGTTAGAACAACGTGTGATGGGTCAAGATTATGCACTGCATCAACTGGTACAAGGCATTAAAACCTCTAAGGCAAAATTGGAAGATCCAAATAAACCTCAAGGCGTTTTCATGCTGGTTGGCCCAAGTGGTGTGGGTAAAACCGAAACTGCACTCGCGTTAGCAAACGAGTTATATGGTGGTGAGTCACATTTAATCACCATTAACATGTCTGAGTATCAAGAAGCACATACCGTCTCGTCTTTAAAAGGCGCTCCTCCGGGCTATGTCGGTTATGGCCAAGGCGGCGTATTAACCGAAGCAGTTCGCCGTAACCCATATAGTGTGGTTTTACTCGATGAGATTGAAAAAGCACACAGCGATGTTCAAGAGCTATTCTACCAAGTATTCGATAAAGGGACTTTGGAAGATGGCGAAGGTCGTGTCATTGACTTTAAAAATACTACGATCTTATTGACTTCAAATGCAGGCTCTAGTGCCATTATGCAGGCCTGTTTAAATCAGCCAGTAGAGGAATGGCCGTCAGCAGAAGAACTTTTAGATGTATTAAAACCAGCTTTATATAAACAATTTAAGCCGGCATTTTTAGGTCGTATGCGTATTGTGCCGTATTTTCCTTTACACGATGATCTGCTCGTACGCATTATTCAGCATAAATTAGGAAAAATCACCGCGCGTATTGAAAAACAATATGCTACGCAAACACGTTATACCGATGATTTAGTTGAATTATTATTAAGCCGTTGTACTGAGGTCGATAGTGGTGCGCGTAATGTCGATAACATTTTAAATGCGACGGTCTTGCCTGCTTTAGCCACTGAATTACTCATGGCAATGAGCGAGCAAAAGATTCCATCGATCATTGAAATCGATGTCAAAGACGATGAAATTATTTATGTTTTAGATCCTAAAAGTAAACCTGCGAAAAAACGCAGCAGCAAAAAGACCAAAACCTTAGAAGCATAAGTTAGGAACGATGTAGAATATGAGTTTAGAGCTCGACGCTTTATTGCAACCGATTACGGATGATTTACCTTGCGGTCATGATTTTTCATTTTCAAATGATTTTCATGCAATTAAAAAAGCTAAAACACAAGATGACCCGCTCTTGGATCAAGGCGACTGGATCGCAGAACCTAAACAGGCAGATTGGGGCTTTGTGCACCAAAAATCGTCAGATCTACTTCGCGAACAAACTAAAGATATTCGCTTATATGGTTGGTTGCTTGAAGCGTGGACTCACATTCATGGTTTTGAAGGGATTGCCAAAGGGATTGAACTTACACAAAAAAGTTTGCAAGACTTTTGGCTGCAGCTTCATCCTGAAATTGAGGATGATGACCTTGATCAACGTCTAGGTCTATTACAAGGGATAATTAATCAAATCCCAACATTAATTAAATCAGTTTCAATCGTTCATGGTACGGCAGCGTATTCCCTGTCCGACTATGATCGACTGCTGCATGTTCAAAACCAAAGACGTAAATCTAACCATGAAGATGATGATCAAGAAGAGTCGTTTAATGGTATGGAACAGTTTGAACATGCCTTGTTCAATACGTCAAAATCAATTCAATACCAGTATTACCAACAGTTTTTAGATATTTTAAATCATTGGGAAAACTTAAAAACGACTCTTGATGGTTTGATGGGGTTAGATGCGCCAAGCTTTGCTGGTATTGACTCTCAAATCGAAATGATTCACTTGAGCTTGAAAAAAATCTATAAAGCAGATGCTTTTATCAATTCATCAAGTGCTGAACCGGTTCAATCAAATTCTCCAATTGAAAGCCCGACACTTTCCACTGTAAATTCCGTGCAGAATGATATGCAAATAATACAACAACAGCATACACAGCAATTTAAACCTCAAGTGCAAAATCATCTTGAAAACCGTGAACAAGCCATGAAAGTCTTGCAAGATATTGCTGACTATTTTCAAGTGAATGAGCCGCATAGCCCTGTTAGTTATATGCTGCAAAAAACCATTAAATGGTCACAAATGCCACTGCATGAATGGTTAACCCATGTGATTAAGGATGAAAACCCTCTTGAAGCTGTACAAGAAATGTTAGGTGTTCAGCAACAAAGCAATGAATCGAATAGCGACTGGTAAAAACAATGTTTAAAGCAGAAAAAATTTTATGGGGCGAAGGATTATTTTTACGCCCACAACACTTTCAATTACAAGATGCTTATCATGAACAGCGTTTAAACCATACGGTTCGCGCAACGATACCGTTCGCTTATGGTATTCAAAGTTTAAATTTTGATGAATCACAACTCAGTACCAATACTTTGGCTTTGAATAAAGTTGAAATGATTTGGCAAGATGGCGAGATTTATCAAGCACCTGCACAAGACTTATTACCTGAGCCTGTACTACTTGATTCATTAAATTTACGCGGTGAAATGCAAATTTATTTAGCATTACCAATCGTTCAACCGAATAAACGAAACGTCAATTTTGAAGAAAATACCCAATCGAGTCGCTATCATTCACATTTGACTGAAACTCATGATTTGTTTACAGATGCAACGGCTGCTGAAATCACTTTATTACGCCGCCGTGCAGAGTTCAAAATCTTTGAATTAGGCCAAGAACCACAGCACAATCTTGATGGTTTTCTTTACATGCCTATAGGCCGAATTAAGCGCCAAAGTTCAGGTAATTTTGTTTTAGATTATCAATTTATCCCACCAATATTACATATTAGTTCGTGTGATTCACTGATTACCGGGCTTAAACGAACGCTCAATATTATCAAAGCTAAAATTAAAACCATTCAATCGAATAATCGTGAAAACGAACAAAAGTTAATTGAATTCCGTTCTGGTGATATCGTTTCATTTTGGTTGGTTAATGCGCTGAATACTGCGCATGCGACCTTAAATCATTTATTGCAATATCCACTGATTCATCCTGAACGTTTGTATTTTGAATTATTGCGTCTGACAGGTTCCTTACTCACCTTCTCTACAGCTTATGAAGTAGATCGGCTTCCACAGTATCAACATCATAATTTGCAAGAAAGTTTTGCTCAATTAGATGTGATTTTACGTGAGTTGCTCGATACGATTATTTCAAATCGATATATCAGTATTAACTTGAAAGAAACCCGTCAATCCTACTGGGTGGGCAGTCTTGAAAGTGACAAAATTACTCGCGATTCGCGCCTGTATTTAGCTGTTTCAAGTAGTGTGATGCCTACACATGACATTATTTCTTATGTACCGCTGCGCTTTAAAGTCGGCAATACTGTCGATGTTGAACAGCGTGTCATGGCGGCATTACCTGCTGTTCCATTGCAACATATGATGCAAGTGCCAACAGCAATTCCAGTTCGTTCAGGTGTGAGTTATTTTGAAGTTGAGCCAAATAATGATTTGTATCAGCGTATGCTTGATTCTGAATCGATCTGCGTTTACATACCAGCTGGCTTCCAAGATATCTCGATTGAACTTATTGCAGTGATGAATGGTTAAGGAGCAATCATGAATATTTCAAATAATGCCCCTTCACTTTTTGACGATGGTCAAATTGGATTAGGCTCTTCAAAACCAAGTGCTGAACCGAAAATCAACAGTTCAACCAATTTAGTTGATCTACTACATGATGGTTTTTACATCGTGTTCTTACTCAAAAATCAATATGTTCCATCCAGCCCTGAAAGTTTCAGGACAAAAATTATGGATCTATTAAACCGATTTGAAAGCCAAGCCCGTAAGCTTCAATTCAGCAATGAAGATATCACGGACGCAAAATATGCCTATTGCGCTTTATTAGATGAAACTATTGTCACCCAACAAGATGCACGTTTTTTTGATTTACAAAACAATTGGATGATGAATCCACTGCAATTAAGTCTTTTTGGTTCACAACTTGCGGGTTATCGCTTTTTTGAAAATTTAGAGCAAATTCGTTCTAAGAATAAAGATCGCTTAGCCGCACTTGAAGTTTATCATTACTGCATGCTCCTTGGTTTTCACGGTAAATACCGACTTGAATCGATTGAAATGCTCAATTCACTCGTTGCACGTGTTGGCGATGAAATTGATTATATGAAAGGTAAAAAGGCGTTTTCGCCTTTCGCTGCATTGCCGGATCAAATTAAAAACATTATTCACCGTGAATTACCATTTTTTTGGATCATTATCTTTTGGGCTTTGTTTGCTGTATTAGCATTTGGTGGACTGAGATATATGTTATCTAGCCAAAATAATCAGGCGTTATCACAATATCAAAACGTCATAACTGCCCCATCGGAACAGGCTTATATCACCATTCATTTACCATAAGACTTAGACACCATGGCAAACGAAAAATCGAATAACGTTAGAATTTTACAGTCGACTCAAAAAAATAATTTACCGCCTTTAGCTCATGCTGCTATCGGCTTTCTTGTTGGTGCAGCGGTGATTATTGTTGTTGGCCTGGGATATTTTTATCTAAGTTCTGACGATCAGCCTGCAAATGCAGAAATGACAACTTCTGCCCCAACTGAAGATAAAGCTGAAACTGAGGCATCCGCTGTACCCCGTCAAAACGAAAATGAGCAAGCTTCAGCTGAAAAAGCACCGCAAACCGTTCATGCAACTGAAGAAAAAGATCAGGATAGTGGTTTATATTCGAATGATTTAGCTACTGCTTTCAATCATGGCAATACGACTAAGGTAACTCAGCCTGTTCAAGCTGTAGCGAATAACCGTTCACCTTTTGAAATTACCCAACCACAGCGTCCCGTTGTAGCTGCTACAACAACAGTTAAACAACATATTCCAGCTACATTAGCAAAACCAAAAGCTGCACCAACAACAGCCAAGGTGACCAAGCCTACAGAGCCATCTACAAAAGCAGCAAAAGAAGATGAGCACTTTGAAGAGCCGATGGGCGGAACGCAAATTTCTGAAACAAAACGTCCGAAAGTGGTTGCTGCAACAAACACGGCGAATGCGACTGTGAGCGCTACAGTTTCCCCATGATCATCTTTTTGGTTAGTTGTTTCTTTGTCTTAGCACTGGTGACAGTGCTTTGTTTTTCTTATGAACTCAGAATTAAAGTTCAGGATTTTTTCTTTCAAATCATTCCACAAAGTAAAAAAAGAATTCAGCACGCCAAAAATTTTGCTTATGAACTGAACTATGCAGCAGCACCACAACAGATTCAATCACACTGGCATTTACAACAATGGTGGATTTTATTTGCAGGCTTTTTACTGTTTGCCAGTATTTTATTATTTGCTTTTACTCGCCCGATTACTGCAAGTAAAGTAGAAGCTGATTATTTACGTAAAGTCGATCCACAAATTTACGCCATGCTCGATGGACAAGTTTTAGATGCGCCTCCTGAAGTCGAAGAATATCTTGTTCAAGAAGCAATCGCTGAAGAAGCGGCAATGATTGAGCAGCCATCTGTTATGGCTTCAAGCTTTAACCCAGAAGTTCAAGATATCCATACGCATTCATACTCTACAGATGTGCCTTCAGCAGATCGTAAATGGCATAAAATGAACCCACGTTATAAGCAGCGTTTATTGATGGTGTTCAAAATCATGCGTGAACAACATGGTTATGAAATGGTTTTGCTTGAAGGTTATCGTAGTCCAGAGCGTCAAAATAATTTAGCCACCAATAAAAATACCACTCGTGCGCGTGGTTTCCAAAGTTATCATCAGTTTGGTTTAGCAGCCGATGTCGCCTTTAAACGCAATGGCAAAGTGGTCATTACTGAGCGAGATCCTTGGGCTATGCGTGGTTATCAACTTTATGGTCAAGCCGCTGAGTCTGTCGGTTTAACATGGGGTGGACGCTGGAAATCTATTCAAGATTATGGTCATACAGAATATCGTATGCCAGGCCTGAAAAAAACTGCAGAGATGGCGGCATTACTCACCTCTGAAGGTCAGCTTCAAGCCAATAACATTTCGATTGAGTAGTATTTCGATGTTGTGCCTGCAAAATATAATTGAAGGCACACCGTATTAATCTAAATAATTTTGTATTTGCTCTATAACTTCAGTTGTTTTTTCTGCATGTAACCAATGGCCTGCACCTTCTATTTCTACAATTTTCGCATGTGGAAATTGGTGTTCTATCGCATTGATATGTTCTGCTTTTGAAATATAAGGTGACTGTCCACCTTTGAGGAACAATACAGGCTGTTGCCAAATATTTCCGATATTTTCCCAACCAATAATTTGGTCATACTGTTTATACAACGCATCTACATTAAACAACCATTGTCCTTTACTAAACGACTTGAGTAGAAACTGTATCACCATATCTGAATGAATATACTCACGCATAATTTCAACCGCTTGTTGTCTAGATTGAATTTGTGCATTTTGTACAGCAATCAAAGCTGTAAAAATTTCATCATGATGACGTTCTTGATATGCAAAGGGCGCGATATCCAATACAACAAGTTGCACTACCCGCTCTGAGATTAAAGCGAATTGCATTGCGACCTTTCCTCCCATGGAATGGCCAATCACTGAAAACTTATCGATGCCAATTACATCTAATGTCTCAAGTACATCGTTTGCCATTTCACGATAATTCATTTCTGTACTTTGATGTGATTTACCATGATTTCGTAAATCGAGCTGAATCACTGAATGTGAATTTTGAAAAGCTCTAGCAAGCATCCCTAAGTTGCTCAGGCTGCCAAATAAACCGTGAATAAAGACTAGTGGATGCGTTTCGCCTTCTAATTTTTGATGATATTCGTAATTTAGGATCATTTCTGAATACTATGTTAAATTGGCATTATGATGCCTAGTTGATGGAATGAAATCAAATGACCGTTAAAATTTATTAATCACACTTAGGCTATTTTATGTAACAACTATTTAATTTGCTTAGGCTATTTAATAAAATGAAATAGCGAGCTACATTCAACCTAAAGGATTTTTGTCTTTAATTTGCAGATTTAAAGTGATTAAAAGGAATTTTTAAATAGCGAATACCATTCCCTTCTGGTTTTGGAAATTTACCTGCATCCATATTGATTTGTATTGCAGGTAAAATCAGTTTTGGCATAGCCAAATTTGCATCACGCTGAGTTCGCATTGTGACAAAATCTTCTTTTTTCGTACCAACGTGAATATGAATATTCTGCTCCTTTTGTGCATGTACACTGCTTTCACAGCAGTATTCTGACCGATTTTCTGGTAAATAGTCATGGCATAAAAACAAGCGCATTTCAGGTGCTAACTGATAAATCTTTTGTACTGAATCGAATAATACTGCTGCACTGCCCTTGGGAAAATCACAGCGTGCTGTGCCATAATCAGGCATAAATAAGGTATCACCGACAAACACAGCATCATCACCAACCACATAGCTCAGACAAGCAGGTGTATGTCCAGGCGTTGGAATGTTATACGCATTTAACTCGCCGATTTTAAATGCTTCATGATCTGCAAATAAATAATCAAAAGACTGATGTGAATTAAAATATTTCACATCAAAATTATAAATGGCGCTGAATGTTTCCTGCACAATCTTGATGTTATGGCTCATCGCAATTTTGCCACCAAGAACCTGTTTTAAATATTGTGATGCCGTTAAGTGATCTGCGTGCACATGCGTTTCTAAAATCCATTCTACGCTTAGGCTATTTTCTTGAATATAGCGAACAATCAAATCTGCATGCTTCGTTTGAGTAGTTGCAGAAGCAGCATCATAATCCAATACACTGTCTATAATCGCACATCGTTTTGTTTGTAGATCAGATACCACATAACTGAATGTATTGGTATTTTCATCAAAAAAAGGTTGTACCTGTGCACGCTTTGACATTAATTTGCTCCCGCAAATTTTCGATGTAGATAGACGCCTGCAAACATCGCCACAACAAAATAAATTGCTTGATAGTAGCCAAGTCCAATCAAAGTAAAGGCTGGCGCTGGACAGATTCCTGCAATTCCCCAACCTATTCCAAAGATAACACTCCCCATGATGAGTTTTGCATCAATTTGATTATTACTCGGTAATTCAATCGCCGTCCCATCAAAGGTTGTCGGTTTTGATTGACGAACGGCCATTTGAAATGGAATAAATGCAACTGCAATGGCTCCCATCATCACAAAAGCTAAACTCGCATCCCACTGCCCTGTTATATCAAGGAAACTTAAGACCTTTTCTGGATTAGACATGCCAGAAATCATTAAACCTAATGAGAAAATTCCACCAAAAATAAAAGCCAATATATTTTTCATCATTAAGCTCCGATTACATGTCTCATTACATAAACTGTGATAATCCCTGCCAACATAAAACTAGCAGTTGCAACGAATGAACGCTTAGAAAGACGACTAATACCGCAAATGCCATGTCCGCTTGTACAACCTGAACCTAATCGCGTTCCGAATCCAACCAATACCCCGGCAATGATCATCATCCATGGGCTTGCATCCAGTTCAATTGTCACAGAGGTCATTTTCCCGTAGATAAAAGGCACAATAAAAAGTCCCGCTAAAAACCATATCGCAGGTGTTTTTAAAATCGTTTGAGGATTCAACATTTGCGCAATTAAACCACTGATACCGGCGATTCGACCATGTACGTATAGGTAGCCAACTGCGGCTAGGCCCAATAAGGTCCCGCCGAGAAAAGCGGTTAGAAAGGGATGCATATTCATCAGCCACAAAAACAATATATGTTTTTATAATATGTTATTTAAAAAAAGATGCAAGCCCTCCAACCGAAATATTCGTTCTGACTTGCCTTTTCCTGATTGAAAAATTCAACGTTTCAAGAGTGTTTGATTAATTTATTTAGAAATAATTTATAAACTTGAAAAATCACGAAATATATCCTCGGAGATTTTTCAATAAAGGCTGTTTATTATGAAGTTAATTGAAATAATAGATAGTTTATAGATCAATACTGATATCGCTGAGTGCATCGCTCACCCACGTTAAAGCATCTGAACCCAATTCTATAATATTCGAACCAATTTCAGCTAAGTCGGTCAAATCTAGAGAAGATAAAGGATCAAATGATGTACTATTTTTTTGCTGTTCTTGTTCAGCTTGCTGCTCAATGGCTTGATCAAGATGAGTTTGATCTAATGGAGATGAGTTTGAATGTTGTTGTAATTCATAGTCGTTATTTTGCATAGGTTCATCCTGTTATTTTGTTTTTTATTACGTTCAGTTGATATTAATTTGGCTCAAACTCTTTGAGCACCTTATCTACAAACCACCAAGGTAAACGCTGAATACCTGAATTCATCTTTAAAATTTCAGCTTGTTCAATTTCCGCAATGAAAGAAGCATGCTGTCCATCGGCAGAGTTATCAAATAAATAACTACGATCCGTTGCTTCTACCGCCTGCATTAACAGATCCATACTTCGATAATAACGTTCGCGAATTTTTTGTTCTGGCACACCATGTCCACCCGTTTTCACGCGGTACTGAACACGTGAAATATTGATAACAGGATCAATAGTGGAAACATAATATAGATAGGTTCGAAAGCCTTTTCTTTTTGCTTCGCGTAGAAACTCCACCTTGGAAATATGGGACATCACCGTTTCAAAGGTAAAACTAATTTTTAGTTCTAAAAACTGCAAACGGATGTAATCGATAATTCTTGCACAAAGATATGAATCAATCTGATCTGGATGAAATTCAATTTTCCACGGATCTAATATCTGAGGTTTTCGTGCTAATAGCGGAATAAATTCTCCATCAGCGGGACGCTTTTTCGTATATAGAAAGTCAATTAGTGCTTCGGATTTTAAAGCGGGATGGTAATCCAACAAATTGAGCCGGTGTGAATGTTTCAGTTGAGCTTCGAGTTCATCCGCATTTAAATATGCCCCAATATGATGGGGCAATAAATATTCTTTAACTGTGCTTTTACCTGAACCATTTGGACCCGCGAACATTCTAATGCGAGGTTGTGGAGGCATGTATTAAACAATTTCCTCTATTTTCTTTTTTCGTTTTAAAATTTTTGGTAGATCATCCACTTGCACAAAGTCGGCTGATACATCTTTTATTTGTACTTCTTGACCATTTTGCAGACGTTGAACCAGTTGTAGACCTTTTACATAAACCACAGTGGATGACGCACTTGCTTGTTCAAAAGCATGGCGAAATGCATGGATAGCAAGGCTCGGGATCATATCGTCCTCATATTGGCTTGCTTTCATTACTGAAGTATAAGCTGTCATGTAACAACTCCTCAAACATCAAAAATAATGTGTTCAATCATCTTATCATACTCGCAATATTTGTCTATTTATCCATCACTCATACTGAAAGGAAATCGATAAAAATTCAAAGTGCTTAAATCATTTGATTATCTTACTCGAAAAGAATGTCGTATATGAGTCAATGTGTGTGGATAGTAAATCAAGAATTATGTAAAAGTTACCTACATTAGATTTATCACCCAATTAAGCATTTAAATTTTCACAAAAAAAATAGCCACTTATTCAGTGGCCAAAAGAGAACGACATTAACAAGTTGATGTATTAGTACTGATCTATGCAACAGGACCAGGGATGTTTGTTGCATATAAATCGTTCTAACCTGATTATAATAATGTGATGGACTTATCATTTTAAGCATATTTTATATCATTTTCTGACAATCTACATTTTCAACTTCTAAGATTATTAGAAACTGCACCTATAGTGAATTATGCTGTAATAATTTTGAAATATTAGACCATTTCGAATTATGAAAAATAGAACAAAATGAAAGAAAGTTAGACGAGAGCCCAAAAGTTTTAGAAGAGAAATTTAAACCTAAATTATTTTGTAGGACTCGAACAAAATGCACTTTCGTTTAAGCCAGATGACTGCATACTCTGTTGCTGTTGTTGTAAATAGTGCTGTGAAGCCACTCGCATTAGATTGGCCATTTCAAGAGCTGAGTTTTGCTGAGAAATTTCTAAAATCTGTCGATATGCATTCAATCTTAAACAAAACGCTTGAGTTTGCTGCTGACCCGTTGCAGTAGATGCAGGGTCATCTAAAATGGCTTTGGTTGAATTAATTTGCTCAGTATATGCTTGTATCTGAGCATTATATTCAGCTTGAGTCAGTTGTGGAGTAACGGCTTCTTTCACATTTGCATGTATTACAGAAGAAGTAAACACAGAGAAAATAAAGACATAAAGTTTATACATCAATGGAGAATGCATAAATTAAGCCTCATCACCTTCTTTCCAGACATCTTCATAATCATCAGCATCGATCATAAAACGATAACCTACATCCAAAGCTAAATACGGTAGCACTTCAGGCACGACATCTTGCAGTTTACGCACAGTCATTGTTTCAAAGTTATCTGCGCCTTCAAGCTCCCCGCCATAAATATACCAACTGACATTTTCATCACCTTCTGCAGGCTTACGAATACCGACTATTGGATCTTTATTTAAGGTATGGACAGCCACAGCAATTACATCATCGCCCTGCACTTCTACATATGCAGAACCCACTTCTTCACATAAAAGTTTTTGTTCTGCAATCAGTTCTGCCAAAGGTGATGAATTTTGCGTATGTTTTGCCATGTTTGTTCTCAGGCCATATAGGTTTCGGGCATTCTACCGTGAATTACACTTATATAGATAAATTTTTTCCGTGCGAAAGCATTCGTGCCTTGTTTTATCAATTCATTTATAACAAAAGACTCAATGCTGTAGATTCCATGTAAAGGTATAAACAGGAATAAAGGAAACTTAATTTAAGACATATACCGCTCAAACACAGAAATAGACGAAAAAAAATAGAATCAACATTCAAACAGCAAGCTTCTTTACCACCACAGATTTAACTTTTGCCAATGCCTGTGCAAATTTGGACAAATACCCGATTTTCCAAACTTACATGATTTATGAAAGAAATCGTCAATGCCTTGCACGTTTCATAGATTCAAAACACTGACTAGAAAATACACAGGATGGTTAATACGCTTATATATAGGTCTATAAAGTATGACTTAGCTAGGCAATAAATGTTCATCATATCTAAAGCTGCCTACTTATAAGGAAATGCTCCCACAGAATATTTAATTCGCTAAGGCAAACAAAATATCTAGCTTGAGCCCTATCATCTATGAAAAAAATTTCATTGGCCTAGAAATATGCTTTATAAACCATAGAAAAAGTAACTATCTTTTAATTTTTATATACTTAGCACACAAACCTGATTTATTCTTTCAAATAACTCGATTGAAAACTGAGAACAATTTAGATTCCTTTACGCGTGAAATAAGTTAAACCTTAGAATTTTTAATACGCTGAATAAATACTATCTTTACGACTATGCATGCGTAGGCAGTTCAACTGACGATCTATAAGACAAATGTACAAGCCATCTCACCTTTCAAATCATTTATACTGGTTATTGCTACACGAATGCACCACGATAAAGCAAGTTTACACAAAAGATATCAACAGTTTTAGCCAATTGGGTTTAAAATGATGTCCTACAATATAATGATAAAAATGTAATTTTTTAACATTGCCAATTCTCTGCAAAGTTCGCATTATATAGCCCATTCTCGGCACATGCTTTTCACGTCAATTCAAAGAAATTATAAAAAAAATGTGGAATTTTATGCCATAATGAGCAAACTTTGCAGGTATCTTGCAAAGTAAATTTGCAACTTTTTATTGGAGCAGGCTGAATGAGCTCGACCATTTTGGTCATTCATGGACCGAATCTCAACTTACTAGGAAAACGTGAACCCGAAGTTTACGGCTATCTGACACTTGAAGATATCAACCAAAAACTGATTTCACAGGCTCAAAACGCTTCCATTTCTCTCGACACTTTCCAAAGTAATTGGGAAGGCGCTGTCGTCGACCGAATTCATCAAGCGCAACAAGAAGGCGTTCAATTCATCATTATTAATCCAGCAGCCCTAACACATACTTCGGTTGCTGTGCGTGATGCCCTTCTTGGTGTAGCCATTCCGTTTATCGAAGTACATCTATCAAATGTCCACGCTCGCGAAGCATTTAGACATCACTCCTATCTATCTGATAAAGCCGTTGGCGTTATTTGTGGTTTAGGTGCAAAAGGTTATGCCGCAGCACTAGACTTCGCCATCGAAAAAATTCAACCAACTTCTCAATCTTAATTAGGAATACTGTTCATGGATATCCGTAAAATCAAGAAACTCATCGATTTGATGATTGAATCTGACTTACAGGCGATTGAAGTTAAAGAAGGCGATCAATCGATTGCTCTAACTCGTCGCAATCCAGTAGTTGCTGCCGCTGCGCCTGCTATGGCTGCTCCTGCCGCTGCGCCTGCTGCACCTCGTTCACCACGTGGTGCTGTTGAGCCGTCTCCTATGGTTGGTGTGTTCTATGCTGCGCCAAATCCAGGTGAAGCACCATTTGTGAAAGTTGGTCAAACTGTATCTGCTGGTGAAACACTCGGTATCATCGAAGCAATGAAAATCATGAACCCAATTGAAGCAACTCAAAGCGGTGTAATTGAAGAAATTTTGGTTAAAAATGGCGAAGTGATCCAATTCGGTCAACCATTATTCCGCTATCGCGCTTAAGACCACGGGGAATCACAATGTTGCAAAAAGTTTTAATTGCAAACCGTGGTGAGATTGCGCTCCGCATCACCCGCGCTTGCAAAACTTTAGGAATTAAAACCGTAGGGATTTATTCCGATGCCGACAAAGACCTAATGCACTTACGCTTCTGTGACGAAGCAGTGTGTATTGGACCAGGTGCCAGCAGCGAAAGTTATCTCAATATCCCTGCCATTATTACAGCGGCTGAAATCACCGGTGCAGATGCCATCCATCCAGGTTATGGTTTCTTATCTGAAAACGCTGAGTTTGCAGAAATTGTAGAAAACTCAGGTTTTATCTTTATCGGTCCGCGTCCTGAACACATTCGCTTAATGGGGAACAAAGTTTCTGCCATTATTGCGATGAAAAAAGCTGGCGTACCAACAGTTCCGGGTTGTGACCATGCTGTAACGATTCACAATGCATTGGCAGAAGCCAAAGAAATTGGCTTCCCATTGATTGTAAAAGCTGCCTCAGGTGGTGGTGGTCGTGGTATGCGTATCGTTGAACGTGTAGACACGCTACTCGAATCTGTACAAGCCGCTCAACGTGATGCGGAAATGTGGTTTGGTGACGACACCGTTTATATGGAACGTTTCCTTCAAAAGCCACGCCATGTCGAAGTGCAAGTTCTTGCAGATGGTAATGGCCATGCAATTCACCTTTATGATCGTGACTGTTCATTGCAACGTCGCCATCAAAAAGTGCTTGAAGAAGCGCCTGCACCGGGTTTACCTGAAGAAGCACGTGCGCATATTCTTGAAGCATGTGTAAATGCTTGTAAATTGATGCAATACCGTGGTGCTGGTACATTTGAGTTCTTATTTGAAGAAGGTGAATTCTTCTTTATTGAAATGAATACTCGTGTACAAGTAGAACATCCTGTTACTGAGCAAGTAACTGGTGTGGATATTATCGAGCAACAATTACGCATTGCTGCTGGCTTAGGTTTGGATCTTCAACAAGAAGATATTCAACTTAAAGGTCATGCGATTGAATGTCGTATTAATGCAGAAGATCCATCTACATTTATGCCTTCACCGGGTAAAATCGACCATTTTTATGCACCGGGTGGCGCAGGTATCCGATTAGATTCTCATATCTATCAAGGATATAGCATCCCACCATACTATGATTCAATGATTGCAAAACTCATTGCGCATGGTAAAGATCGTGAAACCTCTATTGCGCGCATGAAACAAGCTCTGGAAGAGATTATCTTAACTGGCGTGAAAACCAATATTCCGCTACATAAAGATTTGATTCTTCAAGATAAAAATTTCTGCGAACAAGCAATGGATATTCACTATCTTGAAAAGCATCTATTAAAGAAAGTCGAAGGACATGAAGATAAATAAATCTTCAGCGTCAAAAAAACCATTCAAATGAGTGGTTTTTTTATTTTCATAAGAAAGATCTATAGTCATACTTAAGGTAAAACTCGACGCAATGTCGCAAAACACTGTTGACCCTGATCATTGGCACAGAAATTAATAACAGATGGACTTTTCCACTTTACAAAGTACTGTGAAATTTCGCCGGTTTGATCTTGAATATTGCCCGAACAATCCATCTGATTATTGTCATATTTCACTTGTAAAATCAGTGCTGGAATTTGCACATTCGGATCTTGCGCAGGTTGATAGTCATATACCCCAGATGACCACTCTTCACCGCTTTTGATCACAACATCATTATTGCTCTTAAAATTATAATATTCAACGCACTTTTTATTGGTCGGAATTTCCATACCCCATAAGCCGACCAATTCAGAACGTGTTGTCACCCTAAAGCTATTCACCGCTTCAACTTGATTTTTAGCCTCTGAATTTTGAGTTGTATTCTTATTATCTGCCGCCATCACCAACGATGAACTCAACATGAGTAAAACTGTAAGATATGCTATTTTCATACATTTAATCAGTCATATAAATCATGCTCTTAAAGTAACACATTTTTTTACAAATCCGCGGTTTATCACATTTTCATAACAATCATTTTTCCTATTTATCCAAAAAATCAATCTCGGTTAACGAAACTACAAATCAGCTAAATGCCAAACAAATCACACTATTTACAATAAAATAATATAAAATCTTTTTTATCGTTTAATATACGAAAAAAACGAATTCTCCCATATTTAACCTAGGCTTACATAAGCTAATGAAACTGCATTCGAATAGTCTTGCTACGCTTAATGCAAGCCACAGCATGGCTTTTGTCATAGTCGCTGCAGTTATTCTTTGCTGCTGCTTAATCGGTATTTTCACCCGCCCATTAAGCTATTTAGCGATTTTTTGGCCTGCCAATGCAGTGCTATTAGCATTATTCTTAAGGTTCCCTAAACTGAGTAATCTGGGAGGATGGTTAGGTGCATTTACCGGTTATATGCTCGCAGATTTAGTGACGGGCAATTATTTCCAACTCACTTTATTTCTCACTTTTTCAAATTTAACCAACAGCATGGTATCGTTATTTTTTATGCGATATTTTCAGGTGAACTATCAAAACTATAATAAAGGTTTCACCTTTCTGACCATGATTGTCATCATCGCCTGTGGTGGATGCCTTGCAGGTGCTCTTTTTGCTATTTTCACTGTGCCTTATATCCCCAACACGTTTATGTCGACCGATCGATTGTCGATTGATTTTGGTATGTGGTGGATTACTGAAATATTAAATGCGCTGATTATATTACCGCTTATTCTGTCTTTTCCTAAACTGGCCGATCTTAAACTTTATTTCAAAGATCGACGTCATCAAAGCTTTCAGATCAATAAAATATTTCCGGCAATTGCAGTTGTCTTCTGTGTATTTTTAACAGCCGTTTCTGCAGGTCCAGGGGCAATTCTCTACCCTTTAGCGGCTCTAATTTGGGCAGCATTAACCTATCGCTTATTTACCTTATCCCTAATTAATGCCGTGGTAATTTTAGCGACCTATTACAATTTAAATGCGTTCTACTTACACGATTCTTCATTAGCCTATTTATCGACAGCAATTTCAGTCCGTATCGGCCTAGCCATGCTGATTCTCTCGCCGTTGATTCTTTGTATTATTAGCCGAAATCGGCACGAACTATATAAAGAGGTTTTATACCTTGCAAATCATGATAGTTTAACGCATGCGATGAATCGTCGATATTTTTTCGAGTAAGGTGAGCTTTACCTACAAAACCAAATTCAGCTTAACTTTTCCATTATCATCATGGATATTGATCATTTTAAACAATTAAATGATCAATATGGGCATTATGTCGGTGACCAAGTTTTACAAGAATTTTCGAGCGTTGTGCGTAAGAATTTACGTGAAACTGATTTATTTGCACGTATTGGTGGTGAAGAGTTTAGTGTATTACTCACCAACATTGCAGCAGCTGAAGCTCAAGGTATTGCTGAGCGTATCCGAAAAGTCGTTGAAACTACGCCTATTTTCATTGATAAAAAAAATACGATTTATATTACGGTGAGTATAGGTCTGATTCATCAGTCTTTGCCCAATGCTCCAAGTTTGCAAAGTATGATCAATCAAGCTGATCAGGCTTTATATCAAGCCAAAGAGCTCGGCCGTAATCAGGTAATTTTAGTCAATTGAGACTTATAAATACTTAAGTGTCACGTTGGTTTTTGGATCGTCTTAGGCAAGCCCAAAACCAAAAACATGGCAGGTATAACAGCCAGTCCTGCGATCATAAAAATAACGGGTCCCGAAAGCATGTCCCAATATCGACCTGCTAAAATACTGCCACTCGCAACACCTAAGCCCCACATGGTACTGTATAGCGCTTGACCTCGCCCTTGTTGACTCGCAGTAAAATTTTGAAAAATGATCCGCATCGCGATTAAGTGGAATAATCCAAAACTAAAGGCATGAATCGTTTGCGCTGCAAATTGAGTGATAAACACCGTCGGATATAAGCCTACAATCAACCATCGCATCCCTGTTAGCCCCAGACAAATGAGCACTAAGTTACGCCAAGAATATCGATTAAAAAAGACATTGGCATAGGCAAACATAATGATTTCTGCAATGACTCCGACAGACCATAAAAAACCGATTTGGCTCGTCGAAAAATCAGCCTGCTTAAGGTAATTGCTATAAAAACTATAAAACGGCGCATGCGAAAAAAGTAGAAAAAATTCAATGATAAAAAAACTAGCTACAACTGGTCGTTTTAAGATAGGCCAAAGTGGTTCAAGTTTTTTCTGTGAAGATGGTGCAGTAGCGGGCTCTTTAATCGTAAATGACCAAATAAATGCGAGAAATGCAATGCATAACAACATGATAGGCAGCATTGAAACAGGTATTATTTCTAGCAAAGCCCCTATTCCAAATACACCAACAATGAAACCAACTGATCCCCATTTTCTGACTTTTCCATAAAGTTCTGCACGACGCTCAGCCAACCAAAATAAAGTTACCCCTTCAAACTGAGCTAAAATGGCATTTTGAAAGAAACTGAATACCAACATGAGTAATGCAACAGACTGAAAACTGTTTGGAATTATAAAAATCAGAAACCAAATACAGGCTTCCATCCATGTTGCGATTCGAACTAAAAGCATGCGCTTTCCGGATTTATCTGCAATCCACCCCCAAATAAATGGCGCAAAAAAACGTGTCACAATTGCAATCGAAGATAAAACACCTATTTCTTGATAATTAAACCCTTGATCCTCTAAATACAAACTCCAATACGGCATGAATGTACCCACTATTGAATAATAGAAAAAGTAGAATCCACCGAGTTTGGATTGGATTGGAATGTTAAGCATCAAACTGTATTCCTTAGTATTTACAGTAAGTTATAAACTTTTCAGAGTTGTATGCTTTTGCATCTAAAAGGCTTGGTTAGGATATGACGAGTATACAAATTTATTTTAATTAAATTATTTCAAAATTTGTACAATTTTATCAAAATATCAAATTTCCTCATTATTCTATTTATTAAACAATATGTTATTTTTACCTATAAAACTCTCATATGTTAATAAAAACCGCCCATTTGGGCGGTTTTTTATCTATTGGCTCTTAGTTCGAACTAAATTTAAAAAATGCAGATGACGCTCATATTGATCAATGACATCTTGCAAGATATCTTCTTGCGTCCATTCGATGATGTCATAATTTTGACCACCTTCCCTCAAAAATACTTCAGCTTGATAATCTTGCGTAATTTCTCCTGAATCAATCATAAAGCTTGGTGTATTTTTTTCTTGGACAACTACTTGGTAGATAAAGTTAATCTCATCTTGATGGTTTACACGAAGCTGCAAGCCATCATCTATCGTGTTTACCGTCACATCTAAATGACGACGCTTAAACTCTTTCTGTAGATTTGAAAATGCCTGGCTTACCGTTGTATCAATATATTGTTCAACTTCTTCACGTGTATGCGGATAATGCATAATCAATCCTAAACGTTGCTGCCAACTTCTTGGATTATGAATTGCTCTAGGTGTAATACGCGCATCCTGTAATGCTTGCATCTTGGTTGCATCTAAATGTAGAGCCTTGACTAAGCCCCAGCAAATTAAAAGCATTACAAAAGTGAATGGTAATGCACTCAACATTGTTGCAGATTGCAAAGCACCTAAACCTCCTGCAAACAACAAAACAATCGCAAGAACAGCCATTAACGTTGTCCAAAACAATCGTTGCCATGTTGGGGAGTTCTCAGATTTAGCTGTTAAATAATCTGTAACAAGTGCACCAGAGTCCGCTGAAGTCACAAAAAATAGCATAACCAATATGGTCGCAACAAAACTCATAATGCCTGAGAATGGCAAAGTTCCTAAATACTCAAATAGCGCAACGGATGAGTCTCGTTGTACTGCAGAAATCAGTGAGGTATTCGCTTCGTTTAAGATGCTATAGAGTGCAGCGTTGCCCATCACTCCCATCCAGATCAGCGTGAAGCCTGTTGGTATAAGTAAAACACCTACAATAAACTCACGAATAGTACGTCCTTCAGACACACGCGCAATAAACATACCTACGAATGGCGACCATGAAATCCACCATGCCCAGTACATAATTGTCCAACCACCAATCCAACCATCAGATTGATAGGCATATAAATTAAAGGTCATGTTAAATAAGTTTGAAAAATACTGACCAGCATTTTGTATAGTCGCTTGCAATATAAATATTGTTGAACTAGCAAAAAATACAAATAATAAGAGGGTTAGTGCTAAACCTAAATTGATCTCTGATAATCGTTTAATACCCTTATCTAAGCCCATAAATACGGACAAAGAAGCCATAGCTGTAACAATGACGATTAGAATTAGCTGTGTCGTCGTTGAATATTCAATCCCAAATAGATAATTCAAGCCAGAATTAATTTGGGTTACACCAAAACCTAATGTCGTTGCGACACCAAATACAGTACCGATCGTCGCAAAGGTATCTACACCATCACCGATTGGACCATAGATTCTCTTTCCAATGAGAGGATATAACGCAGAGCGAATTTTTAGAGGTAGATTGTGTCTATAAGCAAAGTAAGCTAACGCCAAGCCAACAATTGTGTAGATTGCCCAAGCATGAAGTCCCCAATGGAAGAATGTTACACGCATAGCTTGCTGCGCTGATTGGATCGTTTCAGGATCACCGGTTGGAGGTGATACATAGTGCATCACTGGCTCCGCGACACCGAAGAACATTAAGCCAATACCCATACCAGCAGTAAATAGCATAGCGAACCAGGAGCTATTACTATATTTTGGTTGGCTATGGTCTAAACCTAATTTAATTTTACCCATATTTGAACAGGCAATATAAATAAGCACTATTAGAAAAATGGCTACAGATAGTACATAGAACCAACTGAATGAGTTTGTAACCCATTGATTCAGTTGTTTAGTTATTAAATCAAAAGCATTGGGAGCTAAAAATACAATGGCAATAAAAATGCCGATAATAACAACTGTGCTAATAAACACATTTGGATTCACATTGGAATACCATGACGGTTTCAATGAAGACATACCTTCCCTATTCCGTTTTATTTGTAAGACAGATCAAAATTGATCAAAGAGATATCCGCTAACTGCGGAAGAAACAGGCTTGTAAAGATGAGTGCTGGCGATTGTAATTTCGCTCTATACGATAAATATTAAAAATATTCATGTGCATAAATTGAAAATTAAAGGCTGACTCAATCTAAGCCACTGTTTAGAATGTGCACATGTTATCATATTTTTAGATACTAAATTAAATATTAAGCAATTTATTAAATTAAGAAAACGATCAATTTAATGTCTTCATTCTAAATTCATTATATTTATCAATATCATTTTTCTTAATTTCTTATAATTTTCCAATTAATACAAAACTCAAAAAACCACTTTTTGGTGGTTTTTTGAATATTTTTTATCACTTATATAATTTCATCTGGTTGGTTTTGCTTCGGTTACTTTCTAAGCTATCCAGATAAAGTAAGTTTAGCGAACTGCTTCAACATGCAATTTATAATTAACTGTTCTATTATTCCGTGCCGTATTCCGCATTTGGTAGATCTGAATCAAATAATTGCCTGATTCTGGCAGCTTGAATTTTCCAGATGCTCCTGTTGTAGATCCAATCACCAAAGCGTCTGCTTTTCCTGGTTTATCACCAGGAGCATATATATTAATTTGGGCTAAATCATGATTGCTTGTCAGCTTATAGCTTAAAGTTTGTCCAGCCTTAGCATTCAAACTATACTGAATGTCATCGTAGCCTTTAAATGATCCTGCAACTGTAGTACCAATAGCACCTTTTGCAAACTGAATGGGTTTTACTGGTGCAGCAGATACACTTGGCGAAACCGCCGCAGACAAAGCCAAAGTTATTGAACCTAACAAAGTTAATTTTTTCATCACTATGTGCCATTTTTAAATTGATCATTTTTAATCATGTGAAATTCTAAATTTCATCAATGATTTTTCATTTATATCGTAAGATGTACAAAGCACTTTTGCCATTTCCTTTTGTTATCCATTGATATAAAAAAACCGTACGAAGGTGGCTTATTTTTTACTTGAGCAGTCCGTATCTTGCATGTGAAAGTGTCTGTAATTCAAACATGTGGTCGTAATCATAGTTTGGCATTATGAATCCACATTTTTACTTACGTTTGATATGGCACTGCTCATAGAGAACATATTGTCGTTGAGCATGCTCATCAGTAATGGTGGGGACTAAAATTAGAAAAGTGTCGTGAGGTGCTTTATCTATGGTCTATATAATCCATATTTATTAGACTTCTTTCATAAGTCAGTTTTTAATCAATACCTAATTCACAAAAAAATGTTCCCTCTCCTTTTCAAAGATGAGCGCAATTATGCGCAAGAGGGAGAGGATTTATATGAAAACTCCCCCTCTCCTTTTACGGAGTATGCAGCTCATTCCTGAGAAAGAAGAAGATTTCAGTATTAATCTTGCTACGAATTAATGATTATTTTTTAAAATATAAAAGATATTTATTATATTAATAAAGTCTTATAAAGAAAATTTCTGCAATATCAACTTGGATTTGATGCTTACTAGGAATAATCACGATACAATTAGAATGCATAAATTTATTTAAAGGATGATTGCCTAAATTCTTATCAATATCAATCAAAAATTTTCCAGAGTCATCCTGTGTATAATTTCCAAATAATAATTGCATTTTATCGTTAGTTTTGTAGTTTTTAATGAATCCTCTGTGAAAATTATTTTTTATAAAATTAGGGTCAGTTCTATTTAAAATATATCTCACTCCGACATTTATTGTCATCGCAATATCATCAACATCTCCTAAGAGGTTCACGATAGTTGCTTTGTCTTCAATAGTGTGAGTTTTTAAACCTCTATAATTACCTTGGGTGTCTAATATTTTTTCCGTTTTATTGATTGGATGTGAACGATGATCACTTCTAAAAACTTTAAATTTTTCCTCATTTAACGTGAGCATGTTGATTGGAGTATTAGTTGACGATTGATCAAAAGTAGCGAGTTTAGGTAAAGTTAAAATACCACCACTTGAAGAACTAGCGCTGCAAACTAGAATTAAATCATACTCTGCTGTCAGTACATGAAACTCATCAGTAAACCGCTCTTGTGAAGATGTTAAAGCTGGATTAATAATAGGATTTTTTTGTTCAGTTTCAATTTTGAAAGCATGCTCTAATCTAATTGGTTTTAAGATTTTGACTCCAACATCATCGTACCCCCATTGCTGCAAAATATTTTGAACATAAATGCATTCTTCACTAATTTTTTCTTCAGTATCATAGTTATACATACTAACTATAATGATTTTAGGTTTTTTATATACTTCAATTTCTCTTAAACCTGCCCTTGACAATACGATTACTTTTTCAGCATTAATTTTTTCATTTTTTTGAACCAAACATTCACCTTGTTGGATAATGCTTCCTTGTTTTATCACACCTTCAAATTTTTCTATTGGTGAAAGAACCTTATAAGAAAAGGGATCTTCAAGATCTAACCTACTATCATCTTCTTGAATAACAGCATCTATTTCACAAGGCAGTTCGATATTTTTAGGGAGTCTAATAATAGAATCTTCTTTGTAATCAATTTTGTATATATCTTTGGATCGATAAAGTTCTGCATCCCAGAAATACATATTATTAATTTTTAAAAAGTTATTTGCTTTGATATTTTGAGTCATATGTGAATTAATGCCCCAACCAGCAAATTTTGATAAATTTTTAGCTGGATAGTTATTTGAAGCGATAACATTTTCTGCAACTCTCCTACCTATAGCTTTGTCCAAAGAAATGCATTCTGTTGGATAGCCTTTGGGAAGTCGTGGATGCAGTCCATGGAATAAATCTATTAATTGTCTAGGGAAATCATCAGGAACATTTAATTCTAGTTTCATTATTAAGTACCTAATGGCTGTTTCTAATTAATATTAAAGTATGGCAGCAAGCTGAGGCTTTCATAAAAAATATGTTCAATTTTTACAATAATATGAATTAAGTAAAGATTAATTGACGTAAAATTAACACTTTAAGGTACTTTTTATCAACTCTTTGTTTTAATAGGGCACAGTCTTCCAAACTGCATGTAAACACAAAACTGGTATGAACAAAGAAAGAAATCAGGACAGACGGGCTGGAAAAGTTTAGACCGCTACGGTGATGGTCAGGCCTGTGATTGCCTGCCGGGTGGAAATAGGAAGAAGTGCCCGAAGAAGAAAAGATAAAATTGAACAAGTATATTGATTATATTTTAATCCATTAGATTTAATTATTCCCGAATGTATTTCAGTCGAAATATATTTTAAGTAAATTATGCTTACTAAAAATTATGAATAAATTTGGATCAATAATGCATATTAAACCACTTTTACTTTTAGGCTTATTTGGTCTATTAACCGGGTGTCAAGTTGTAGAAACTGCTGATAATAAAAAGTCAGTTTCTATGTTACCGCTACACATTCCAAAGGAAGCACGCTACCTAAATACTGCTGCAAATGCACCTATTTCAGAAAAGCGAAAAGCTTATGCTAACCAACTCGTGAGCTCGGGCCAAAAATATGCCACGATCAAAACAATTCCTTATGAGTTTTTCCAAGGATCAGGTTCTTTAAGTGCGTACCCTTACACGGTATACACTTTTGACCAGCAACGTGTGAAATTTGTAGAAAACTCACTACTCAGCCCATCAACTACACAAACAAGATTTGATCATTCGCAGGTGAAACTCAAACTACCTGTTGGTCAACACGACATTGTTTTCGTAAGTGGCATTGGAAATCATAGTTACTTTACTGAGATCAAAAACGTGACTTTAGAAGAAAATAAAGATTATGTGATTGGCGTAGATCGTAACTCAAATACAAAACCTTTAGTTTTCATTGCTGAATATGAAGTTGACTCTCGATTTAAAGCAACCGAGCCAGAATCTATTGTTATTACAAAACGTATTGTTGAAGGTGTTGAGCATGCAAACCTTAAAAAAGTCAAAGTTTATTAAAACAGCTACTGGCTTAGGGCTATTAACTTCACTGTTATTGCTCCAAGGCTGCGTACGAATGATGCTACCAACCTCAGAAACTGAATTGGTCACAAAATCAATCAATGGTGGTGGTTCAGTAGAAGTTCCTTTGGACTATGTACAATCCTATGCAAACTTAAAGCAGGCATATGGAAAATGCGTGGAATACAGGACTTATAATGATTATTTGAAAGTTGAAGCTAACCTAGATCGTGAAAATAATATTGGGACTTTTTATGGCAGACCGCCATATGGGACTTATATTTTTAAGACTACAATTACGCCTATAGATTCAACTTCATCTAAGCTTACAATCTATACAATACGTGGCAGTCTTCTGACAGACAATGCCAATCAAAATGTATTAAAAAAACGTTTAGAGCAGGATACACTTCGTGCATTAGGTCAAGATCCAAAATGCAATAAAGGTTAATTTGTACTTAAATCAAAAGAGTGCCATATGGCACTCTTTTTTATTAGACTGATTAAAAATAAATTCATCTTGCTAATAATTGACCAATTTCTAAATTTGAATATCCACGATCTTTGAAGATTAAAACAATTGCTTGTTTATACATATCAGAATCGGAAGATTTATATTTATTAATAAGTTGCAGCTCTGAATTAAGCTGGAGATCATTTTTTATAGTTAATACTTCCGTAGAGACTTTGTTAAAAATCTTGAAATTAAACATACAGGCACTCGTTATCCGCGTTATAGCGGCCCGACTACAACAAATACCTGCCTTAAATTAACCAGACACCCTTGACCAAAAGGATTGCAAATTAAGACAATATTTGCAAGTTTTCGCATTTCCAAAAGATAAAAAATATCCAAAACACTAGATCTCTTTCATAAATCAAAAAACGATCTTCTTTTTGGTTAATATTTGCACTCCGGATTTCTTAGCATTCGTGCATAATCTGCGGATGAAATACATCGATTCAAACAAGCTTTCTGATCCTCAGT